>JAFTUO010000045.1 GCA_017466215.1 Oscillospiraceae bacterium | reverse complement strand
GTACTACGGCAAGGTCGTCCGCATCCTGCCCATCGGTGCATTCGTTGAGATTGCTCCCGGCCACGACGGTATGGTCCACATCTCCAAGCTGGAGAACCGCCGCGTTGAGAAGGTTGAGGATGTCCTGAATCTGGGCGATATGACTTGGGTCAAGTTTATGGGCTTCGATGAGAAGGGCCGCGCAAACTTCAGCCGCAAGGACGCTCTGAAGGAAATCGAGAATCAGTAATTATAAGAAAAAAGCTGGCATGCAGTAGCGTGCCAGCTTTTTGTTTTAGAATACCACACACAGTGCAAAAACGCTGTCATTGCGAGGAGCGAAGCGACGTGGCAATCTCCTGGCAGCATCCATCGAAATGCTGTGCAGTATCAGAGATTGTACCGGGAGATCCCCACGGCGCATCTAAAGATGCGCCGTGGGGATGACAGTAGAATAGAATGCCCGTCTTGGAAAAAGGTGTGTTCGCAAAATCTTGTGCTTTTCCGCAAAATTTTCTCCTACATCTTGTGTTTCGACAAATTTTGCATATTTTTTGTGGTATTATGTCGGCGAAGGCAGGGAGTTCAGGCGCACCACCGCGACAGTGGCATCGTCCGCTCCTGCCTGGCTGCAGGCCAAGATCCTCGCCGCCAACTCCCCTGGCGGCTGCGCAGCATCCTCCAAACAGCGGCGCAGAGACTCCTCTCCCTCTGCCCCGTCGCTGAGCAAAATCAGCATCTCCCCCCGGCGCAGGGACAGCTGCTCCACCGTCTCCCGGCAATCGGTTACCGACAGCCCGGGAGGCGGGGTGGCTGTCCCGATTTTTATTGCCGCGCCCTTGGACATCAGATACGACGGCGCTGCGCCCCATTTGTAGAGCGTCGCCTTGCCGGTATCCAGCCGCAATTCGGCAAGATCAATGGTTACCGCGCCGGCCCTTCCCAGCAGCGCGCAAAGGCTGTTGACGCTGCGCAGGGCAAATTCGGTCGGATAGCCGGCGCTGAGCAGCTTTTTCAGCATATTTCCCATAATTTTTCCGTCCCGGGCGGCCTCCGGGCCGGTGCCCATCCCGTCGCACAGCACAATGTAATATTTGCACTCTACTCCGGCGAACACCAGGCAGCGGTCGCCATTCGTCCCCTCCCGGGCGGCGGAGCACACTGCCAGCTCCGGCTGATAGAACTGCTTGGGTGGATCGGCCCGCTGGGCCAGCGTGTCAGAAAGATCCTGCAGATATTCTGACAAGAAGCGATACTGCTGGGTCACGGCGGCCCGGTATTCCTCCCGCCGGTCCCGGTCCGCGCGGATGGACCGCAGCTGCTCCTGCCCCCGGCGCAGCTCCTGCAAGAGCCGCCCGGATTTGCGGCAGGATGTGGGCAGGCCCGCGCCGTTGCCCAGGGGCTTATGCAGGAAATCAGCCGATATGGCCTTCCCCTGATCCTTGCATTTATTCCGGAACGGGCAGCCGTTGCAGGCCCGCTCCACTGCCCGGGCCACGATGGCCGTCTCGTCGATGGGGTATTCCTCCACATCCAGCAATAGCCGCTGGGTCTGGCTGAGTACCGACGAAACCATCTCCAGCCGCACCTGGGCAAAGCCGGTCTCGCCCCGGCGATGGGACAGCCCGGATTTTCCGGGAATCCAATAGGCAATAAACCCGCCGATCAAAAGCCCCGGCACCGGCTGCAGGTCGAAATTGCTGCACAGCAGCATTACCACCACATAAACCACGCCGCCGGCAGCGCACAGCGCGCCTTTTTTCAGCCCCGGGATCAGCCGGAGCATATACGCAAGGCACAGCACCGCGGTCATAGGCGTGGGCGTTACTTGCGCCAGATCCAGCGCAAGACCTGCCAGCGCGGCGGCAGGAAACGCCCCAACCGCCGCCAAAATCCCGGCGGCAATATAGCCGAAGCCTAAATACGGAATCGGGATCACCTGGGCCAGCGCCAAAACTGCCACGCCGCACACCAACCATTCAATGACCGGGTCCCGCTTTTCCAGCATAGCGGTGAACAGCAATGTACTCAGCACCGCCAGTGTGATCCGCAGAAAATACATCAGCACCGGCGTTGTTTCCCGAAACAGCAGCTGAAATACCACCCCGGACACGGCGGTGATGACACCGGCCAGCGCCGGCATCAGCAGGGGCATCGTCCGCAAAAATTGCCGTCCGCCCAGCATCACCGCCGCCACCAGTCCCAGACACAGCCACAGCACACCCTGGGTACCGGCGCTGCTCCAGAACAGCAGATATCCCGCCATACCGCCGGCGGTGATCAGCACCGCAGGCCACCCGGACACCGCCAAGAGCAGGCCCAGCGTCAGCGGCTGGGCGGCATTCCCCAGGCTGGCGGCGCTGAGCAGGAATCCTGCGAGTATGTATGCCGCGGTCTGTGCCAGCATATGAAAGCGCTGGCTCAGCATCCACCGCCGCAGCGTCCTCTGCCATCGCCGGACATAGATCCCCAAGGCTACCATCATTTGTACCACGTTCCTTTCCCTTCAATACCTAAATCCTACCACGGCGGCAGTGGGATATTTTGTCGGAATCGGGCCTCATAAAAAGATTCTTGCATACCATCTTTCCAAAGTGTATAATATGGTAAATTGGAGGTGGATTCCTTGGGACGTGAATTTGAACTGAAATTTTCCGCCAGTGCTGCCAGTTTTGCTGCGCTGGGCAAGCAATGGGACGATTTTACGGTGATCTCGATGGAGACCACCTATTTTGACACCGAAGATTGCGCGCTGTCAGCGCGGCATATCACATTGCGGCAGCGGATGGAAAACGGCGTTAGCGTCTGCACCGTCAAGACCCCGGACGGCAGCCACGGACGGGGCGAATGGGAGCTGGAGGCAGCCGATATTGAGGCCGCCATTCCGATGTTATGTAAACTCGGCGCTCCTGAGGAGCTGCTGGAGCTAACCAAAAACGGTCTGGTAGTTTCCTGCGGCGCTCGCTTTACACGGCGGGCCAAGCTGCTGTCATCTCCCAAGGGTGCGGTGGAGCTGGCGCTGGACGAAGGTGTCCTGTTGGGCGGCGGTAAGGAGCTTCCCCTGCGGGAAGTAGAAATTGAGCTAAAAAGCGGTCCTGAGGAATTGGCAGAATCCTATGCCAAGGCCCTGGCCGAAATGTTCCAGCTGACTCCGGAGTCCAGAAGCAAGTTTGCACGAGCGCAAAAACTGGCGAAAGGGGATTAAACGTGGGTAATTTTGATACTTTATTTGAAAAATACGACCGTCTGGTACTGTTTGACACGGAGACCACCGGCCTGCACTTCAACCGGGACGAGATCATCGAATTCGCCGCTGTGGTGGTAGAATGCCGGGACGGCATCGCCACCGTGATCCAGGAATACGACGAGCTGATCTCTCTGACCCCCGGCAACACCGTTCCCCCTATGATCGAAAATCTCACCGGTATCTCCACCCAGGACATTCTGGATCGGGGTATCCCCAAGGCCCAGGCCTGTCAGGATATCGCCCGGATGATTGCCGGCAACACCCTGCTTCTGGCCTATAACGCCCATTTTGACCTGAGTTTTCTGTACTACCTGCTGCTGCGAAACGGCGACCCGATGATCCTCAAGGGCAAGGACAAGCTGGACCTGCTGACGGTGTACAAGGACCGCCACAGCTATCCCCACAAGCTGTGCAATGCCATCGAGGTCTATGGGCTTTCCGGCGAGGTGGTCAACTCCCACCGGGCGGTGGATGATGTGCTGGCAACGGTGGCCGTTATGCGGGAGATGGAAGCCGAGCGGGACGACCTTATGTGTTATGTAAACCTTTTTGGCTACAACCCCAAGTTTGGCATTGACGGCAAGCCCATCGGCTCCGTTACATACAAGCCCCAGCGGTATGACCCCGTGCAGCCGCTGTATCAGTTATAACCAGCCCCTTGCCTCCCCCTTTGGGGGAGGTGGCAAAAATCTTTGATTTTTGCCGGAGAGGGTTTTTATAGTAGCCCTCTCAGTCAGCCTGATCGGCTGCCAGCTCTCCCAAAGGGAGAGCCAAGGGCCTATTCCAGAAACGCAGAAGCAGGCAACCATCCGGTTGCCTGCTTTTTTATTGTATGTACGGCGGATCGTTCCTTATCCGCCTTTTCGCATCCTGCCGCTGCGCTTGCGGTGATACACTTGACAGAAAATGTACGGTTCTTTTTTCTGCCGTCGCAGCTTTCTGAACGGTTCTTTTCTGTCCAGAGCTAGTATGTCCTGCAATCTAAGATGGTATGCAAAGAAATTTTATTTTTCGATATGGACATTCAGGTGCGGGTAGCTCATCTGCACGCCGGCAGCATCGAAATCGGCCTTGATCTTCTGGTTCACAGCAAACAGTGCTGCCCAGTAATCCTCGGTCTTGACCCAGAAGCGCAGGGTATAGTTGATGCAGCTCTCGCCATAGCTGACCAGAACGGCATAGGGCTGCTCCGGCTCAGTCAGCACGAAGGATGCATTGGCGGTACTCACCAGGGTATCAATGACCAGCTGGGTAGGTGCATCGTAGGAGGCAGATACATCAATGTCCACACGGCGGCAGCCGCTGGCGGAGTAATTGACGATCTGGGCTGCGGTCACAGCGCTGTTGGGGATGGAGATCAGCTTGTTGTCCGGGGTCATCAGCTTGGTGTAGGCGATGCCAACCTCCTGCACAGCGCCGGCCTGACCTGCGATCTCTACATAGTCACCGGAGGAGAAGGGATGGGTGTACAGCAGGGTAAAGCCGCCGATCACATTGGCCAGCATATTCTGCAGCGCCAGGGAAACAGCCAGAGTCAGCACGGAAGCCAACGCCACGATGCCCGTCACATCCACACCCAGAGAGGATGCCACGATCAGCGCCAGCAGGACGGTCAGTACCGTCTTTGCCAGACCCTTCAGCAGGCTGTGGGCAGCTTTTTCCAGCTTGGACTTTTGCAGCACCTTATCCAGCAGCTTGTTGACGGCACGGATCACAAACAGACCGATGACCGCGATGATGATGGCCTTCAGCACCACAGCCAGCAGCGATGCGCCACTGGTGGCAAGCCAAATTTTCAGTTCTTCCAGCATATTATGCACTCCTTTTTATTATGGGTTATTTTCATTATAATACGTTTTTCTCAGAGAATCAACTGCGACTGCAAAAGTTCCTCTTTCCTATTTGCGAAAATACTGCTATAATAGAGGCAAGAATATGCAAATTGCAGGAGGCAGAGTATGTACAATATACTGATCTGCGATGACCAGCCGGATATCGTCAGCGCGCTGCGCATTTATCTGACGCCGGAGGGCTACCGTTTTTTTGAAGCCAATACCGGCCTTCAGGCCCTGGATATCGTGCGAAATGAGGACATCCATCTGATCCTGATGGACGTGATGATGCCCCAGATGGACGGCGTTACCGCCACAAAGACCATCCGGGAATTTTCCAACGTGCCCATCATTATGCTGACGGCCAAGTCTGAGATCGAGGACAAGGTCCTGGGTCTGAACGTGGGCGCGGATGACTACATCACCAAGCCCTTTGAGCCGATGGAAGTGCTGGCCAGAGTCCGCTCCCATCTGCGCCGCTATGCCCAACTGGGCAGCCGGACAGAGGAAAGCCCTGCCGAGATCGCCATCGGCGGCATTTTGCTGAACGACCGCACCAAAAGCGTACTGGTTGAGGGCGAGCCGGTGAGCCTGACCCCCACGGAATACAGCATTCTCCACCTGCTGATGACCCACCCCGGCGAGGTTTTCTCCACAAAGGCGCTGTACGAGGCAGTCTGGCAGGAGGTGGCTCTGGGCAACGAGGGCTCGGTGGCCGTACATATCCGCCACCTGCGTGAAAAGATCGAGATCGACCCCTCTGACCCCCGGTATTTGAAGGTGGTCTGGGGTCAGGGCTACAAGATCGAAGGAGGTCGGCACACCTATGAAGCATAGTCTGGCCCTGAAATTCCTGGTGATCCTGCTGACCGCTCTTTCTGTCATCGCCACGCTTGCAGGCGGCGTTGGTATCATTGCTATGGAAAACGCCAACCTGTATGTGGACGATGTGAGCAAGCTGCAGGATCTGGAGTATGAATCCATCGCAGAGACCATCGCCCAGGACTATGCCGCGCTGTACGCTGTCGAAAACTACGGCAATCTGCCCTATCTGCTGGAGCGGAGCCTTTACTCCCGCCCCCAGGAGCGGAGTGATGCGGATTTCTGGGCTGTAGCGCTGCTTGAAAACGGCGAGACGGTGTCCAGCTTCGGCTCGGTCAGCAGCGACATTGCATTCGCCAAGACCTTTACCATCCAGCCCTTGTACCCAATCGTGGATATTCCGGAGGAAGAACTGCCGGATGATGAGCAGGAAACCACCGATCCCACCGAGCCGGATTCCTTCCCGACAGACTATCTGTACCGGGAAACGGAGACCATCTGGGAAAACGGCAGGCTGGCCAGTCATACGCTGTACTATTACGAAGCGCCGGAATACACCGTTACCGTAGCATTGCAGCCCAATGTTCTGATCAACTCCAAGCTGCAGATCCTGACCGATCTGTTCCCCTATCGGTATACCTTCATCGGCATTTTGGCTGTAGGTCTTGTGCTGTTTGCGGCAGGATTGTCTTTCCTGTGCTGGAGTGCTGGCCGCACGGCGGACGGTACCATCGCGCCCGGCGCGCTGAACCGGCTGCCGCTGGACGTTTATGCGGTGCTTGTGGGCATCTCCATTGCCGGCCTGGTGCTGCTGCAGAACAGGCTGACGGTCTGGATAACCAACGCCGGCCCGCACCTGGGCAACCTGAGCTTGATGGGCAGCGTTCTGATGGCCATCTGCGTATTGGCCCTGGCGCTGATCTTCGCCTTCGCCGCCCAGATCAAGGTGGGCGATGGCTTCTGGTGGAAGCATACGCTGACCGGACGTCTGCTGATACTGCTGGGACGCTTCCTGCGCTTTGTGGCGCTGGGCTGCACCCGGGTGGCAGGTCTGATGAACGTGATATGGAAATGGCTTGCCACCGCCGCCTTGCTGGCAGCCAGCGCGGTTGGCCTGTTCCTGCTGTCCCAGAGCTTCGGCGGTATTTTCATCGTTCTTCTGATCATGGATCTTCTGCTCTGCGCCGGTATTTTGCTCTACAGCGGCTATGCCATCGGCAGCTTGATCCGGGGCGTGGAGCAGATGTGCAGCGGCGATCTTCAATGCAAGATCTCCACCAAATATCTCCACGGCAGCTTCCAGACCCTGGCCCAGCACCTCAACGCCCTGTCTGAAACGGCGATGATCGCCGCGGAAAATCAGATGCGCTCGGAGCGGATGAAGTCTGAGCTGATCACCAATATCTCCCACGACATCAAAACGCCTCTGACCTCCATCATCAACTTCGTGGACCTGCTGCAAAAATCCCCCTCTGAGCAGGACCAGGAAGAATATCTGCAGGTGCTGTCCCGGCAATCCGCCCGGATGAAGAAGCTGATTGAGGATCTGATGGAGCTGAGTAAAGCCAATTCCGGCAACATCACCACCCACATCACCCGGCTGGATGCTGCCGAAAGCGTCAACCAGGCGCTGGGCGAATTCTCTGATAAATTTGCCGCGGCGCAGCTGGAGCCGGTGTTCCAGATCCCCCAGACCCCCATTTTAATGCTGGCAGACGGCCGGCTTGTCTGGCGGGTGCTGAGCAATCTGATGAGCAACGCCGTCAAGTACGCCTTGCCCGGCACACGGCTGTATATCGAGCTGGCAGAAACAGATTCGCAGGTGCAGCTTTCGCTGAAAAACATCTCCCGGGAGCCTCCGCAGGTCAATGCGGATGAGCTGCTGGAGCGGTTTGTCCGGGGCGATGTGTCCCGAAACAGCGAGGGCAGCGGCTTGGGCCTGAACATCGCCAAGAGCCTGATGGAGCTTCAGAACGGCCAGCTGCAGCTGACGCTGGACGGCGACCTTTTCAAGGTTACGCTGATTTTCCCCAAAGCTTCCTAAAAAATTCACAATTTCGTTATTTTCTGTTCAAAAGCGACTTGTATGCTGTTATCAGAGGATGGCGGTAGCCATAAGCCGCTTTTCTTCACCAAGTGTTTTTCTATCTCTCTTCTTTCTAATCCCTTTTTAGGAAAATCCGCTGCATAAGCAGCGGATTTTTCTGTGTTGACAATTTTCCGGGCGACAGATATAATGACAGCAACTGAATCCGACAGTTCGCAACCATCCTGTCGTTAAATAAAACTAGGGGGAGATGGGGCGCAGTGCGCCCATTTTTTGTGCTATGAATCAGAAAACCCGTAATTTGACCCACGGCGCGCTGTTGGCGGCGCTGTACGTCGCGTTAACTTACCTGCAAAATTTCCTTGTGCCCGGCTCAGCCTCCTGGGCTATCCAGCTCCGGGTGTCAGAGGTGCTGTGCGTGATGGCATTTTTCACGCCGGCGGCTATCCCGGGTCTCACCGTAGGCTGCCTGCTGTTTAACGTTTCCTTTGCCGGCGCGCTGCCGCTGGACTTTCTGGTGGGAAGCGCCGCTTCGGCGCTGGCGACCACCGGTATGTGGCTCAGCCGCAAATGGACCGTCAGGGGCTATCCCCTTTTCGGCCTGCTGCTGCCGGCCATCTGCAACGCCGTTTTGGTAGGCTGGGAGCTTTCCGTGTATGTGGGCGGCGGCTTCTTTATGAACGCACTGTATGTAGCCATCGGTGAGGCGGCGGTGCTGCTTACCCTGGGCTCTGCCCTGTACTACACCATAAAGGCCCGCCGTCTGGACGATAGATTGTTCAAATAAGTGGCATACTAGGCCCAAAGGATGTGAAAAAATGATCGACTTCCAAAAATTTGATGAAGCCACCAAAACCGAATATCTCAAGGCGCTCTTCGCCGCCGGCGAACGGGGCTGCGAATACTCCTACGCCAACTTAAATCTCTGGGGACGGCAGCGAATTGCCAGACTGGACGACTTTTTCGTGCTGTTTTCCCAGTTTGAGCGGCGCAGCATCTACCCCTTCCCCGTGGGCAGCGGCGACATTCGCCCGGTGCTGGACGCCGTGATCAATGACGCCCGGAAGCGGGGCATCGTATGCCGTCTGTCGGGTCTGACCGCCGCAGATACCATGCTGGTGGAGGAGCTTTACCCCGGCCAGTTCCGCTTCCATCCCGACCGGGACAGCTGCGACTATGTATACGACATCCACGACCTTGCCGACCTGAAGGGCCGCAAGTATCAGAAGAAACGCAATCACATCAACCGCTTCTGGCAGGCCCATCCGGGCTGCACCGCTATGCCCATCACCGCAGAAAACCTGCCTGCGGTGGAGAAGATGGTGGCTTCCTGGTACGCAGCCAAGCTGGCGGCCGATCCCAACAACGACTACCACCTGGAAAAGCAGGCGCTGAACCGGGCTTTTGCCAATATGGAAAAGCTGGGCCTGGAGGGTCTGGCGCTGGTGGAAAACGGCAGTATTCTGGCGATGACCATGGGCTCAGCCCTTTCGGAAAACACCTTTGACATTCATTTTGAAAAGGCGATGGATCACGCCGACGGCGCCTATCCTGCCATCGCCCAGGCCTTTGCCGCCCACTTAAGGAGCAAATATCCCGATCTGCGTTACCTGAATCGGGAGGAAGATATGGGCATCCCCGGCCTGCGGCAGTCCAAGCTGAGCTATTACCCCCACCATCTGGTGGTGAAATTCTGGGCGCGGCTGTGGGAGGATGACGATGAAGATTGATTATCCTCTGGAAAGTCAGATCGACTCTCTGCGCAGTCTCTGGAAAGAGGCGTTTGGGGATACGGATGCCTTTCTGGACATCTTTTGGGACACCGCTTTTTCCCCGGACCGCTGCCGCTGCATTACGGTTGACGGTGAAGTTGCTGCAGCCCTTTACTGGTTTGACTGCCGGTATGAAGGCCGGCCCATCGCCTACGTTTACGCCGTGGCCACCGCGAAAGCATTCCGCAAGCAGGGCCTCTGCCGCGCTCTGATGGACGACACCCGGCTGCTTCTTTTGGAGCTGGGCTACAGCGGCATTATCCTTGTGCCGGAGGTCCATCTTTTCGGTATGTATGAAAGTATGGGCTACAAAACCTGCAGCTACGTGCAGGAATTCACCTGCCGCAGCAGCCAGCCCATCGCCCTGCGGGAAATTGACGCAGAAGAATATGCCCGTCTTCGCCGGGAATTTCTGCCGGCCGGCGGCGTGGTGCAGGAGAACGAAAACCTGCAGTTTCTGTCCGCCATCACCAAGCTGTACGCCGGCGACGGTTTTCTCTATGCCGAGGATGCGGAGCTTTTGGGAAATGCTGATGTTGCGCCGGGCATCCTTGCCGCTTTGGGCAAAGACAGCGGCCGCTTCCGCTGCCCCGGCGGCGACATCCCCTTTGCAATGTACCTGTCCCTGGATGATCGCCCCGCCCCAACCTATTTCGGCCTGGCGTTTGACTAAATAAAAAGCCTGCACGATTTGTGCAGGCTTTTCATTATTTCTGATAAAGGGCTTCGTCATCTACCGGAATCTTGCCGTTTTCGGTCTCGTATTCCTTGACACAGAGCTGAGCAAGGTATTCCAGTTGGGCATTCAGGGAACGCTTGTTGTTCTTGGCAACATGTGCGATCTTATAAAGCAGCTCCGGCTCAAATCGAATGCCGGTTTGGATTTTGTTCGTCGCCATACTAACACCTCGCTAATATTATGATAACAGTATACCAACATAACCCTTGATTTTATACAAACAAAGTGTTATCATAATGTTGATAGAAGGCATTGAAGAGGTGACAAAAATGCGCAAATTGATTGAATGATCGCCTTTTTGCAGAGTTTGCGGTCTGGCATTTGATTAAAATTGTACGGCGTTCGTTATGCTCCAAACAGCCAAATTCAAAACCCCTTTATTTTTATAATAATTATGCTATAATATGTTATGCGGTTGGCGCACTTTTTACCAGGAGGTTGGAAGATGATATTAGAACTCAGAAATATAGAAAAATCCTTTGGTGAGAAAAAAGTCCTCACCGGAGTTTCATTCAAAATTGAGGGCGGAAAAGCCTTCGGTCTGCTGGGCAGAAACGGCGCCGGCAAGACTACCTCCATTCGCATTTTGATGGATGTTTTTCCCGCAAACAGCGGAGAGGTGCTGATTGACGGTCAGCCTATCGACTACAGCAAAATCGGTATCGGCTATCTTCCCGAAGAAAGAGGTCTGTATCCGAAGAAAATTATCATTGATCAGCTCACCTACTTTGCAGAGCTGAAAGGAATGAGTCGTAAAGCAGCCGTGCAGTCCATTGACTATTGGCTCGAAAGACTGGGTATGACCGAGTATCGCAACAAGAAGCTTGAAACGCTTTCAAAAGGTAATCAGCAGAAGATCCAGCTTATTACGGCTCTTGCCCACGACCCCGATATCGTAATCCTGGACGAGCCGTTCTCCGGTCTGGACCCGGTAAACGCAATGCTCTTAAAGGACGTAGTCAAAGAACAGATTTCCAAAGGAAAGATCGTTCTGTTCTCCAGCCATCAAATGAGCTACATAGAAGAATTCTGCGACAGCATTGCTATTCTTAACAACGGCGTTGTTGCTCTGCACGGTGATCTGCACGACATTAAGCGTAACTATCCCCGCAACCGCCTGGTTGTCCGTACAGAAAACCCCGATGCAATTATTGCTGACTTTGGCTCTTCCTGTACTTTTATGGAAAACGGTAACTTGATGATTCGCTTGTCTGACCCTTGCGAAAAGAAAGCCACTATGACTCGCCTTGTGGAAAACTATGATATTGATGGGGTAAAGGTCTTTGAGCCTTCCCTCAACGATATTTTCGTAGAATACGCAGGCGATGCCGCACAGGAGGACTAAATAGTGAAACAGTTTGGAAAAATACTCAAATTTGAGCTTAAAAGCTATGCTAAGAACAAGGCGTTTGTCGGTATAACGATCTTTTTGATGGTAGTTATCGCTATCGTTATGCTCTTCCCCCGAATTACTGCCTTGTTTAAATCAGGTGATACCTCTGATACCACTGCAGACCTTTCCGTTATGCTCGTAAAAGCAGATGATCCTGCGCAGGCGGATATGGTGGGAGAAACATTTGCCGCAGCTTTTACTGACTATAACGTGCAGATCACGGATGCGGAAATCAGCGCAATCAAGGACAAAATCACCTCCGGCGACATCGAATGTGCTTTTGTAATGACCGGAGAAACCTCTTTTACCTATTATGTCGATAATCTTTCGATGTACGATGTGAACCCGGATATTGCCACCGGTGTCCTGCAGCAGATCTATCAAATGAACGCTATGATAGGCGGCGGTATGTCTCAAGAAGATGCCGCCGGCGTTATGAACATTCAGATCGACGGCAACGTGGAGCGCCTTGGAAAAGACCAGATGCAAAACTTCTTCTACACCTACATTATGATTTTTGCTCTGTATATGGTCATTCTGCTTTACGGTCAGATGGTAGCAATGAGTGTTGCGACCGAAAAAAGCTCCCGTGCTATGGAACTTCTTATCACCAGCGCCAAGCCTATCAATATGATGTTCGGCAAGGTTTTGGCGGCTTGTTTGGCAGGTCTTGTTCAGCTTGTTGCCATCTTTGGCTCAGCACTCGTGTTCTACAATATGAACAAGTCCTATTGGGGCGATAACGGAATCATTGACTCTATCTTCAATATTCCTCCTGAGTTGTTTGTATATATGCTCGTATTCTTCTTGCTTGGATTCTTGATTTATGCATTCCTCTACGGTGCGATTTCTTCCACCGTTTCCAAGCTCGAGGATATCAATACTGCCGTTCAGCCGGTAACTTTCCTGTTCGTGTTTGGATTTATGGTGGTTATCTTCTCTATGACCGAGGGAAATGTAGATAACTTGCTTATGCAGGTTTGTTCTTACATTCCGTTCACCTCACCGATGGCTATGTTCACAAGAATTGCTATGAGCACCGTCCCCTGGTATGAGATCGCAATTTCCATTGCCGTTCTGATTGGCTCTACCTTCGGTATCGGTGTGCTGTCTGCCAAGATCTACCGCGTAGGTGTTCTTATGTACGGAACTACTCCTAAAATCGGCAACATCATAAAAGCCGTTTGGAAGGCATAATCTATAAACAAAGGCACCGCTTTGTCGGTGCCTTTGCTCCTATTCTTAATAATCTCTTAAATCGTCGGGTTTTCCCGGCGGTTTTTCCTTAAAAGCTGGACATTTTTGTAAAAGAATTATATAATAACTCCACGGCTTTTGCCGGAAAAACGCGAACGGAGGGCTTACATATGAAGCTCAACAATAAACGTACCATTCTGGTAGGCTTTGCCTTTTTCCTGATCCTTGCATTCTGGCAGGCTTACGATACCATCGTGCCGCTGATCTTGACCAACAAGTTCGGTATGTCCCAGTTCTGGTCCGGTTTGATCATGGCTCTGGATAATATTCTGGCGCTGTTCCTGCTGCCGCTGTTCGGCACGCTGTCTGATAAATGCAAGTCTAAAGCCGGCCGCCGCACACCCTTCATCCGCTTCGGCACCATTGCTGCTGTGATCCTGCTGGTGGCGCTGACCTTTGCAGATACCGCGCAGCTCAAGCAGATCAACACCGTGTCCACCGTGGACGATCCTGCGGCTCTGGAGCTGATCTATGACACCCAGGCCGACCGGGAGCTTGTCCGTCCCAACAAGACAAAGGCCACATTGCAGGAAGAAACGTTTAAGCTGTCTGACGAGATCTCCCGGGAGGACTTCATCGCCATCCGCAGTACCGTCAAAGACGGTGAAAAGGACATCACTAATCCGGATTATGTAAACCTCGTCGTGCCTGCCCGTCAGGCTTATGTATGGCAGATCACCACCCAATCTCCCCAGCCGCTGATCCTCTTCGTGGGTATTTTGCTGCTGCTTTTGGTTGCAATGGCCACCTTCCGCTCTCCTGCCGTTGCGCTGATGCCGGATGTAACCATCAAGCCCCTGCGCAGCAAGGCCAATGCCATCATCAACCTGATGGGTTATATCGGCGGCATCTTCGTTATGGTGCTGGGTATGGTGTTTGCCACCGGCGCAACAGAAAACTATATGATGAGCTATACCGGCTACTTCTGCGCCGTTGCAGGACTGATGCTGATAGCCTTGATCATCTTCCTTGCAACGGTCCGCGAGCCCAAGTGGGCAAGTGAGATGCACGAGGAAAGTGTCCGCCTGGGCCTGACCGAGGCTGTGGAAACCGAAACCGGCGAGAAGCGCAAGCTGACCGGCAGTGAAATGCGTTCCCTGCTGTTGGTTCTGGCATCCGTTGTGCTGTGGTACTTTGGTTATAACGCCATTTCCTCCAAGTACAGCGTCTATGCTACCAATATTCTGGGCAAGGACTTTAATCTGACCCTGACTATCGGTACAGCCGCGGCCATCGTCTCCTTTGTCCCCGTGGGATTCCTCTCTTCCAAGATCGGCAGAAAGAAAGCCATCCTTATTGGTGTTGCGCTGCTGGCTGCCGCCTTCTGCTCTGCCATCTTCGTCGGCCCCAACAGTTCTGATATTCTGATATATGCCATTTTCGTGCTGGCAGGCATCGCCTGGGCCACCATCAACGTCAATTCCTTCCCTATGGTTGTGGAGATGTGCTCCGAGGGCGATGTAGGCAAGTATACCGGCTATTACTACACCGCTTCTATGGCTGCCCAGACGCTGACCCCCCTGCTGTCCGGCTTTATGATGGACAAGCTGGGTATGGGCATTCTGTTCCCCTATGCCGCTCTATTCGTTGCCGGCTCTTTTGTAACGATGCTCTTCGTCAATCACGGCGATGCCAAGCCTGAGGCTGCATAAACTTATGTGGTATTTCATCATAGCAATTTTGGCGCTGGCGCTGTTCTTCCTGTTCTCCCTGCACGGACGGATGGGACACAGCCGTCTGCGCAAGTTCCGGAAATTCGCCTATGCCCATCGGGGTCTGCACAGCGAAAATGTGCCGGAAAACAGTATGGCGGCCTTTCGCGCCGCTCTGGAGCGCGGCTACGGCGCAGAGCTGGATGTCCACCTGCTGAAGGACGGAAATCTGGCAGTGATCCACGACCATTCCCTGCTGCGCACAGCAGGCGCGGATGTGCAGATCGAAGATCTGACCGCCGCGGATCTTAACAACTACCGGCTGGAAAACGGAGAAACCATTCCGCTGTTTTCCGAAGTTCTTACGCTGTGGGGCGGGAAAACGCCGCTGATCATCGAGCTGAAGCCCACGAAAACCAACCACGCCGCCCTGACGGATACGGCGGTAGCGGCGATGGCGGGCTATGCCGGTGCGTGGTGTATGGAATCCTTTGATCCCCGGTGCGTGCATCATCTGAAGAAGCAACATCCCCAGGTCATTCGGGGTCAGCTTTCTGAGAATTTTGTCCGCAACCCGGAGTCGAAGCTGCCCTTTGTTCTCAAATGGGTGATGGCGCTGCTTGTTACCAATTTTCTCACCAGTCCCGACTTTGTGGCCTACAAATTTGCTGACAGCCAGATGCTGAGCTTCCGGCTTTGCCGCAAACTGTGGCGAATTCCGGCGGTTGCCTGGACGATTCAAAGTCAGGAAGATTTTGACGCCGCCATTGCAGATGAACAGCTCCCCATCTTTGAGGGATTTCTTCCATAAGTCTTGGCTCTCCCTTAGGGAGAGCTGGCAAAAAACTTTGATTTTTGACTG
>JAFTUO010000044.1 GCA_017466215.1 Oscillospiraceae bacterium | reverse complement strand
AATACCTGTCCAAGAAGTCCGTCTGGATCTTCGGTGGTGACGGCTGGGCATACGACATCGGCTTCGGCGGTGTTGACCACGTTCTGGCTTCCAACAAGGACGTTAACATCTTCGTCTTCGATACCGAAGTTTACTCCAACACTGGCGGACAGGCCTCCAAGGCTTCCAACATCGGTCAGGTTGCTCAGTTCGCAGCCAACGGTAAGGAGACCAAGAAGAAGTCCCTGGCTGAGATCGCAATGAGCTACGGCTATGTTTACGTTGCTCAGATCGCTATGGGCGCCAACCAGGCTCAGACCATCAAGGCTATCTGCGAGGCAGAAGCTTACAACGGTCCTTCCCTGATCATCGGCTACGCTCCCTGTGAGATGCACTCCATCAAGGGCGGTATGACCAACTGCCAGGCCGAGATGAAGAAGGCTGTTGAGTGCGGCTACTGGAATCTGTTCCGCTTCGATCCTTCCAAGGAGACCGGCAAGTTCCAGCTGGACAGCAAGGAGCCCAAGGATGGCTATCAGGAGTTCCTGATGAACGAGGCCCGTTACAGCCGTCTGACCCGTGAGTTCCCCGAGCGTGCAACCGAGCTGTTCGCTAAGAACGAGGCTGCTGCTAAGGAGCGCTGGGAGCACCTGCAGAAGCTGGTTGAAATGTACAAGGACTAATCCCCAATAATAAAACTCCCGATCTCTTACGAGATCGGGAGTTCTTTTTTATATCGTCGAGAATTCAAAATCCTCAAATTTCAGCCTGTCGCCCACATCTGCACCAAAGGGCAGCAGCGCGATGGCCACTTCGCTGATCACGCCGGTATCGTCGTACTTGACGTAGGCATAATCGCCGCGAATATCAATCACCGTGCAGATCATAGCTTTCCTTTCTGCCGATTCAAAACGCGGGCCAGCTTATTCTTCTTGCGCTGCTCCTTAAACTGGGATCTCCGCTCCGGCGGATGATCCTGCAGCTTTTGGTCGCAAATGCCTCTTTTTGCCAGCCGCTTGTTTGTGATCTCTCTTGCCAGCGCATACAGAACGGACATCAGCGGGATCATCAGCAGCATTCCGCCAACGCCGGAAACGCTGCCGCCGACTGCCACCGCCAGCAGCACCCACATACCGGGCAGGCCGATGGACGAGCCCACCACTCTGGGATAGATCAGGTTGCCCTCGATCTGCTGCAGCACCAGGAACATCACCACAAACCACACCGCCAGCAGCGGGTCATCCACCAGGATGAAGAACGCACCCACAGCACAGCCGGCGAATGCACCCACGATAGGCACGAGGGCCGTGATGGCAATGATCACGCTGATCAGCGGGATATAGGGCATCTTGAAGATAGCCATCGAGATAGCGAACATCACGCCCAGGATCAGCGCCTCCAGGCATTGTCCGGAAATAAAGTTGGAGAACACGGAGTTGGACATCCGCAGAATCCGTACTGCTTCATCAGCGGCCTGCTCCGGCACAAATGCGTACACCAGCCGTCTTCCCTGCCGTGCCAGAATTTCCTTGCGGCTCAGGCAGTACAGCCCGAATACAAGGCTCAGCACGCCATTGAAAATGCCAGTACCCAGACCGATGACCGTCGTGATGGTCAGGTCCACAATGTTGTTCAAGCTTCCTGTGATCCAAGTGATGGCCTTCTGGATCAGATCCGACCAGTTGATGGAATCAAATGCAGTATTGTTGCTCAGCCACTCCATTACGTCCGGATTCTCATTCAGATAATCAACCGCGCGGTCCTTAATGCCGGCGAAGAATCCGGGCAGCTTTTCCACCAGTGTTTCGATGGTCTGCGCGATCTGAGGTGCCAGGAGATACACCGCACCCGTCAGCACCAGAAGCACCGAAAGAATAGTTATCACGATGGCCAGCGCTCTGCGCAGGCCCGGCTTTTTGACGCCGGAAAGCAGCTTTTCAATGCCGCGCATCGGCACATTCAGCACGAACGCCAGGATCGCGCCCACCACGAACGGTGAAATCACCTTATTTACTGCGCTGAAGATATTGGTTATGCGTTCCGGCGTGGTCAGCACCCAATACAGCAAAATACATCCGACAATGCCCAGGAAAATTCTGCGCAAGGTCTTCTTGTTCAGTTCCATTTGCATCCTCCTTTAAGCCTTTGCAATTTGGCGCATCGCGCTGCACAGCGCATCCACGCTTTCTTCCGTTGTGGCCCAGCTTGTGCAAAAGCGGACAGCCCGATGGGTCGCATCCACCCGATGCATCTCGGTAAAGGTAAAATCCTTACCCAGTTCTTCCAGAAATGCATCGCTGAAGATTGGGAAAATCTGATTGGTGGTGCACTGCGCCAGGGCAGGTACATTCAGCTCCTGCAACGTGTATCGGATGCGGTCTGCCATCCGGTTTGCGTGGGCACAGATGGTAAAATACAGATCATTTTCAAACAGCGCATCAAACTGCACGCCCAGCTGCCAGCCCTTGGCCAGCATTCCGCCGTGGCGCTTGATCAGATAACGAAAATCCTCTTTCAGCGCATCGTTGGCGATCACCACAGCCTCACCGAACATTGAGCCGCACTTTGTGCCGCCGATATAAAATGCGTCGCAAAGCCGCGCCATATCCGAAAGGGATACGTCGTTATTCTTTGCCGTCAGGCCGTAGCCCAGTCGCGCGCCGTCTGCATACAGATACAATCCGTAGGTCCGGCACACGCTGCTTAGCGCCTCCAGCTCCGCCAATGTGTAGATCGTGCCCAGCTCCGTAGGGTTGGAGATATACACCAGCTTCGGCTGCGCCATATGCTCGCAGTCAGCGCTGGCTCTATGCAGCCGTACCAGCTCCTCAACCTGCCCGGCAGTGATCTTGCCGTCATCGGAGGGCAGCGCGATCACCTTATGCCCAGTGGCTTCAATGGCACCGGTCTCGTGGACGTTGATATGAGCCGTTTCCGCACCGACGGCCGCCTGATGGGGTCTGAGCGCGGCAGAGATCACCGTCAGATTGGTCTGGGTGCCGCCCACCAGGAAATGAACAGCCACATCCTCAGAGCCACAGAGCGCCCGGATTTTCTGCGCCGCCTGGGCGCAGCAAGGGTCTTCGCCATAGCCCGGCATCGGCTGTTCGTGCAGTGAGGTCATTTTCTCCAGCACTTTCCAGTGACACATATCGTGATAATCGTTGTGAAAGTAGATCATAGTCTTTCCTCGTCCGCAAGCTTTTTATTTATCATATCGCATCTGAAAGCATTTTGCAAGTGCCTTGCGCACAACAAAAAGCGTCCCGATCTTACGATCGGGACGCTTTGCAAATGGTTTGCTGCAAAATTAATTATTTAAAATATCTTTAGACTTTGAAAGAAGATTCTCTTTCATTCGGAATAAAAAATGTGTCTTCAGTTCTTTCGGGAAAACCTATCAAAAAGTTTTTCAAGTTTTCTTTCTATGATCGGGGTATACTTTTTATCTAAAACCTTAAAAATGAAATGCATCGCAATTTCGATAATAGCAAAAAAAGCAAAATATCCCCCGATTGAAATAGCATAGTATTGCCACGGAAAATCGTTATACAGGCCTATTCCTACAAATAACGCAGGTACTGCCAAAAATTCAACAACGTCCCAAATTGTCCCAATTATTATTAAAATAATTCCTATAAATTTCAGTGGACCCTTCAATTGGTGTTTCCTCCTAAGACGCCTCAACCAGCTTCATAATCATCTGAAACCTATTATTTCACAAGCAGGTAAAGAAGTCAATGAAATTCTGCCGCGCTTTCAAGTCCTTGCAGCAATCAAAAAAGTCCAACAGCTTTTGCTGTTGGACTTTTTGGCAGGGGCACAAGGACTTGAACCCTGAGCCTACGGTTTTGGAGACCGCCGCTCTACCAATTGAGCTATACCCCTATATATAAAAGCGTATGCTTTGTTTTAGATGGTGGGCCCTCAGGGACTTGAACCCGGGACTATCCGGTTATGAGCCGGAGGCTCTGACCAACTGAGCTAAGGGCCCATATAGCCGGTGTGAATCACACCATCACAAGCGGTATTGTACCACCGAAAGTTCTTTCTGTCAAGCACTAAAATAACCGGGAGGGTCTCCCCTCCCGGTTAAAATTTACAGTTTCTCGATCTCATCCAGCCAGATACGGCCGGAGGCATCACTGGGCATCCGCCAGGTGCTTCGCGGGCTCAGTCCCACGCTGCCGACCGATGCACCATCAGGCACGCAACTGCGCTTAAACTGCTGGGTGAAGAATCGGCGATAGAAGGTTTTCAGCCATTTTTTAATGGTGTCGCCATCGAAATCGTCCTTGAACGCCCGGCAGGCAAGCGCATAGATCTTCGTCGGTGTGAAGCCAAACCGCAGCATATAATACAGGAAGAAATCGTGGAGCGCATAAGGTCCAACGATGTCCTCGGTCTGCTGGCTGATCTTGCCTTCCGCATCCGGGGGCAGAAGCTCCGGGCTGATAGGCGTGTCCAGAATATCCTCCAGCACTGCGCGGGATGCTGCGAACTCCGGCTTCTGCGCCACAGTTTCGATGATCCAACGGATCAGCGTCTTGGGAATGTCCGCGTTGACGCCGTACATACTCATATGGTCGCCGTTATAGGTGCACCAGCCCAGCGCCAGCTCGCTGAGATCTCCCGTGCCGACAACGATACCGCCCACGATGCTGGCGTAATCCATCAGGATCTGGGTGCGTTCACGGGCCTGAGAATTCTCATAAGTGCCATCGTGCTTGGAAATATCGTGGCCGATATCTGCAAAATGC
Organism: Oscillospiraceae bacterium; assembly: GCA_017466215.1. Classification (GTDB taxonomy): domain Bacteria; phylum Bacillota; class Clostridia; order Oscillospirales; family Oscillospiraceae; genus Faecousia. Next base: position 26,965 of record JAFTUO010000044.1, on the reverse strand, counting down.
TGGGTAACCGCATTGCGGATATTGATCTCCTTGGCGGTGATGCCCAGGGTTTTCATCAGCTCCCAGGAGTTCTGATACGTTCTGTCAGACGTGCCGAAGCAAGGCATCGTTACGCCGTAGACGGTAGAAAGGGGCTTGCCAAGCTGTCTGGTAGCCTCCACGGCAACCAACAGCGCCAGCGTGGAATCCAGGCCGCCGGAGATGCCAATGACGGCATTGGCATTGATGGTGGCCAGCCGTTGCTTCAGGGCAGCCACCTGAATGTTAAAGATTTCTTCGCAACGCTGGGCGCGCTCGGTCTGATTAGACGGCACAAAGGGCAGCTTGCGCAGCGGGTACAGCGTGCCATCTGCACGCAATATATTTTCGCTCCAGCCTTGATCAACCACGTTCCGATCTTCGCCGAAATGTTTGGACACCATCCGATCTGCACGAATACGGCCCAGATCGCAATCCATCGTGATCATATAATCGCCGTCGATCTGTTTGGCGTTTTCTGCAAGGATCTTTCCCTGCTGAGCGATCAGGCTGTGGCCGGAGAATACTGTGTCCTGGGTAGACTCCGTACAGCCGGCAGAGCAGAATGCGTAAGCGCAGCAGCAGGCCTTAGACTGATGCTTCACTAAATCCTGACGGAATGCCCGCTTGCCGATGGCTTCGGGAGATGCCGCCAGATTGACAATTACTTCAGCGCCGCCCATTGCAAGTGCAGAAGACTCCGCCATAGGACCCATCAGATCCTCGCAGATCTCGACGCCCACCAGCGTTCCTTCGCCAATGTCGAACAAGAAGTTCCGCGCCATATCCGCTCCGACAAAACAATCGTCAGGGTCTTTCAAGCCCAGATCTTTTCCATCAATCCAAATCTGTTCAACATCCTTACCGGAAGCAAACCAGCGTTTCTCGTAAAAGCCGTGATAGTTGGGAATATGGGTCTTGGGGACAATACCGCGCACATCACCGCCGGCGATCAACGCTGCACAGTTGTAAAGATTTCCCTTAACCTTCAGCGGCAGACCAACAACAGCGTGGATGCCTGGATGTGCAGCGGTGCATTCTGCGATTTTCCGCAGACCGACCTTGACTGCGTCGTGCAGCGACTGCTGGAAAAACAGATCGCCGCAGGAATATCCGGTCAGCGCCAGCTCGGGAAACACCACCAAATCGGAATTTCCCGCATCTGCTTTTTCAATATACCGGCAGATCTCCTCTGCATTTTTTACCACATCTCCAACGCGCACCGCAGGTACAGCGCAGGAAATTCGAATGAAATCCAGCATACCGATTTCCTCCTACATTCGATAGGTTATTATACCACAGTATTATCGGTTGTATTTTTTGATTTTACAGTTCCCCGGCGACGGCGACGGCGGGAGGAGGTCTTGCGTTCCTCCGGGTCTGCCTTTTCTGCACGGCGGGCATAAGCCTCCGCTGCCTCAGAGGTGGCTTCATAGGTCAGCCGGCTGACCCGGACAAGGCCGTCAGGCTGTTCAGACAAACGGACACGGATCAGGAACTTTCCGTGCTCCGGGCAATTTGCCAGATCCATATACCGGTGGCCCGGCTGGGCAAACCACCGCGTACCGGTCATCATTTTCTTGCAGATGGGGCAAATATTTTCCTCGCCGGACATCGCTGTCAGCGCCGCGTGCTTGTCCGCATAGTCGTAAAACACTTTCCGCGCGATGCAGCCGGGCAGAACAGCGCCGTGGAAGCCGTTCTCGTGGCTTTTCAGTGCTTGGCCGTACTCCATAATTCCCCGCGCAAGATCCAACCTGGCGCAGATCAGCGCCGTATGGTAGGCATCACCCAAAGCGTCGTGGGCAGGTCGGGTGGCTTCGATCTCAAAGATCTCCATAGCCGTCTTCAGCGCTTTCTGTGCGTTGCTACCGTCGGTCTGGGCGTTGAAGATCATCTGTGCATTGTACCAGCGATCTGTCCAGTCGGTCTGCATACCGAAAAGCTGCAAATTCTCCCGCAGGATGGCAATATCATCAAAGCCCCAGGTCAGGAAAATGACATCCTCGCCGCACCAGTCCATAAACTGCCGCATCGCCTCGCGGAAAGGAATACCCTCCTCTTTCAGCCGGGCTTCCTTGATGCCGGTGAGCTTGCTGACCCGGCGATTTAAGTGCCGGTAGTATTTCGGTTTGATCAGCACCTGAAACTCGTCCTGCACCTGCTGATCGGCGGTAACGCGCACCGCACCGATCTGAATGATCTCACCCCGGATCTGCACCGGCAGCACCTTCTGGGCAGAAGGTGAGCCCGGCCAGGGCTGATTCCATTCCATATCCAATACAATATAATCCATTGCAATATAACCTCTGTTTTTCGTCGTAAGTGTATCATATCACATTCTCAGTGCTTCTGTAAACACAAACTTGCAAATATCCCTTCCGACTCTGGCAAATTTTATTGAATATTGCTACTTTCTTTATTGACAGATTGTGCTATAATCAAGGCATAAATGAAAAAGGAGGTCTTTTTATGACGTACAAACGAATTCTTACCGTGCAGGACATCTCCTGCGTCGGCCAATGCTCTCTGACCGTGGCACTGCCTATTCTCTCCGCCTGCGGCGTTGAGACCTGCATACTGCCGTCTGCCGTACTGTCCACCCACACCGCCGGCTTCACCGGCTTTACCTTCCGGGATCTGACCGATGATATGCCCGCCATCAAGGAACACTGGCTGAAAGAGGGCATCCGCTTCGATGCCATCTACACCGGTTACTTAGGCAGCACCAAGCAAATCGACTATGTTGCCGATCTCTTCGCAGAAACCGGTGCTGAGGGCTGCGTCAAGATCGTCGACCCCGCTATGGCGGATAACGGCAAGCTCTATCCCCTCTTTGACGATGCCTATGTTGCCGCTATGCGCACCCTTTGCACCAAGGCAGATTACATCGTGCCCAACATCACCGAAGCCAGCTTCCTGTGCGATGTACCCTACCGCAGCGAATACGACCGGGCCTATATCGACCTATTGCTTACAAAGCTGACAGAGCTGGGCTGCAAGAACATCATCCTCACCGGCGTTTCCTACGCCGCCGGAAGAACCGGCATCGTGGTCTTCGAAAACGGCCAGTATGCCTACTACGAGCACGAGCTGCTGCCGGGTAGCTGCCACGGCACCGGCGATATCTACGCTTCTGCCTTTGTTGGCGCATTTGTCCAGGGCAAGAGTGCCTATGACGCCGCCGCCATCGCCGCCAATTACACAATGGACTGCATCCGCTGCACCGCGCAGCTGGACAACCATTGGTACGGCGCTGCCTTCGAGCCGGTTCTAAGCCAGCTGATCGAAGCATTGAAGTAAAGGAGAATGTCTGATGAAGATCACAAAACATACTGTGGGAGAGGCTATTCTCCCCTATATCGCCTACATTCCGGAAAACTGCAGCGAGCATCCGGCGATGATCGTTCAGCTGCACGGCGCAGGTGAACGGGGCAACGGTCAGGACGAGCTGGACCTGGTGCTGGTCAACGGCTTTTCCAAGATCGTCAACGACAAAAACCTGCAGGACTGCATTCTCATTATGCCCCAGTGTCCCACAGAATCCTTTTGGACGCTGAAGATCGAGAGCATCCAGGCCTTCATCGACCAGATGATGGAAAAGTACGCCGTGGACACTGACAGAGTTTACTTATGCGGCATCAGCATGGGCGCTTTCGGCACCTGGTACACCACAGTAGCAGCGCCTGAAAAATTTGCCGCCATCGCGCCCTGCTGCGGCGGCTGTCTGGCTTTCCTTGCAGACCGGCTGACGATGCCCATCTGGGCGTTCCACGGGTTGGAAGACACCGTCGTTCCGCCCTACCACACGGTGGATATGATCAACGTCCTGCAGGACACCAATCCCCATTTCCGCTACACCCTTTACGAGGGTGTGGGACATAACTGCTGGGATCTGGCATTCTCTGAAAACCTGCTGAAATGGCTGCTAAAGCAGCATAAATAATGAAAAAGGCTTGACCGATCGGTCAAGCCTTTTATTTTACTTTCAGCAGATCTTCGCCCAGGGCATCGATCTGTTCCAGATATGCCGCGCCATACTTGCGCAGGAGGATCTGCCTGCCCGCGCCTATTTCGGGTCTGCGCTTTTTCATATTGTGGCAATCCGTACCCAGCAAAACCGGGAAATCATGCTCGATCAGCTTGAACACAAATCTTCGTGTCTTTCGCGCCAGCAGCGCCTCGGTGTTTACCTGCAGGAAAACCGGCAGATTGATGATCTCATTGAACGCCGTCAGATCTTTCTGGAATGAAAAATACCGCTCAATGTGGGCAAGGATCGGGGTGATCCCTCTGTCCAGCAATTGGTGAAGCTCCGAGATCTCATTTCGTCCCCACTGGGAGAATGGCATCTCGATCAGCAACGCATTTGTGCCGGTTATGGCAAGCTCCGTAATGCGATCCGCTTTTCCCATACCACGAAAGAAGCTGACCTCCGCACCCAGCAGCAGCTTTGGTGCAGAATCTTTCCGAACCAGCAGACCATACGCCCTATCCCGCTGCTCCAGAAAGTCCTCAAGATTCTTTCTGCTTGAATAAAAATGGGGCGTTGCCACAGCAAGGTCCACATTTTGCAGATGTAAAGCGTCCAGCATTGCCAGCGATTCTTCCACGCTCTGGCTTCCGTCGTCCAGGTTTGGCAGCAGGTGCGTATGAAAATCAATCCGCATATCTATTAACCTTTTTTCTGCTTATAAGTGTAACCGTATTTATCGTAGTACTGCTTCTTCTCATCCGCATCGGTCATAACAAAGCCCAGAATGTTGGCATTTGCCAGCTTCAGCGTATCCACAGCGTCCTTTACGTTTTCCAGAGCTGTTTTTCCGGAACGTACGACCATAATAACGCCGGACGCATGCTTGGACAAGATCACAGCATCGGACACAACATTCACAGGGGGAGTATCCAAAATCACGTAATCATAGTGCTGCGCCAAGTGGTCGATGGCTGTCTTCATATTCTGCGAACCCAAAACTTCCGAGGGGTTGGGAGGCAGATCACCTGCGGGGATCACATCAATTCCACTTACGTGGTGATTGATGACTTCGTGCATTTTGTTCATTCCGAACAGCAGATTAGTCAGGCCGGGCTTCTGCTCAATGCGCAGCTTTCTGGCGATGGTGGGCAGTCTGAGGTCGCAGTCCACCAGAATGACTCTTGATCCGTTTTTGCTCAGAGAAATTGCCAGGTTTGCTGCGGTAATGCTTTTTCCCTCTTTTTGCAGGGAGCTTGTAACTTCAATTATCTTGCAATTCTCCTCGGGCAGGCTGAAAATAAGATTTGTACGCAGAGATTTATATGCTTCTTCGACAGCAAAAGGCGCTTCCTTGCTGATCAGAAATTCCTTTTCTGCCGCCTTTTTAATTTTTCTTCTGCCAAACATACTCATTTCTTCCCTCCCTTAGAGGCGGATGCATACGCACCGCCCTTTTGGCTTGCCGAAAACGAAGGGATAACTCCCAGGATCGGATAGTCCCAACGCTCAAGATCGTCTTCATTCTTGATCCGCGTATCCAGCAGTGTGATCACGCAGACAGCAAAAAGGCTAATGGCAAAGCCGACGACTGCGCCCTTCATCGCCTCTGAGCGATTGCTGGGCCAGCTCTTTGCCGTGGGCACCTTTGCAAGATTGATGATCTTGACAGAACTGCCGTCAACAATGCTGGCGATCTGCTCCGGTGCGACTTCAGCAATCATATTTGCAACCTTGGCAGCCATTTCAGGAGAGGTGGAGGTAACGTCCACATTAAAGACCTGTGTTTCACTTACGGAATAAACATTTACTGATCCCAATTCCCAGGTACCTACGCCCAGATTCTTTGCCACCTGTTCCATAACCGGGGCGCTTTTGATAATTACGCCGCAGGATTTTACCAGCTTTACAGAAGCGGTCATATCACCGGAGGAAATACTGGTGCTGTCTTCTGTCTCTGTTGAGTTGTTGGCATACAGTGTTGCCGAAGCGGTGTAGGTAGGTGTCAGAAAATATGCGGATCTGAAACCCATAAGCGCCGCACAAATAATCGTAACCAAAATAATGATATACTTCTTCTTCCAGATGCCTGCCAGAACGGCAAGCAGATCAATTTCCGCGCCTTTCAGTTTTTTCTTACTGTTCATACCGCATTCTTATCCTTTCAAATTATCTTTGTCGGCTAAGTGCACCGTTGTTTACAAAATCAATTCGCGGGCATTGCATACACGCCCACGCTATTTTACCACAAACCGACAGGAAAGTCAACGCGATATTCGCAATTGGCGCTTATGCGCAGCTGGTCTGGCGGATCAGTTCTTTTTTCAGTCGCAGCATGATCCTTTTTTCCAATCTTGAGATGTAGGACTGGGAGATCCCCATTTTTTGTGCCACTTCCTTTTGGGTCAGCTCCTTATAGCCATAAAGCCCGTAGCGCATCAGTACGATCTCCCGTTCGCGCTCCGGAAGTTCCAGCAGCGCCTGCCGTAAAACACACAGATCTACATCGTCCTCCAGCGGCCGCAGAATCATATCCTCCTCTGTGCCCAATATATCCGAAAGCAGCAGCTCATTACCGTCATAGTCCATATTGATGGGCTCATCCAACGAAACTTCCGCCCTCTGACCAGATATTTTACGAATGTGCATCAGGATCTCGTTTTCAATACACCGGGAAGCATAGGTGGCCAGCTTGATATTTCTGTCCCGCCGGTACGTGCCGATAGCCTTGATCAGCCCGATTGTGCCGATGGAGATCAGATCTTCAATATTCACGCCGGTATTTTCAAACCGCCTGGCAATATACACCACCAGCCGCAAGTTGTGCTCGATCAGCCGTTGCTTCGCCTGCTCATTTCCCTGCTCCAGCGCTTCCAGCGCATCCGTTTCCTCCTGCCCTTTCAGCGGCGGCGGCAGCACATCCGCACCGCCGATATAAAAGATCTCCTCTTTGGGCAGCAGCCCGATCTTGTCCAACAGAAAGCGAATTTTCCCCATCATAATGCTCCTCCTATCAAAGCCCCAAATTCCCCTGCTCCCAATATCTGCGGCGCAAACGCCACCAAATTGCCAATTTCCTGCTTTCCCACGCATACCCGGTCCATTTTGATGGCCAGCATCATCCCATTGGCATTGCCAACCGACCGGTACGGTATCAGCCGCAAACCCGGTATCTTACCCTGCGCAACCGTTTCGATGGGCGCAAGCAGCTGCCCCTGACTAAGGCCCAGCATCTGCTTCGCCACATCAGATCCCACCACCAATACCGATTGCCCGGTGATGGGGTCTTTCAAGGCATTCCCAGTATCCAGCAGCGCGGTCAGCTCCCGGGTAACACCGCCATAGGTCAGCTGCACCGTAACATATTCCTTCGCTGCAGCACCGCCGCGAAAGCCCACAACGCACAAAATACACACGCCTGCCGCAGCGGCAATCAAAGCGATGATGCTGCCGTTTCCCAGCCCTAAGGCAATTCCGCCCAGCGCCATACTTAAGAACACAAAGATCGCGCTTCTTCGCAGTATGGATGCGTTCCATCCAAAAGCCACTCCGCTCATCAGCGCCAGCATCATCAAACGCCAGAAAACATTTCCCAGAAAGCGAAAGCCAGGCAGGATGCACACCCCGGCGTACACCGCACCAATTCCGGCACTCAGCACCGCCCTTTTTATCTTCACCGGATAGCCGCACAGCCGATTTGCTGCAATCAGCAGCAGTAGATCCACCAGGAAATTAACCAGCATCACAAGATCCAGATACACTACCATCCAATCACCCCCGCTTGTCTTCAGTATAGCGGCAGCGGGCAAAAAAGTTGGTCGCTTCTTCTCGGCAGCACGCCGTCAAAAATTGATCGTCCGCGGCAATAATGCGCCGCGGACGAACTTAGCATTAAAAAATCGGCAGCTGATTTTCTCAGCTGCCGTTTGTTTCTGTCGATGGATTTTTCGCAGGAATAATATTGCGGATGTTCTTTTCCGCTTTGAACCGGGGCACCATGATCTCGTGGCCGCAGCCTAAGCACCGCAGCCGAAAATCCGCACCGGTACGCAAAACCCGCCACTGCTTTTCGCCGCAGGGATGGGCCTTTTTCATCACAAGGATGTCTCCAAGCTGAACGTTCATAGCGTCTTCCCTTTCAAGGCTTCCCAGTACTGCTTTGCCGCCTGCTCCAGTTTATTTTCGCTGTATTCATAGTACTTGGCATCGGCAATATCATCGGGCAAATACTGCTGCTTTACCCAATGGCCGGGGTAATTGTGAGGGTACAGATACCCCTGCGCCCGCTCCTGGGTATAGGTATCGGCGTGGACGTTCTGCAGTTGCCGGGGGAAGCCGCGGCCCTTGCCTGCTCTCACATCCGCCAGCGCCGCATCCAGAGCAATGTGTCCGGAATTGGATTTCGGCGAGGTTGCCATCAGCACCGCAGCATCACCCAGCGGGATTCGGGCCTCCGGCATACCCAGCTTCAGCGCCATATCCACGCAGGCATTGACGATGGGAATGATCTGGGGAAACGCCAGACCCACATCCTCGGCGGCGATCACCATCAGCCGGCGGCAGGCGCCCTGCATCTGCCCCGCCTCCAAAAGCCGGGCAAGATAATGGCAGGCCGCATCCGGGTCAGAGCCACGGATAGACTTCTGCAGCGCGGACAGCAGATCGTAGAAGTTATCGCCGTCCCGGTCTGCCCGCAGGGCGCTTTTCTGGGCAACTGCTTTGGCGTCTTCCAGGGTCAGCGGCAAGTTTTCTCCCTCCGGCTGGCCGGCAGAGAACAGCACCTCCACCGCATTGATGGCCTTGCGGATATCGCCGCCGCAAGAGCCTGCGATGTACTCCAGCGCTCCGTCCTCCGGCTGCGCCTTCAGCGCCGTCCGCTCCTCCAGGTACTTTACTGCCCGGTGGATCGCTTTCAGAGTCGCCTCTGCAGAAATCTGCTTGAATTCAAAGACGGTAGAACGGCTCAGAATGGCATTGAATACATAGAAATAGGGATTTTCCGTGGTGGACGCGATCAAAGTGATCTTGCCGTTTTCAATATGCTCCAGCAAAGACTGCTGCTGCTTTTTATTAAAGGATTGGATCTCATCCAGATACAGCAGCACACCGTTGGGCGCCATCAGCGTATCCAGCTGGGACACGATTTCTTTGATATCGGCGGTGGAGGCTGTGGTGGCATTGAGCTTATAGAGCTTGCGCTTGGTCTGCTGGGCAATAATATTGGCCACGGTGGTCTTGCCCGTGCCGCTGGGGCCGTAGAAGATCATATTGGGGACCTTGCCGGAGTTGATAAGCCGGCGCAGGATCGCGCCCTCGCCCAGAATATGGTCCTGACCGCAGACTTCATCCAATGTGGTTGGACGCAAAATGTCCGCAAGCGGCTGATACATACAGCTTCCTCCTTCCGTAAATTCTTAGAAAGTAGTAACTTCTTCCTTTGCAGGCTCGGCCTTTTCCACAGAAATTGCCGTCAGCACCGGGCCAAGCTCACCCTGATAGAGGGGATGCTTTTCAGCGGAAATAGTGGCTTCCACCATGACCCAGGAGCGGGATTCCAATCTGGCAGCATCTGCATATTTGCAGGGCACGCCGCAGAACTGGATATCATCCACGCAGCAGGTCATCACAAACCGGCCCGGGGCAAACATTCCGTTCTTTTCCCGGCGCAGCATCGCCACCTGCGCCTTGAAACGGATGTGCTTTCCCTGATACTTCAGCGGCTCTTCCGTTACATCCCGATACCACAGCGCATAGTCTTCGTCCTTGATCTCGATGACGGGCGCATTGATATCAAAGGGCAGCGGATCTTCCACATCGTCAAAGGCGGTAGTCCCGTCCGTATAATCATAGAGAATATCCACACGGCGGTTGGCGGCTCTGGCGATCTTGTGCAGCGGCATAGTATCCTGACCCTTTTCCAACCGGTTGAATACCACCATCTGCGCGCCCACCAGCTTGTCCATCACCAAATTGCGCATATTGGCGTTGTAGGCGATAAACGTGGTGGCGTCGGCAAACATAACCTCCTGGGCCAGCACCCATTCAGGCGGGAAGCGGGTATAAAGGTCGCCCACCAGCTGCATACCGTTGAGCTCCACCACCACCCGCTGCGCCTTGCATTTTTTTGCCAGGGCTTGCAGTTCCTTGGTGGTTACGGTCTCCTGATCCAGCACCGCAAGTTGCACATTCTGATGGGGATATGCGGAGAAATCATACTCCTCCTCACCTTCTTCGAACACCAAAAGCAGGGTGCGCTCGCCGGCATTGAAGCGGGGATCTTCCAAAGTTTCCTGAATAAATTTCGTCTTACCGGAGTCCAAAAAGCCGGTAAAGGCATACACCGGGATCTGCTGCATGGCTTACACCCCAAACAGAGCAGCAACTGCCTGCTCATCCAGTTTCGATCCGATCACGCACAGCTTGCCGATGACGGCGGCGCTGCCGGTACGGACGTCGTGCTCTTCGGGAACGTAGTCAAAGTGGATCCAGCTTCCGTCGCTGGCGGCAACAATGCCCTTGGCCCGCAGAATCATACCGTACTTGCCGGAATCCAACGCAGCCAGCGCATTGTGGATATCCTCAGCGGTAAACTTCTTTGCAGTCTCCACGCCCCAGGCAGTGAACACCTCATCGGCGTGATGGTGATGATGGTCGTGCTCGTGATGATGGCCGCAGCAGTGATGCTCGTGCTCTTCCTCATCGTGGTGATGATGGTGGCCGCAGCAATGATGCTCGTGCTCCTCCTCATCGTGGTGATGGTGGTGGCCGCAGCAATGATGCTCGTGCTCCTCCTCATCGTGATGGTGATGGCCACAGCAATGGTGCTCGTGCTCCTCCTCATCGTGGTGATGGTGGTGGCCGCAGCAATGATGCTCGTGCTCTTCCTCATCGTGATGGTGATGGCCGCAGCAGCAATGATGGTCGTGTTCCTGCTCCAGCTTCTCAAGCTCCGCAGCGACAGAGGACTTACCCTCCATCGCTTCCATCAGCTGCGCGCCGGTGAGCTGATGCCAGGGAGTGGTAACCAGGGCAGCGGTCTCATTATGCTCCCGGATCAGCGCCACGGAAGCATCCAGCTTTTCCTGCGTAATGGCATCGGTGCGGGACAGAATGATGGTGGAGGCAGTTTCGATCTGGTTATTGTAGAACTCGCCAAAGTTCTTCATATACACCTTCACCTTGCCGGCATCGGCTACAGCAACGGTATTGCCCAGAACGACCTGGTCATTCGTTACCTTTTCCACAGCGGCGATGACATCGGATAGCTTGCCCACGCCGGAGGGCTCGATGACGATGCGGTCGGGATTATATTCCGTGATGACCTGGGTCAGCGCCTTGCCGAAATCACCCACCAGGCTGCAGCAAATACAGCCGGAATTCATTTCTGTAATGTTGATGCCGGCGTCCTGCAGGAAGCCGCCGTCAATGCCGATCTCGCCGAATTCATTTTCGATCAGCACCAGTTTTTCGCCCTGATAGGCTTCCTGGATCATCTTTTTGATCAGCGTGGTCTTGCCAGCACCGAGAAAGCCGGAATAAATATCAATTTTCGTCATAAATATCGTCTCCTTTAGGTAAGGTTCTTTTCCGTGCTAATTATTATAACACGTACAGCCGCAAATTGCTATAATAAAAAGCAGGAATTCCCGAAAAAACGGAAATTCCTGCCGGCTATTCGACACGTTTCTCTTGATTGCGCGTTTGCATTTTCTTATGCTATATCCGGGCACACAGCCTCCCGGCAGCGACACGCCCACAAAACCGCCGCATCGGCTCTCCCCCGATGCGGCGGTTTCACTTATGATACTGGTATCAAAAGAATCCTGTCTGCCTCTGGCTGATCTTCCAAATTGTTTGCCAGCATTATAGCATCCACCGTCGAGCCACATTCCCGAGCAATGTCCCACAGCCGCTGCTCGCCTGCCTTTCGCAGGATCAGAGAGGGCCGATTGGGATCTTTTTCGCATTTTTCGCCCAGCGTGATCTGCGTCAACATCGGCAGGCCCTGCTCGGAGAAAACATCCGCTGCAGCTTCCCATTGCGCCGTCAGCGCGATGCCCTGCTCATTCACATCCGCCACAGGATAGCCACTAAGCTGGACATAGGCTTCCACCTTATTCATTGGGTCAGAGGGAATCTGCCAAAGCTCTTCTCCCCGGGCAGTACCGCTTTGGAGCATACCTGCATTGTCATAGTAAAGCACCTGGAACTGCCCCGGCACAGCCAAAACCGCCGTATCCGCATTCTGCCGGTGCTGGGGATGATCCGCCAGCCAGCAGACATCCACGACCCGTTCAGCCGGCGCGGTCAGCTGCTGCTGGGTGCGCATAGATTCTGTTTTGCGGTCAAGGCGCAGCGGCATTTTTAGTTCCTGCATCTGCGTTTTTACCTGCCGCTGAGGGGAGTAGGCATCCTCTGCGATCTCCACCATTTCCCGGTCATAGACCACATATTGGCCGCACAGGCCGCATTTGAGTTGCAGCCGGCGCTGTTCATCGGGCATCAGCTCCAGATTGGTCAGCATCGGCATAATCGTCGCGGCGGAATTCGGGCCATAATCCCGATCCAGCTCCGCATACTGGGAAAACGGCACTTCGCACTCCCAGCTGTGGATAGCGCCATCCGGGTCGGCGTACAGCATCTTAAGATCCCCTTTTCCCCGGAACACCAGCCTGCCTGCCATCACCTTTTGCTCCAGGATCTTTGGCTGCAAAGCATAGCGCAGGAGCTTTTGCACCTCGGGATAAGTATCGGGCAGCGTCAGCTCTTCATCCACCTGAAACTGCTTCTCGCCGGCCTCTTTTGGCAGCTCCATTGGGTAGCTGGCCTTTAATAGCTGCAGATCCTCCGGCACATTCTCCGGCATCCAGCTTTCCGGCTCAATGGGCTCATAGGCCTGCCCCAGCACGCTGACATTGGCTCTGATCATCAGCTTTCTTGCGGATGTACTGCGTCCGTCGACAGACCGCAAAAGCGGCACAATGTTCATAATGCAATCCCGCTCTGTCTGCGGGAATTCCCAGTGCATCTGGAACGGGATCCAGCTTTCCATACTGACGGGTGCTGAGCCGTCCTCCGGCGCATACAGCACCCAGGCCATCACGCCGCCGGACACCGCCATAGCGCTCCCCCGCCATTCTTTGCTGCGGATCAAAACCTGACCCCAGCTGCCCAAAACACGGCCGATATCCGGCATTGAATCGGTCAGCCGCACCTCCTGGGTCTGCTCCTGGGTCTGTATCTTGCTCACCGCCTTGCGCAGGCATTGGCAGGCTGTTTTACTGAATGTTAACTCCATTCGGATCACTCCTTATCCCACTTAGCTGTTACATTATATTCCTGCGGGGACAAGTTTATGCCGATTATTTTTTCCCGGTACACCAAAATCCCAGCGCCATGATCCCCACACCGATCAGGAAGCTGAAAAATCCGGAATTCAACCACGTCCCGATCAGAAGACCCACGCCAAAGGTGATCAGCGCGCAGCCGCAAAGCTGATTCTTTCTGCACATAAAAACACCCCCTGCGCAAGTGTATGCGCAGGGGGTGTAAAATTTAACTGCTCATAGCCTCTTTGCAGGCGGTAAGCACCTGCTTCAGGATCGGGATGCAGGTCCGGCGACCGGACTCGCCCTCTTCCACCACAACGATAAATGCCAGCGGGTATTCCTCGTCTGTGGCGAAGCCGCAGAACAAAGTATTGGGCTTTTTGCCGCCGCCCACTTCCGCCGTACCGGACTTGGCGCAGACCGTCAGTCCCGCAAAATTCTCATCGCCGTAGTAGTTTTCCACGTTTGCGCGCATCATTTTCTGCAGTTTCAGCGCGGTATCTACGGACATCAGTCTGCCGGTGGAAACGGACTTGGCCGCATAGGATTTCCAGCTGCCGCCGGAGATTTCATTCACCAGATGGGGCTCTACACCCACGCCGCCGCCGGCAATGGCACCCATAAAGGTCAGATACCGGCAGGGATTGATCATATCCTTGTGCTGGCCGATGGCGCTCCAGGCTACCATCACCGGCGCTTCCCCGGCTGCCGTTACGTTGCCCGTAACAGTGGTCATTCCGTCAAAGGAAATACTTTCCGCGATCTTAAACTGCTGGGCATAGCGCTGCAAGGTCTCGCCGCCCAGCTGATCCGCGATCTGAGCAAAGGCGCAGTTGCACGAATACGTCAGCGCCTCCTGGAAAGAGATCTTCCCGTGGTTGCTCAGGCAGGTAACCTTGTCCCCGGCCAGCTCGTTGTAAACGGTCTCACCGTTGCAGGTAAAGGTTTGCTGCTGGATATCCGGAATGGTCTCCAGCGCCGCCGCGGCAGTAACGATCTTGAAGATCGAGCCGGGGATATAGGCAGACTTCATAAACCGGTTGACATATGCACCACTCCATTGCCCCGTGGTATCGCCGGCGATATCCGGCAGATTGTCCGGGTCAAAGGCAGGCGTGGAAACAGCGCACAGGATCTCGCCGGTCTTATAGTTATAGACGGCCAAAGTGCCCTTTTTATCACCCATCGCTTCCAGCGCCGCCATCTGCAGCTTCGCTGACAGCGACAGCGTAACCTGGCCGCCAATGCCGCCATAGTTATACACGCCGCTGACAAGATTAAAATTCGCGACCTTGTCAGCATAATGGGAAAGCAGCGGCGCGCTGATATTGCCCTGGCGATCACCCAGCCAATGGATGATGGCCTTGCGCAGGACTTCATTATCCGTATAGACCCGGTCGACTGTGGTGTCCAGCAGTAAAATTCCGTCCCGGTCTGTGATCAGGCCGCTGCCGGCGTTTTTATTGTATACGTGGGGAGAGCCTGCGTGCATTACCCAGGTTTCGGCCTTGAACACATATTCGCCCACGAAAAACAGCGTTCCCGCGGCAAGGATCAGGACCAGCACCAGCATAATCTTGGCTCGGCTAACAACTTTATTCATCGTCCGGCCTCCCCTCTTTGGACTGGCGCACAGCAAAGCTGGCGCTTTGCCGGGTATCCGCAGCCTTGACAAAGGCAAGCAGTCCCCACGCGCCGATCATACTGGAGCCGCCGTTGGATACAAACGGGAAGGTAACGCCGGTTAAGGGAAGCACGTCCACCGTGCCCAGGGCGTTGAAAATGGCCTGCACCAGCAGAATGCCTGCCGCTGTACAGCCACCGATGGCGAAGAAGCTGCTGCGCTGCACCGCCGCAGAGCGGACAGCAAACAGGCCCAGCGCCAGAATACAACTGATGAGCATCAGGACGATCAGAAGTCCCCATTCCTCTGCCAATGTGGCGATGACCACATCAGAATCGGCGGCAAAGACATTTTTCATCCAACCCCTGCCGGCACCCATACCGAACAGGCCGCCGGAGGCAATGCACATCAGCGCCCGGGTCTGCTGATAGCCGGCACCCAGAGGATCTTCCCAAATGTGCCGCCAGCTGCTAAAGCGCCGCATTGCGTGGGGCGCGATCTTCAGGGCGATAACGCCGGCAAAGCCCAATGATGTGCAGGCCAGCGCCAGCGTTCCCACGCTGCCGGAGCGCATATAGGCGATAAGCAAAAATGCGATAAAGAAGATCAGCGCCGTACCAAAGTCATTCATTACCGCCAAACATCCGCAGATGGCCAGAGTGTAGCCAATGAACAGGATCAGATTCCGGCGGTTTACAATGCGGTCCATCGTGGAAGCGCCCACGAACACGAAGCACATCTTGCTCAGCTCTGACGGCTGGAAGGACATTCCGCCGATGACAAGCCAGTTCTTCGCACCGTGATATTCCCTGCCGAACAGCAGCGTGATCAGCAAAAAGCCAATGCCTGCCGCGGCGGCGATATAGCGGATCTTCTTTGCCCGCTCCAGATCTCGCAGCGACCAACCTACGCCCAAAAACAGCGCAAGGCCCATAAACATTGCAATCAGCTGCTTCATTGCTTCGCCGGGCCTCACCGCGGCGATGGCCGCCATACCCATGGTGCACAGCAAAAATGCGATGGTTTCCACTTCAAAGGAGGGCTTGCGAATCACAAAATAGAAGATCAGCAGCGCCCACTGGCTGATGGCAATTCCGGCAAAGCCCCAAAACACCGTCAAGGCGTGGGCTTCATTGACCGTCAGAAGATACGAACAGCACACCAGAACCTGGATCAGGGTCAGCAGCAGCACATTGGCCAGGCTGCTTAGAGGATGCGCACCTTTGGTGCGCAGGAACGCCAGCTTGATCTCCTGACGGCGGGAAATGGGAAGAAGCTTCATCTTCACACCGGCGATGTCGATAACATCCTCCGGCTCCAGCGCCGCGATGTCCACCCGCTCGCCATTGACCAGCACACCGGCCTTAGAGCCCGCGTCGGCAATGGTCCAGCTTCCGTCATCATACCGGGTCAGCACCGCGTGATTGCGGGAAATGGCCGGCATATTGATGACCACATCGCTGCGCTTATTGCGCCCGATGACACTTTCCCAATGGGTAATGGGCAGCCGGCGCTGATCCTCCAGCACCAGCCACGCCCAGATCTCCGGCTCGCGCCGGAAGGTCAGCAGGGGCTTGATGCAAAGAAACAGCAGCGCTCCCACCAGAAGCGGCGCGCAATAGCGCAGAATCTGCTGATAGACATTGATATAGGCAGCATCCGCCTGGGTAAATGCCTGTATAAAGTTTTCCACGCTATCACCCCCGTAAATGTATTATTCTTCAAACTGACGCAGTAATGCGATCTCTTTCTGATAACCCGGCAGCTCGTTGGGCGTCTCCAGGATCATAGGAAGATCCTTGAGCGCCGGATGATTGATGATATTTTGGAATGTTTTCTCTCCCAGATAGCCTTCGCCAATGCAGGCGTGGCGATCTTTGTGGGCGCTCAGCGGATTTTTCGAGTCGTTTAAGTGCAGCGCCCGCAATCTGCGCAGGCCCACCACCCGGTCAAATTCCGCCAGCACGCCATCCAGGTCAGCCGCGATATCATAGCCGCCGTCCCAGATATGGCAGGTGTCCAGGCAGACGCCAACTTCGTCGCTGCCGACGCAGTCAATGATCTGCCGCAGCTCGGTAAAATTGCCGCCGATCTCACTGCCCTTGCCAGCCATCGCTTCCAGCAGCACCGTAACGGGATAACCCGGTGCAAGGGCTTTCTTCAGCGCGTCGCTGATCTGCTGGATACCGGCTTCTGCACCCTGCCCCACGTGAGAGCCGGGGTGGAAATTGTAGAAATTTCCCGGCAGCAGCGCCATCCGGCGCAGATCGTCCTCAAGGATCTGCGCCGCAAATGCCCGAGCCTCGGGGTCAGCGGTGCAAAGATTCATCGTATAGCTGCCGTGGGCAACCAATGTGCCGAATTGAAGCTCCTGCATCAGCGCCATTGCCACAGCGCAGTCGGCAGGATCTTCCTCCTTTGCCCGGGAGCCTCTGGGATTACGGGTGAAGAACGCAAAGGTGTTCGCCCCAATGGAGGCGGCTGTTTTAACTGTATTTACAAACCCACCGGTGGTGGATAAATGGCATCCAATATAGCGCAAGGGTATCACTCCTTTTCCATAGGATAGCACAACGCGGCACAAAATGCAAATTATGTTTGCTATTGGCAATTTATGTGTTATAATAATTATAACAAGTAAAAAGTCCCCACGAAAGTGAGGACTCTTCATTCAGCTCAAGCGGACGGAGCTTAGCAGCTCCTGCCACACTTCCGTCAGTTCTCCTGCCCTATCCGCCTGGGCCATCACCGTTACGCAGTAGTGATACTGCCCGTCGTCCAGCACCACAGCCCTGCCCACAGCATCGCCGCTTTCACCGGCGGCAGTCCAGACACATTCATAGCGGCGTGCATCGGCCGCCGCCGTCTGAAGCATCGTCAGCGCATCCGGTGCAAAGCCGGTCAGCGACTGGACAGTTGCGTTCAGATCGCCGGCAGAAAGAGTCTGCACCGTTACGTCGTAGCCGTCGCACAGGTACAGCTTTCCGCTGTCGCCGGCAATGGTCTGCACATCTTCCGGCAGTTCCAGCGCGATCCCCCTGGGTGCGCTCTGTGGCTGCGGCGCATAGACATCATCCACTGTCTCAAAGGTGGGCGTCGCCTGGCAGCCCGCGAGAAGAAAAACAAAAACTAGCAAAAAACAAAGCTTTTTCATACATACTACCTCCGGAAAGGAACATTTATGGACTATATTGTGATCTACCTGATACTAATAAATGCACTTTCATTCCTGCTTATGCTTGTAGATAAGTACAAGGCGCAAAATAATCTATGGCGCATCCCGGAAGCCACGCTGCTGACCGTGGCTGCCATTGGCGGCAGTTTTGGATGTTTTGGCGCAATGAAAGCCTGCCACCATAAAACGAAGCACCAAAAATTCAGCATCGGCGTTCCAGTGATGATGGTGATACATAGTCTGATCATCTGGGATCTTGCACGGCTATTATAATTATTGCTTGCATTCTAATTTAATTTGTGGCATAATACATTCAGAACAAATGAAAATTATAGGAGGTTTCACTATGTCCAAGTACGCAGGAACACAGACCGAAAAGAATCTGGAAGCCGCATTTGCCGGCGAATCTATGGCCAGAAATAAGTACACTTATTTCGCATCCGTTGCCAAGAAGGAAGGCTACGAGCAGATCTCTGCCCTCTTCCAGAAGACCGCTGACAACGAAAAAGAGCACGCCAAGATGTGGCTGAAGGAGCTCAAGGGCATCGGCAACACCGCCGAGAATCTGCTCCACGCCGCTGAGGGTGAGAACTACGAGTGGACCGATATGTACGAAGGCTTCGCCAAGACCGCTGAGGAAGAAGGCTTCACGGATCTGGCCGCCAAGTTCCGTCTGGTCGCTGCTGTTGAAAAGCATCACGAGGAGCGCTACCGCGCCCTGCTGAAGAATGTGGAGACCGCACAGGTCTTCGAAAAGAGCGAGGTCAAGGTTTGGGAATGCCGCAACTGCGGCCATCTGGTGGTGGGCACCAAGGCCCCCGAAGTCTGCCCCACCTGTAACCATCCCCAGAGCTACTTCGAAGTCCACGCAGAAAACTACTAATCCAAACAAAACGCTCCGGCAAAAAGCCGGAGCGTTTGCTGTTAATATCAACACATGTAGGGCACTGGCTGTCTCCCGCCGTTAACTCCAATAACGAACCGCAGCACCTACAATAGGTGCTGCGGTTAAGTATTCGACATATTGGAATTTGGCAATCTGGTGTCAGAATTGCAGCAAGCCATTCTCATCGTACTTAAAATCTGGGCCCCATGCGACTTCCCAATAATATCCGTCCAAGTCTGCGAAATACGCATGATACCCGCCCCAGAACACTTCCTGCGGTTCTTTGACAATAGTGCCGCCTGCTTTTCTTACGAGTTCAATTACTTCGTTGACTTTCTGCTTGCTGTCAACATTATATGCCAATGTAACACCACCGAACCCCTTTCCAATTTGGGGAGGATTATCGGGGTTAATATCTTTCGCCAGCAAATCCAACGGAAACAATTCAAACTTTGTTCCAGGTGTGTCAAAGAAACATACAGGAGGGTTGTTTTCCTTGCAATCTGTGTGAAAACCCAATTTGTCCCGATAGAAGATGATTGCGCGTTCCATATTCGTTACACCCAAGCAGATACAAGTGATTTTGTTCATAGAGATTCCCCCTTCAAATTCTTATTTATCGAACTGATTATATCACGGATACTGCATAATTTCAATAACCGTGCGTATGGGATTCGGCGGGAGCAAGCCCCCGCCCTACAGATGCCGCTAATTCCCATAAAGAACGCTCCGGTTGCGATGCAACCGGAGCGTTTATTTACTGTTTCGGGCCCAGCTTGCGCTTGGTGCCGTCGGGGGAAACGATGTAGGTGTTATCCAGCTGGCCGATGAGATTGGCCTTGACATTGTCGATATAGATCCGGCGGAGCTTGTCCCGCTCTGCAATTTCCTCGTCGGTCAGACCCTCTTCCTTCGCCTTTTTCGCCAGCTCATTGATCCGGGCGATCACTTCGTTGATATTCATTGCGCTACCTCCTGTCTTCTTAAGTGGAGTATATCACAAGTTTACACCTTTGAAAAGAAGTTTTTCTTGTATCATCGGGAAATCTTTAGTATAATGGACGAAAAAGGCAGGTGAAATGTATGAAGATCGGCATTATCGGCGGCGGCGCATCCGGAATGGCGGCTTCCCTTTGGGCGGCAAAATCGGGTAATGAGGTGCTGCTGTTTGAGCGGCAGGCCCGGGTTGGCAGAAAGCTTCTGGCAACCGGCAACGGTCGCTGTAACCTTACCAATACGAAGCTGGATTTTAGCAACTATCACGGCGAAGATCCCGACTTTGCAAAATACGCGCTTGATTCCTTCCACGTATCAAGAACTCTGCGTTGGTTTGATTCTCTCGGTCTTTATACGGTAACCGAGCCCTCCGGCCGGGTCTACCCCTATTCTGACCAGGCCAATTCCGTGGTGGATGTGCTGCGCTTTGCCCTGCAAAGGGAAAATGTGCAGCTTTTGACGGATTTTGAGGTGGTCAAGGCCCGCAAAACCGCCGATGGCTTTCTGGTTGAGAGCAAAACCGGCCAACATCTGTGCGACCGGCTGATCATCGCCTGCGGCGGTCTTGCTGGCACAAAGCTGGGCGGCACAATGTCCGGCTACCAGCTGCTGCGCAGTTTTGGCCACCACGCCACTAAGCTGCGTCCTGCGCTGGTGCAGATCAAGAGCAGCTGGCAGGGCTGCGCCTCCCTGAAAGGCGTCCGTGCCAATTGCCACGCCGCCATTTATCACAACGGCGAACTCTATTCTGAGAGTACCGGCGAATTGCAATTCACCCAGTACGGCCTTTCCGGCCCGGTGATCTTTGAAATTTCCCGGGATGTTTGCCAAAAGGCCGGCCAATGGGTCTGCAAGCTGGATTTTCTGCCGGATATCGCTCTGGGCGCACTGGAAGCCAATCTGCAAAACCGAAGAAATAGCAGCCTGCCTGTTGAAGATTTCCTCACCGGCATTCTGCATAACCGTTTAGGCCGTGTTCTGACCCAAGCGGCGCAGATCCGCGGCAACCGTCCTGCTTCTGAACTGACCGATCTGGAAATTCACGATTTGTGCGAGACTGTCAAGGGATTTGAAGTCCCCTTGACCGAAACGCTTGGTATGGACAGCGCCCAGGTTACGGCGGGTGGCATCCTGACCAGTGAATTTAATCCCGAAACGATGGAAAGCCGCCTTGTACCGGGGCTTTATGCCTGCGATGAGGTGCTGGACATCGACGGAGACTGCGGCGGCTATAATCTGCAGTGGGCCTGGAGCTCCGGAGCGGTGGCAGGCTTGAACGCCGGAGGTAAGGTATGATCCGAATCCGTGATATTTCCCTTTCCCCGGAGCACGATGCCAATCAGCTTCTATATGAAGCCGCAAAACTTCTGAATATCTCCGGCTCTAAAATCCGCAAGCTTTCCCTGGTGCGCCGCTCCATCGACGCCCGGAAGAAGCCGGATGTGCGCATTATTTACACGGTGGATGTATCCGTTGACGGCAGCGAGCAAAAGATCCTCAAGCAATGCGGCTGCAAGCGGACATCTATCGTTCACAAAACCTATTATGAAGTGCCGAAAGCCCTCAGCGATGAACGCCCGGTGATAGTCGGCTTCGGTCCTGCCGGTATGTTCGCCGCCCTGGTACTGGCGCTGGCAGGGCTGCGACCCATCGTTCTGGAGCGTGGCGAGGATGCCATGACCCGTCACGAAAAGGTCGCCCGTTTCTTCGCCACCGGCCAGCTGGACACTCGGAGCAATGTGCAGTTCGGCGAAGGCGGCGCCGGCACTTTTTCCGACGGCAAGCTGAATACCGGTGTGAACAATGTCCGCATCGGCTGGATTTTGGAGCAATTCGTAAAAGCCGGCGCTGCGGAGGATATTCTCTTCGATGCCAAGCCCCACATCGGCACCGATGTGCTGCTGGAGGTGGTGCAGAATCTGCGCCGACGGATCATCTCCCTGGGCGGTGAGGTCCGCTTCAACACCCAGGTTGCCGGCATCTGCGCGGAAAACGGCGTTCTTACCGGCCTGGAAACCAATCAGGGGCACATCCCTTGCACCAATGCTATCTTCGCCATCGGCCACAGCGCCCGGGACACCTTTTCAATGCTGCACGATCTGGGCATTAAGATGGAGGCAAAGCCCTTTTCGATGGGTGTGCGGATTGAGCATAAGCAGAAAGCCATCGACACCGCCCAGTACGGCTCTGCCGATCTTCCCCTTCCCCCTGCTGATTACAAGCTGGTTAAACACTTGGAGAACGAAACGGTGTACACCTTCTGTATGTGCCCGGGCGGCTATGTGGTCGCCGCCGCATCAGAGGAGGGCGGCGTGGTCACCAACGGAATGAGCTACGCAGACCGGGGTGGTGAAAACGCCAACGCCGCCCTGCTGGTGACCCTGAACCCCGAGGATTTCCCCTTTTCGGGTGTCCTAGGCGGTATGCAGTGGCAGCGTCAGATCGAGCAGCGGGCTTTTGCAGTTTCCGGCAGTTACCGCGCCCCGGCCCAGCTGGTGGGTGATTTTCTGGCAAACAAAGCCAGTCAAGGTGCGGGCAGCGTTCAGCCTACCTATCGCCCCGGCATTACGTGGTGCGATCTGCACGATGTTCTGCCCGCAAAAATTTCGAATGCCATTGCTGAGGCTCTGCCCCAGCTGGATCAGAATCTCAAGGGCTTCGCCGATGCCGATGCGGTGCTGACCGCGCCGGAGACCAGAAGCTCCTCCCCGGTGCGCATTCTACGGGATGAGACCCGGATGGGCTCGATCAAGGGCTTCTACCCGGCCGGTGAAGGCGCAGGCTATGCCGGCGGCATTATGTCCGCAGCCATTGACGGTATGCAATCCGCCGAAGCATTGATTGCGGCATTGAATGAATAAGCAAAAGCCACCGGATATACCGGTGGCTTTCTTCATTGAGAACTAACCCTAATTTTGATACAAGTATACCCCATTTGAGCTAAGAGGTACAAGTTGGCTTTTAGGGGATGCATTATGCATCGCACTCGCCCAACAAATCCGGATTGAAGACTTTAAGTATGGTAGCATATCCCACAATTTTTGCGCCTTCTTGGATATTGATCTTCTTGCCTACCCATAGACAATGTGGATAAGCCTCGGGAGAAATAAAGGTGATTGTTCCTTTTGCCGTACCATCAGGAGGAACAGTTTGGACTTCATAATAGTGATGGACACCCGTTGTCAAATAATTGCCCGTTACCAAATGATGAGGGCGATAGCCATCCGTGGCAGGATTATTTCTTGTTCCGTTAAATTCAAACAGAACTTCAACATCCGGTTTTTGATCATAAATAGTTTTGTTCACACAATCACCCCTTTTTTATCATTATACTACAAAAATGATCGAACCGCAACCTATTATCAAGATTGCGGTTTTCTTATTGGCGGAGATGGAGGGATTTGTTTGCATTTTCATTCCCACGGGGAATGAAAATTATTGTGTTGCCGCCGTCCAGCCGGCGGCAAGCAACAGTCCACCGGACTGTTGCATCAAAGATCTTCAAATCCCTCCACACTTATAAGAACAACACCCATCCAATGGATGGGTGTTGTTCTTATGGCGGAGATGGAGGGATTTGAACCCCCGCACGCCTTTCGGCGCCTAGCGGATTTCGAATCCGCACCCTTCAGCCGCTTGGGTACATCTCCGTAAGCCTCGCTTATTATATCAGCCTGCAATGCAAAAATCAAGTCATTTTCTGATCCCACGGGTACGCCTGGGGCGGCTCTTTTGTAAAGGTCATCCACTGCCCCGTAGTAGGATGGTAAAAGCCCAGCCGGTGCGACCACAGCGCGATCTCGCAGTCATCCTCCAGCACCGCATATTTCCGCTCACCAACAAGCGGCATCCCCCGGCTGGCAAACTGCACGCGGATCTGGTGCGTTCTGCCGGTCTTCAAGCCAACCCAAACCCGGCTCATTTCATCGTTGCTGGACAGCACCTTATAATCAAGGATCGCCTCCTGCGCACCCTTTTCCGGCACATTGACCACCATCGTCATCTTCCGCGCCTTATCTCGGATCAAAAGATCCGTAAAAGTTCCCTCCTGCTCCGCAGGCCGGCCGTGCACCACAGCCAAATATTCCTTTTGAAAAATATCCTCACGGATCTGCCGGGAAAGCTCCGATGCCGCTGCCGCATTTCGTGCCAGCACCATCAGGCCGCTGACCACCCTATCCAACCGATGCACCGTGCGCACGTCCGCCTTGGGATCACCCAGCGCATCCCGAACAAGCTCCGGCATGCCGCCCGGCTCATCCGTGGAAAGCACCCGCGCCGGCTTCACCGCGACCACAATATCCGCATCCTGATATACTATCTCCATATTTTCTCCTACCGCAACAATTTCTCACAGGCCGCAAAGGTATCCGGGAACAAATAGTCCTGAAGCTCCTCGGCAGATACCCACTTGTATTTGTCAATTTCGCCCTGGCGTACCTTTGGCTCGCCCTCGACCTCACCCAGGCAGAAGGAAACCTCTTTCCTCGCGAAGCTGGAAATGGGATACTCGATGGATGCCTGTCGGCTTGTGTCCAATTTTGCGGTTAAACCCGTTTCTTCCGCCAGCTCCCGCAGGGCCGTTTGGATGTCCGTTTCGCCCATTTCAATGTGGCCCTTTGGCAAGCTCCAGCATTTTGAAAACGCTTCAAACACCAGCAGAAATTCCCGTTTTCCATTTACAATCCGGTAAGGCAGCACACCGCAGGATTTTTCGAAGCAGGAGATGATGCGCGTATCAAAATACTGCTCCTGAAAGTGGAGCGCTTCCGCAATTTGCCCCTGATGGAACACCATTCCGGCAGGCGCAACCACAAGCTTGTCCTCGCAGTCGTTTTTTCGGCGTATTACGGCGATAACCTGGCCGTCAAATTCGTCAACCGGCTCGTTGACGCCCAGAATATAGGCATCCTGCTCCTCGCCATCCCCGGCGAGCGATCCGGGTATGTAACCGTAATTGATCGGGTATACGATATCCCCGTGCCGGTATCCAATAGGCCGATCCACAACAACGTGAACAAGCTTGCCCATATATTCCTTTATGATTTGATCTCTGGAATTCATAATTTATGTTCCCTATTTATCTATAAAGTCCAAAATCTCTTGCTCCGTCAATTTCATACCAAGACCAACAGCCGCCGAATGCCATATTTCTTCATCATAGATGCCGTCAGCCTCTTGAACCGCATTCAAGAGCTTAAGCACGCATTCCTCACCTGTAATGATATCGTAAAGGACGCCGATCGCCCAATATTTCGCATACTCGACAAGGCCCTCGGCAAACTGGGAATGGATCGCATCCTCCAGATCGTAGGGCACTTCACGAAGCTCGCAGGAAATGCCGCCATTTCCAATGTCCAATAATGCGTATTTGGGATTTCTTGTTCCGCCCTGCGGAATTCCAACCGAGCCGGGATTGATGATTGTTTTTCCGGCATTTCGCTGGATATACTGTTTGTGGCTGTGGCCGGTAAGCAAAAATCTACATTTCATTTGTGGAAAGATTTCCGCAGCACGGCCGTCATTGCTGTCAAAATAAAACCTGTCGCTGTCCATCGCAGCGTGGGCAATTTCCATTTGGACGCCATTGATCTCTATGGTATCCGAAATTTTCAATTCTCTAAAGAAATCCAGATCCTTTTGTCGCAGATGTTCGTATGTAAACAAAAGCGAGCCGGATTTTGATCCCCGGGCGAAATTGCTGTCACCGTTTTCGCAGTCCAGCATATATCCTTCCCGATTGCCGCGCAGGCAAACAGTGGGATAGCGAGCTTGAATTTCATAGACCAGATCCATCGTTTTTTCCGGCTCAGCAAGGTCAGAAACATAATCACCGAGAAAAATGAAGCAATCCGCCCCGCGCGCTACAGCATCCGCATAGCACGCCTTGAAGGAATGATAATTGGAATGCATATCTGACATTAATGCAATTTTATTGGCAGTAAGCTTTAAGCATTCATTACTATTCATATCTCAGATCTCCGCTGCGTATTCCGCGATTAAACTTCTCACCGCCGCAACTTTATCCTTGTCATACACATAGGTTTTTCTTGTCTTAACAAAGTTTCCACTTCCCCGCTTTTCATAAGAATAGCGAGGTATAAGCTGAATGTGATAATGGTTATTTGGGCCATCGCACATCGTACACATATATACACGTTCGCAGCCATACACTTGACGAATTATTTGCATAAACTGCTTTGCAAAACGGATTATCTTTTCATTGATATAGTCAGGTGCTTCGCTCATATCGTGATAGTGTTCCATAGTGCAAATGCACATATGGCCATCCGCTCTCGGATTTCCCACAAAAAAGCACTCAATATCTTCATCTTCATACAACAATTTATCGGAATTATCGCCATAGAGTGCTCCACCGTTTTCACGATTAAAGCACGTCGGGCATATTCCCATATCCGTCAACTCTCCGGGCGAGAGCATCAACAGTTCTTCCACATTCAATTCCATTATATTTCTCCTGATTCCTATTCACACAAGATTCTCTCAAACATTAGTCTCTGCTATTACTATCGTACCAGAGATATGCCCGGATTTCAAGCATAGAAAAAAGCCTCGACTTTACAGTCGAGGCTTTTATGTTGGCATTACCTATCTTCCCGGGCAGTCACCCGCCAAGTATTGTCGGCGCAAATGAGCTTAACTTCTGTGTTCGGGATGGGAACAGGTGGACCCTCATTGCAATAAATACCAACTTATATGGTGACCCATACCGGATTCGAACCGATGTTAACGGCGTGAGAGGCCGCTGTCTTAACCACTTGACCAATGGGCCATTGGTGCACCCTCAGGGACTCGAACCCGGGACCCACTGATTAAGAGTCAGTTGCTCTACCAACTGAGCTAAGGGTGCATATTTTCTGCTTTACCCTTTCGCTGATCCAACTGCCTGCGTCTACAGTCGCAAGAAGTTGCTCAGCCCTCCGCTAAGAGCCGCTTCGCGGTT
>JAFTUO010000043.1 GCA_017466215.1 Oscillospiraceae bacterium | reverse complement strand
CGTTAAGGGCATTCAGCCCATCGCTTTTGAGGATGTGGCATGGGCCTATTGCGTTGGCGCTGCCATCGCTATGAAGAAGGGCGTTAAGACCGCTGCTGAGGCTGCTGAGGCTATCGGCATCGGCCTGCAGGCATTCTGCATCCCCGGCTCCGTCGCTGAGGACCGCAAGGTCGGTCTGGGCCACGGCAACCTGGGCGCCATGCTGCTGCGTGACGAGACCAAGTGCTTCGCATTCCTGGCCGGCCACGAGTCCTTCGCCGCCGCTGAGGGTGCCATCGGCATCGCCCGCTCCGCCAACAAGGCTCGTAAGGAGCCCCTGCGCGTCATCCTGAACGGCCTGGGCAAGGACGCCGCTCAGATCATCTCCCGCATCAACGGCTTCACCTACGTTCAGACCCAGTTTGACTACTACACCGGCGAGCTGAAGATCGTCAACAAGATCGCCTACTCCAACGGCGAGCGCGCCGCCGTCAACTGCTACGGCTGTGACGATGTCCGTGAGGGCGTTGCCGTCATGCGTCACGAGGGCGTTGACGTCTCCATCACCGGCAACTCCACCAACCCCACCCGCTTCCAGCATCCTGTCGCCGGCACTTACAAGAAGGAGTGCATGGAGACCGGCCGTAAGTACTTCTCCGTCGCTTCCGGCGGCGGCACGGGCCGTACCCTGCATCCCGACAATATGGCCGCTGGTCCTGCTTCCTACGGCATGACCGACACCATGGGCCGTATGCACGGCGATGCACAGTTCGCAGGTTCTTCCTCCGTCCCCGCCCACGTGGAAATGATGGGCTTCCTGGGCGCAGGCAACAACCCCATGGTCGGTATGACCGTTTCCGTGGCTGTTGCAGTCGAAGAGGCCATTAAGGGCTAATTCCCAAATATAGAAATGGCTTCCGCTTATGCGGAAGCCATTTTTTACGCCATACGGCGCGCCGCAGTGTGGTTTATTAAGTCTTTCTTAAATGTGTTCCATTTCCTTCCTTTTCGCTTGACAAGCCGTTTTTTTGACTGTATGCTTTGCGTAGTTTTTGCCGAACACGCATCTTCTACCAGTATATACAAAGGCGGTGAACTTCCATGAGAGGAATCGTAATTATCAATATCTGCATCAGCATTTTGTTTACGCTGTGCTATATGTATCAGATTTTCTACTTGCTGTATGCACTTTTTGTGTCTCCCAAGAAATATAAAGCAACCAAGCAAACAAATCGCTACGCCGTTATGATTTCTGCCAGAAACGAAGAAAAAGTGATCGGGCATTTGCTGCAAAGCATCAAAGCCTGCGACTATCCGTCGGAGCTGGTCGATATTTATGTGATCGCAGACAACTGCACCGACAGCACTGCGCAAGTAGCCGCTGAAAACGGAGCAACGGTTTTCAAGCGTTTCAATCAAAAGCTGGTTGGAAAAGGCTACGCGCTGAACGAGCTGTATTCCCACATTACCGACCTGCACGGAACGCAGTACTACAACGGTTTCTTCGTATTTGATGCAGATAACCTGCTGGACAAGCACTATATCACGGAAATGGATAAATGCTTCAGTGCCGGAAACCGGATCCTTACCAGCTACCGCAATTCCAAGAATTACGGCACCAACTGGCTCTCCGCAGGCTATGCCCTTTGGTTCCTGCGGGAAGCGAAATACCTCAATAACCCCCGTTCCCTTTTGGGTACCAGCTGTGCCATCTCCGGCACCGGCTTCCTGATCCATCGGGATATCCTGAACCGGCAAAATGGATGGAAGCATTTCCTGCTTACGGAGGATATTGAATTCTCCGTAGACAATGTGCTGCAGGGCGAAAAGATTGGATACTGCCATACCGCCGTACTGTACGACGAGCAGCCCACCACCTGGAAAGCCGCCTGGCGGCAGCGTTTGCGCTGGTCCAAGGGTTTCCTGCAGGTTATGCGCGATTACGGTCGTTCCCTGTCCAAGCAAAGCTTCAAAAACTTTTCCGCATTTGATATGCTTATGACCATTGCGCCTGCCTTTGTCATCACCATATTTTGTCTGGTGGTGAATTCTGCTGCGCTGGTATATGCTTTGCTTCACAATCCTGCTTTTGTCTGGACCATTGTGAACAGCTTGGTCTATACGGTCGCGTCCGCTTACCTGCTGCTGTTTGCGATCGGTCTTGTAACCGGCATCACAGAATGGAAGCAGATCCACTGTTCTGCCCGCCGCAAGATCCTTTCCTTCTTCACTTTCCCTCTGTTTATGATGACCTATATCCCCATTTCTGTACAGGCTCTGTTTGTCAAAGTGAAATGGAAACCGATCGAACACAATGTAGCCATTTCTTTGGATGAGCTTACAGGCAAAGCCGCCACCAACTCCGCAAAGTAACTTTGCAAATATAAAGCTGGCTTCTGCAAATGCAGAAGCCAGCTTCTTTTAATTTTTCCAATCTTCACGCATCAGCGAGTACAGACAATCGTCAAAGACCCTGTCCTGATAGCCCCTGACGCACTTGCGCACCACGCCGTCCCGGGTAAATCCCAGGGACTCCAGCAGCCGCTGGGATGCCACATTGGGCACAAAGCAACGGGCGGATACGCAGTCCAGCTTCTCTTCCGTAAAGAAGTAGTCGATCAGCGCACGAAGCGCCTCTTTCATATAGCCCTTGCGGGCTACCTCTTCCCGAAGAAAGTAGGAAAATTCTTTGGACGCCACGCCATAGCGAAGGCTATCCTCGCCGGTATAAATCATACCAATAACCTTGCCGGTATTCTTTAACTCCATTGCAACGATGCCAAGATCATCCCCGGCATTGGCGAACTGGGACTGGGCTTTTTCCCAGGTTGTGGGGCTCATCGCATTGTAGCGGTTGACAAACTCTGTGTTGACGAATTCCATATAATCGTCCACATCCTTCATTTCCGGCTTGCGCAGGATCAGATGCTTCGTTTCCAGAATCACGGCGATCACTCCTTCTTACGCTTATTATAATCCTTGCGGCGCAAATAGCAAGCAAAATCGTCCATCTGATATAGCACTTGCAATTTGAAATTCACAGCGCTATAATATGGAAAAAACCTGCAAGGAGATGGTTTCGTTTGAACGCCAAACGTATCCTTTTTATCGTGCTGTGTGTATTGCTTGCCGCTGTGCTGGTTTTGACCGGTATCGCGCTTTCCAAGTTCAAAGGTTTTCTGGGTCTTGACAACACTCCCGCGCCGACAGAGCCCACGACCCCCTCGGAAGCGCCCACCGATCCCCAAAGCACCGAGCACGTACACGACTATGCCCTGACTGAGACGATCAAGGCCACCTGCACCGGCTATGGCTGGAATGTTTACACCTGCAAGACCTGTGATCATCTGTATATGCCCACAAGTGAGCGTACAGATCCCCTGGGCCACGGCTATGACAACGGCAAGGTAACCGAGGCTGACTGCACAAACGGCGGCTTCACAGAGTATACCTGCACCCGCTGCGGCCTTACCAATATCCCTGCCGAATCGCAGAAAGCGCCTCTGGGACACAATTGGGATCACGGCCGCGTTTTTGTGGCCACCTGTGAATCGGGCGGCTATACTGAATTTACCTGTATGCGCTGCAATCTGGTAGAAAAGCGGGATCCGACAGATCCTCTGGGCCATCAGTTTGACAATGTGATTGAATCTCCTGCCACCTGCACGGAAGATGCCTATACGCTGGAACTTTGCAGCCGGCCTGGCTGTGGCGGTCAGAACAAAATTGTAGAAGAAAACACCGCCACCGGACACTCCCCCGGCCAGTGGCACTTCCAAGGCCCTAACGCATTTTACTTGCACTGCTCTACCTGCGCCTATTCCCTGCGGGAAACCGCAGGCGAAGGCATCGCCTACGACATTCTGCTGGATCAACACCAGCCTATGACCGATGAAACCGGCGCTGCCTACACCCATCACAGCGTAATCATCGGTGTTCCCGACGACGCCTCTGTCAAGCCGTTCACCTACACGGTCAATGACTATCTGGGCGACGAAAGCCTGACCCTTTCCTATCAGATCGGCGTAGGCTTCGTAATGACGTTCCTGGTAGATGGCGTGGAGCAAAGCTACTCCATCGACCATACCGCGCCGCTGACCATTACGATCCCTCCCACCGGCATACCTACCATCGAATAAAGCAAAACAGAGCTGCATACGCAGCTCTGTTTTTTTATTGTAAGTACTGCTCCCAGATGTAGCCGTCGTCCTTCAGGTCAAAGGCCTGCCGGATACCGTCGCAGACGGTTTTCAGCTTCTTTTGCATATACTTGGATGCAAAGACCTCCTCGTTGCCCGGCATACAGGCATACTCGAAGATCCGGGAGCGGTCCTCCACCGCGAAGCTCATAGAGTAAAAGTCAACGAAGTGCCGCCTTTCACCCTCCAGATACTTGGTGTTCGTCCGGTCCTGATTCTTTATGTAGTCGTTATCGTACTTAAAATCCCAGGGATTCAGCCTGCTCCACTGGCTGTAGGCGTTGACAGTGCTCAACACCCGGTTGTCGATGAGATGACCCAGCTCGTGGTAGAACCAACCTTCCAGATCCTCCCCCAGCGTCAGCGCGATATAGGCATCTCCGTTTGCAAAGAACTGCATACCGGGAGCCGGCGTATATTTTTCGGTCTCCACGCCGCCGTAAATGCCCCGCACCAGCGCAATATTCAGCTTGCCGCTGTTGGTCCGCTGGGCGACTTTCCGGAAAAAGCCCTCCGGGAATTTGGTCATAACCCGTTCCAATTGATAGAGATTTGCGGCGTACGGCTCGGTCAAGCATTCCGCGGTGAAGCTGTAATCCCAGGGCGCAATGCCCGCCACTTCATCCCAGTAAAGGAATTCCACGCCGAAGCGCTCCTCCAATTTCTCCAATTGCTGCCCGATGGCGGCCATACCGTCCTCATCCGGGTCTGCATCGTGAAAATGGGGCACAAAGTAAGTCCGCGCGTCTTCCACGGGACTCATAGCCGTCTCCCAGCGGTAAAGGGTTTCGCCGGAGGTAAACCATACCATATCGTTGGCCCAAAACACATCGTCCAGCTTTGTAATTCCCGGCAGCTCCTGAGAGGCGGTGCGGCTTCCGGTGTCCATATCATAGTAATCAAGCCGGCTGCCGGCTTCCAGCGCCGTCAGCTGAACTGCGCCACGGCCATCGGGCAGGGGGTACAGCTCTCCCGTCCCCGCCGGCTGCAAATTCCGGGTCTGTTCATCCAAAACGCCGAAAACGTGATCATCTTCTACCTGCAGATAGAAGCAATCGCCGTTTCCCCGCAGCCCGGCCAAATAATCTCCCTCCGCCAGGACCGTTCCGGTCTCGGCAGAAAGAAGAATCGTGCTTTCCGTGCCGTCATCCTGCGCGATCGCGCAGCGCAGAACGTTTCCGTTCAAAAATCCGCCGCGAATGCCCAGCCAATCAGCATCCTGCGCCTTCAAAAGCCGGGACACGCCGGTGTCCAGATCCAGCGCGTGCACGCCTGCACCGGAGCAATAGTAGAGCATTTTCCAATCCGGCGCTATGTAGACGCTGCCGGCGATCTCCTCCGGCAGGCTGAATGTGCCCACCTCCCGGAAGAACTGATTCAGGAAGATGATCCTGCTTCCCTGGGCATCGTAATATGCGATGCCATCTTCCCCGATCTGCAGCATTCCACTGTCAGGCTCCGGCAGATCCGGGATCTGCGCTGTGGCGACCTCCGTCAGCCGTTCTCCCCGAAGCAGCGTTATGTGATCCCCGGCAAACAGCGCTATATTCTTCCCCACCGGTGCTATGTAAGTGCATTCCCCATTCTCCGGCAAATATGCCTTTACTGCGCCTTCTGTCAGGCTTTCAATGGGGTTTTGGGGGTCGTACAGCGCCGGGGTTATGAACTCCGGGAGCTGGGGCAGCGGCAACGTTTCACTGTCTTCATTGCTCTGCGGTGCGGCATTGCTGCAACCGCACAGAAGCAGCGCGATCGCCAGCACGCCAAGCCATCGCTTCATCTTATTGCCTCCTTGCCAGTGTGTAATCGTCTCCCTGCCGGTAATAGGGGCAATGACTGCGCCCCTGGGTGAAGAATCGGTAGACCTCATCCTCATCCAGATCCATCATACAAAAATATTCTTCAAATTCCTCGTCGTAGTCAAAATACCAGCAGGTATCGCATTCACTGCAGTGCATTTAAGTAATCCTCCACATTGAAGGGCTTGATTTTTTCATCCTTGCGCAGGTACAGCGGGTGATGGGGATGTCCCTTTTTCGTAATTGCACCGGCGCAGTGCCACTGAGCGCCAAACTCCTGGCCGACCTTCACCATATCCCGGACACAATCGGCAAGATACCCCCGCTTTTCAATGATCGCGCCCCAGGCCGCCCAAACTGCCGGCTTTTGGGAAATGGACAGAATGTAGCGAAACGCCTTCAAATTCTCCTGATGCAGCCGCAGATTGCACTGCTTTTCCATTGAATCCGGGTCTGTGGCCCGCTGGGCGTAGACATTGAACATAATGAAGCTGTCGAAGCCGTTTCCTAAAGCGATCCGCTCTACGGACTTCAGGGTGTTATCCAGATTGTCCGGCTCGGCGGTAGAGGGGTTGATGCCGATGCAGATCAGCGGATTTTCGCCCCGCGTACCCAGAATGTATCGGTACTCGGAGTAAAAATTCGGGGCATATAGCCATTTTTCGACATTATAAGCGTCGCAGGGGGTATTGGCAGCCGCCAGCGCCTCATCAAAGGTTACCAGCTCCAGCTGTGCCGTCGTTCCTTTAGGTATATGCATCAGTTTTCCTCCACGCTCGGAAACCAACAGCTGTTGTCGGTATCGTGAAACGCGCAATCCGCTTCCCGGATGCCGCGCTGGCGGCACCAGGCGGAAAACGCCTTGTCCAGAAACGGATATACGCCGGGCATAGCCGCCTGCAGCTGGACAGTCCGTCCGTCTGCCATATGCAGCTCGATGACCGTCTGGCCGTAGTTATTATAAAGCTGCTGGCCGGTGATCTCGCTGTAGCGGTAGGCCTTGCTTCGTTTGCCGAAGGTGGTCAGCAGGAAGGTGTCGTCATCGTAGAACACACCGAAGCTCATATAGTACACCACCAGGCAAACGCCGATCACCATAATGAACGCGCCGCCGACGGTCAGAAGCATCCCCTGCGCCGCACCTGCGAACACCGCACCCAAGCCCAATACGAACAAAATCAGACCGAATGCGCCATATTTCTTGTTCAGCCGAACAGAAAGGCCGGAATAGTGCTGCGCCTGGCTGCGAAACAGCTTTGCAAAGCCCTTATCCACCAGAAAGCACACGCCGAATACCAGCGCAGCAACGATCAAAACTGCGATCCATTCCATAAAATTCACTCCTGCTTTCTAGCGGGGATAAACATCCGGAACCACAGCAAAATGGCGATTTGTCCCGGAATTCCCAGCAAAAACAGCTTCCAGAAATTGATGCCGCCCAGCACAATAAGCGTCATATAAATGCTCACCAGCGCGCCCCACATAATGGCGCTGATCAAAATCCGATTCCAGCGGAAATCGTGCCACGCAGAGCGCAGGCTCAGCAGCACGATGGCATCTGCGGGGATGGCATAAAAAAATGCCAGCCAGCTGTTCTCCAGTCCTACGCCGGACAGAACAACGTACAAAAACAGCGCCACAAACCACACCAGAATGGACGAAAGGCCCAGAATGATGTTCTTGTCGGCTTTCCGCTTCAGGGTTTTCTCCACCACCTTGCCCATCGCCTGCTGGACCGCACCGGCATGCTCCGGCAGAGCATCGGGGTCCTGGATCAGCTCATTCACGGTGATGCCAAACTGCTCAGCCAGCTGCGCCAGCGTGATAATATCCGGGGTAGACTCGCCCCGTTCCCACTTGGAAACGGCCTTGTCGGAATAATTCAGTTTATCCGCCAGCTCCGCCTGGGTCAGGTTGCAGCGCTTGCGGTATGCGGCAATATTCTTGCCGATAATATACTTCAGCTTTTCGGTGTCCATAGTGTTCCTCCAGGGTATATTCTCTGGTATTATACCAAAAAAACCTGCCGATTGCAACAGCATAATAAAACCCCGGAACTGCGTTCCGGGGTTTTCCTTTACTTATTCAGGCTGACCTTGGAGCGGTAGCTCTCCACTTCCCAGTTGACGATGAAGTCAATGAGGAAATCGGGCATTGCAGATACGCCGCCAAAGGCTTCGGTGTACACAACCACCTTGATGGCGTCCAGCATCACGATGGCCGCGGTGTTGGCCTCGTTCTCGCTCATACCGCAGGCGAACATACCCAGATCCTTATAGAACACGATCTTGGGCTTGTAGCCGTTTTCCTTTTCAAAATCAGCAAATGCTGCCGCCAGATCGCACTTGCAGCAAACAGCCAGCTGCTTTGCCTTTGCATAGACGATATGGTCGGGAGACAGGCTCTTGGTGGCAGGATCATAGTTAAGGATCTCCTTGTTTGCCATAAAGCAGACGGAGCTTCCCTCGCCGTAAAGAGCCTTCAGCTGCTCGGTTACGGCAGTAACCTTAGCGTGATCTGCCTCAATGGGGGTCAGATCAGGCTCGCGCTTAACGGCGGCAGACAGCGTGCCCATCACCTTTTGCGCCAGAACATCCAGGCCCTCTACCGTATCAGCGGCGAAGAAGATGCCGTGATTCTGCAGGAACAGCAGATCGCAGTCGCGGCCGGTGGCTGCCTTATAGGCATCCATCACCTGCTTGCACTCCAGAGCCAGAATGTAGCCGGGCTTGCAGGCATCCACCCAAACCGCATCGGGGAACAGACGGCGCATTGCGCCCTCTGCCTCCACCGCGCAGGTGATGCCGTTGACGATGGCAGGATGCACGTGCAGGATATAGCGCTGGGGGAACAGATTGTGCAACAGGGTTTCCACGGAAGGACGGCGGGTCTCGCCTTCGATGCGAGCATCCATCATCTCCTGCAGGACAGCAGCCTCACGGGCAGCTTCTTCTGCGGGATAGTCCTTGCCGAACATCACATTCAGCTTTGCGCGCTCCAGAACGACGAAATCCTCTGCCTTAATGGTGGCAAGAGAAGTGCCGCTGCCCTTGATCCACAGCAGGTCATCGCTCTTATAGGATGTATTGCCGCCGCCTGCCAGAACATAGGCAGGGTTTGCGCCGTACTTATTGGACATGCCGGCCAGCGCGGCCAGTTCATTCTTAAATGCAGTCATATCCATTGTCTTAACCTCTTGCACTCAGCACTTCTTCCTCATACTTTTCGATCAGAGGATACCACTCGCCGTCCACGGGCTTGCCGCAGCTGCGGCAGTACTCGTCCCAAATGTCGCCGAAGGGCATAGTCTTCAGCTCTTCCTGCATGACCATCAGCTTGCTCCAGTTGTTCTCATCCTGCAGCTTGGTCAGCTCAGCATTGGGCTGCAGCAGGGCGAACAGCAGGCACTTCTGCAGGTTGCGGAAGCCGGTAACCCAGGCGCTGATGCGGTTGATGGAAGCATCGAAGTAGTCCAGGGCGATGAAGACCCGGTCCAGACCGCCGCAGCGGACGATCTCCTTGCACAGCTCCTTGGTCTCGTCGTCGAACAGAACCACGTGGTCGGAGTCCCAGCGGACGCCGCGGGTGATGTGCAGAGCCATCTTCTTATCGTAAGCCAGGATGGCAGAGATCTTGTCGGAAACCACTTCGGTGGGATGGTAGTGGCCGTTGTCCATCAGGCTGATGCAGTCAGGACGGGAGTCGGCATACTTCAGGCACCACTCGGCAGAGCCGACGGTGTAGCTTTCCACGCCGATGCCAAAGACCTTGGACTCTGCGCAGGGATAGACCTTCTCGGGGTCAAAGCTTTCAGACAGGATCTCATCAAAGGACTGCTTGTAGCGCAGACGGGGGCCGATGCGGTCAGCAGGAATGTCCTTGAAGCCGTCGCCGGTCCAGATGTTCATAACGCAGGGCTGGCCCAGCTCGTCGGCCAGATACTGAGAAATGCGGACAGATGCCTTGCCGTGCTCTACCCAGAACTTCCGGGTTTCCTCGTTGGGGCTGGCCAGGGTCAGGGGGTCGCACATAGGATGGGAGAAGAAGGTGGGGTTAAAGTCGCAGCCCAGGCCACGCTCCTTACAGAAATCCACCCACTTCTTGAAGTGCTTGGGCTCCAGCTTGTCGCGGTCCACCCAGCCGCCGTTTTCTTCGTCGAAAATAGCGTAGGAGGCGTGCAGATTCATCTTGACCTGACCGGGAACGAGGGAAATGACCTTGTCGATATCGGCCATCAGCTCCTCGGGGGTACGGGCACGGCCGGGATAGTTGCCGGTGGTCTGGATGCCGCCGGTCAGGGGCTTGTTGGGGTCGGTATCAAAGCCGCGGACATCGTCGCCCTGCCAGCAGTGCAGCGCCACGGGAACGGTTTTCAGCTTAGCCAGTGCGGCATCGGTATCAATGCCCAGGGCAGCATATTTTGCTTTTGCTTCTACATAACTCATGGTGTAACCTCCTTGATTTCAAAGCTGGCACGGATCGCGCCGCGGGCAGCTTGCAAATTTTCCAGATCGCCGCCGGCGATCATCTGTACGATCAAATTGCCAATGGCCGTGCCCTCGATCGGGCCGGCGAACACCGGCAGGCCGGTAGCTTCGGCGGTACGCTGATTTAAGTAGCCGTCCTGGCAGCCGCCGCCGACAATGTTGATGCTGGTGTAGGTCTTGCCGGTCAGCTTCTGCAGGCTGGCGATAGCATCGCGATAGCAAATAGAAAGGCTGGAGTAGACGCACTGCATAATTTCACCCACCGTTTCCGGTACAGCTTGACCGGTGGCAGCGCAGGCATTCTTAATGGCCTGGATCATACTCTCAGGCGCCAGAAAGCAATCCTGATTCACGTCCACGATGCTCTTAAAGTTCTCATTTTGCTTTGCTTCTGCGATTAAGTCAGGGAAGCTCCACTGCTTAACCGCTGCGGTGCGATTTTCCTTGCCCTGAACATAGGCAACGCCGTTGAGCTCCCGGCGGATGGACTGGATCATCCAAAGGCCCATAATATTCTTTAAGTAACGGAAACGGTACCACGCGCCACCCTCATTGGTAAAGTTCTGGGCGTAGCTGTCCATCGTAGTGATGGGATCTTCATTCTCCACACCCAGCAAACTCCAGGTGCCGGAGGAAAGGTACACTGCATTGTCATCCCGGGCAGGCACAGCCAGGAATGCCGAGCCGGTATCGTGGGTTGCCGGCAGGATCACCGTGGTGTCGAAGCCCACCTCTGCCTGAATTTCCGGCAGCAGATTTCCCAAAGTCGTGCCGGGCATCGCCAGCTGGTGGAAAATCTCCGTGGGCAGACCCAGCGCCGAGATCACATCCATATCCCAGGTCTTTGCGGCGGCGTTGAGCAGATTGGTGGAGGATGCATTGGTGTATTCGTTGCATTTCACGCCCGTAAGGCGGAAATTGAAGTATTCGGGGATCATCAGCAGCCATTTTGCCTTGTCAAGCTGCTCCGGATGCTCCTGCTTCAGAGCGGACAGCTGATAAATGGTGTTAAAGGGCTGGTACTGGATGCCGGTCTTTCCGTACAGCTCCTCGGCAGAAATAATGGTGTTGACCCACTGCTTCATACCCTCGGTACGGCTGTCGCGATAGGCAACGGCATCGCCGATGACCTGATCGTTTTCATCCAGCAGCACATAGTCCACTGCCCAGGTGTCAATGCCAACGGTGTGGGGGATCTTGCCCAGCGCCTTACAGGCCTTCAGGCCGCCAAGGATACCGCTCCACAGATTGTCCATATCCCAGCAGTCGTGTCCATTCTTACGAAGCTGCTTATTGTCAAAGCGGAATATTTCTTCCAGGATCAGTTTTCCGTCTTCCACGTGGCCCAGAATGTGCCGGCCGGAAGACGCGCCGATGTCGATTGCAAGATAATAACGCAACGAAAATACCTCCTTCACGCTTAAAAAGCCGTGGTACTATCATCATACCACAGCTTTTTCATTCGCACAAGTGCAATCTTGTCTACTATTTGCCCCAATTCATCAAATATTGCACAAATGCGGCATTTCGCTCAGTCCGGCCGGTGTTGCCGGGGAAGGCGATGTAGACCTTGTCGGGGCTCATAATGTGCTTTTTCACAAAGGGCAGCTCGGAAATGTCAATGGCCACCAGATAGGTTTTCTCATCGTCCTCATAGGTAACCAGCTTGCCCTCAAACTGCGCCAGCAGCTCCTCGGGGAGCACTTCATCCAGCGCGGAGAACGAGCCGCCGGAGCACAAATAGTGGACGGCGTAGGCATCTGCCAGAACATAGTCCACGTGTCCTGCCGTGATCATTGCGGTGATCTTGGTAACATTGGCTCTGGAGGTTTCAGAAAACGTGGGCTGATCCATATTGGGCAGATACATCGTATCCAGCTCGATCTTCTGCTCCTTGGGGTCGCCCTCCAGGGCTTCAAACCAGCCTTCTTTCAGGTAGGTATTGCCCTCATCGGTAACCGTAAGATTAACCACCATTCCGCCGTAGGCCAGCTCCTTGCTGTTCTCGATGACACTGTTAACAACGGAAACTGTAGCAATGATCAGCACCACTGCCGTAATGGCGATCCACTTGTAATATTCCCACAGATGGCCCAGCTTTTCCTTGAAGGTCATATCCTTCATATCGTTTTTCAGCCGCCGATACCAGCTAACTTTTTCGTATGTTGCCATAGATCTTTCTCCTTATTGAATCTAAAGCACAGTATAACAGCCCTTTATGAATAAGGTGTTACATTTATTGCTGCGGCAGGATAATTTCTTTCTTTTCGCCGTGGATGTGGATCTCCACGTTGCCGCTGGCCGTGGGGAATACGGCGTCCAGATCCGTCAGGCCGTCCATATGGGGCTGCACGGTAATATTCTTGCCGCCGTCAGTAATTTTGAGGCCCGCGATGTGCTCCACCACAAATGCCAGCACGCCGGCTGCCCAGCCGTGGCACAAAGAGTGGCGGAAGCCCTGGTAGCAATACTTGCCGTAATCGCCGTGCAGGTCTTTCTCGCCGGGAGCGGGCATTGCGTCGATGCGGCTGCTGCCGTGGAGCCACTGCAAGTCAAAATCTTCCCAGAATGTAGTTGCACCCCGGTCAAGCATCGCGCCGTAATAGCTTTTCAGCATCGGCAGCATCTGCGTGCCACCGGAAATGGCAGTTGCGCTGAGGATGTAATAGGCCATAAAGGTGGACATACCCTCTGCGCCGTTCTTCTGCAGATATTCCGCCGCCAGAGCGCTGTCGCCGCCGGCAAGGATCTGGAACGCCCGGATCTGCTTGTGAGAAACCGGCTGCTGCAGGTAAGCGCAAAGCTTGCGGATCAGATTTTTCGCGCCGGCGTGGTTCTTCTTCTGCAGATACTTTTTTGCCGCCAGGATCAGCAGGCTGGCAGAGCCCACCACCGCATCCGGGGTCTCAAAGGTAGGCCAGTCCAGGTAAAATTCCATATCCAGCTTTTCACCGAAATGCATCGTGCCATCGTCTGCCACACAGCGGTCAAAGGCGTCCAGCACGCTCTCAATATAGCTTTCGCTCTCGGCAAGGAAAGCGTCGTCGCCGGCAATATCGGCGTAATCAATGGCGTTGATGACCCACCAGGCGGAATAGGTGGGAATGGTGTTGACCCAAGTGCCCTCCGGGGTGTTTTCCCGCAGGAAACGCAGAGAATTCTTCACATTGGGGGTATTGCCAAACCAGTAAAGGGAGGTCAAAATCTCCGGGTGCAGATCGCCACACCAGACCAGCCGATCCCGCTTAATGCCGTCCCAGATGTAATTGTTCTGGAAGGTCAGCTTCAGAGTGTAAGCAGCAGTTTCGATGATCTTGTTAAGTAACGGATCGTTGGTAACGATGCTGGCCTCATTGGGGAAATCCGGGGTCAGGCAGTAGCCGTACACGGAGATCAGGCCCAATTCGCCCTCGGTCAGCAGCTCGATGCGGGCAAAGCGGAAGCCGGTCTGGCCGAATTCCAGATCGGACATCATAGAAACCGCCACGGTCATATCTCTGGGCGAATGGTCGTTGCAAGCGCCCTTTTCGCCGATGGTGCTGCAGGCTTCAGCCACAGATTCGCCAAAGGTAATCCGCAGCTTGGCATTTTCCGGTGCCAGACGGGTGATGAGGCGCAGGCCGCCGCAAAGCTCCTTACCAAAGTCCAGAAGCAGATACGCTCCTCTTCCCTGCAAAAGCGCGCAGTTATCCGTGCGGAAAGAAACACCGGCACGCTTTTCGGCAAACAGTTCTTCCGTCTTTGCCGCATTGCCGCTGTCAATCAGACGAACAGGCAGAAAATATTCCTTTTTCATCGTAAAATCCGGGCACTGCACAAACTGCGTCATAGATTTTCTCTCCTTAGACTTTCACCTTACCGATGATCTTCTTCACATTTTGCTTGCCGTCTGCATCGCAGGCGGGGCTGTGGGCATCCTGGGGAAACAACACCACAAAGTAGCCTTTTTCCAGGCGTACAGCGGTAGCGTCTTCGTCAGTATCCGCCAGAACAGCCTCGTTCTCCTCGGTATATTCCTCGGTAATGTGGCTCAGCTTGTCCACGTTCTTCACATAAATGGTCTCCGCGCCCTCCACCATATACATCACGTCGATGTACTTGCGGTGGGCTTCGGCCATAGATTCAGACTTGGGATGGGTCTCATAGTTGTTCAGCAGCAGGAACACATTATCGCCGTCCACTTCCACCCGGCCATCGCCGTAGTTTTCCGGGGTGAAGCGCTTCATTTCCTCCAGCGCCCGGTCTACACCCGGGTGGATGCCGGCATACTGCTTTGCATTTTCCAGAAGATCCAGGATCATAAAATTTCCTCCTAATGATTTTTTACCATTTTATCACAACTGCGCCGAATTGTAAATGCGTTTTGCAAATAAAAGGGCGCGCCCGCAGGCACGCCCTTTCTTCCTTTTACTCCGCTTCCGGCGGCTGGATGATGATCTTGCCATCCTCATACGCAAGGCGCACCTTGTTGCCCCGGATGCCCATTTGCTCCAGGATTTCGCCGGGGATCTGCAGTCGACCGGCCCGGTCCAGAACGGCAAATTCGTCCTGGGTCTCGGTCTCCTCAGTAAATGAGCCAATATCCGCCAGCCGGTAAGATTGCTTCATCAGCCGTTCTGAGCTGATCTTGCCATCCCGGATGGTAACCACCCGGTTGACCTTCTTGGCCAGCATCTGATCGTGGGTAACGATCACCACCGTCAGATCCGTATTGCGGTTGATGTCCCGCAGCATATCCAGGATATACGCACCGGTCTTGGCATCCACCGCGCCGGTGGGCTCATCCGCCAGCAGAATTTTCGGGTCATTGGCCAGCGCGATGGCGATGGCAACCCGAAGCTGCTCACCGCCGGACATCTGGTCCAGCCGGTGATCCTTTCGGTGGCTTAAGCCCACCATTTCCAGCAGCTCCAGCGCCCGTTCCTTCTTCTTTTTCGCGCTGTCAAACAGCATCGGCATCTGCACATTCTGCCACGCCGTCAGATACGGCAGCAAATTTCGGGCATTGTTCTGCCAGACGAAGCCCACGGTGTTGCGCTTGTATGCCACCAGCTCCTGCTCGCTGAGCTTGAAGAGGTCTTTCCCATCCACGATAAGCTTGCCGGCAGAGGGTCTGTCCAGACCACCGATCATATTTAAGAATGTGGATTTGCCAGAGCCACTGTTGCCGAT
The DNA here is from genome assembly GCA_017466215.1 of Oscillospiraceae bacterium. Lineage (GTDB taxonomy): Bacteria > Bacillota > Clostridia > Oscillospirales > Oscillospiraceae > Faecousia. The sequence continues at coordinate 14,182 of JAFTUO010000043.1, read as the reverse complement.
GATGGCCATCAGCTCGCCTTTGTCGATCTGCAGCTCCAGACCCTGCAGGGCAAGGACTTCAATATCCTTGATCTTGTAGATCTTCACCAGGTTTTCGCACTGGATGATGGGTTCAGGCATCGCTTGCCACCTCCCCGTCTTCCAGGGCGTACACCTTGTCGCCCAGCTCCATCAGCCCCACATCGTGGGTGGTCATCACCACAGTTACGCCCTCTTTTTCGGTCAATTCCTTGAAGATCTTGACCACCTGCAGGCCCATAACCGTATCCAACTCCGCGGTAGGCTCGTCTGCAAAGAGGATCTGCGGCTTATGGGCAATGGCCCGGGCAATGGCAACTCTCTGCTGCTCACCGCCGGAAAGCTCGCTGGGCAGATGATTCATCCGCTGAGAAAGACCCACCAGCTTCAGACATTCCATCGCCCGCTGCTCCCGGTCGCCGGGATAGCGGCTTAACCGCAGAGCGTACTCCACATTTTCAAAGGCGCTCATCATCGGGATCAGCGCCACCGACTGGAATACGAAGCCGATCTGCGTCCGCCGCAAAGAGGAAGCCTTCTTTTCGTCAAACTTTCCGATATCTTCGCCCTCGTAAAGCACCTGGCCATCGGTAGGGCGATCCAGCGCGCCCAGGACATTCAGCAGCGTGGTCTTTCCCGAGCCGGAGCGGCCCTTGAGGATGGTGAGCTTTCCTTTCGGGATGTCGATATCCACGCCCTTCAGCGCCCACAGCTCGCCGCCGCTGGTCTTGAAACAGCGCGTAACATTTTTTGTTTGTATAATGTTTTGCATAGTCTCAATCCTCTCCCAGCTTCAGCGCCTGCGTGATCTTCATCTTGGAGATCAGACCCGCAAGGATCAGCATACAAACCAGTATCACAATGCCTACCACGATAAGCATCTGGGCAATATCGCCGTAGCTGTTCACCACCTCCAGCGGCAGCGCGCTGTCATAGGCAGCGTAGGCCATCTGGATCAGCGGCATATAGAGCTTCGCGGTCAAAAAGCCTACCAGCGTGCCGGTGGCCACCGCCGTGCCGGAAATGAACACCTGCTCGCACAGCAGCATCGCGATGATTTCCCCGATGGACATACCCATCGCCCGGTAAATGCCAAATTGCAGCGTCCGGGACTTGATGGACAAGATCCAGTAGATCAAAAATCCCACCGAGCAAATCAGCAGCACCACGATAAAGCCCACCGTCAGAATGCCGTTTGTGCCCTGGAAAATTGGGTCGTTTTTCGCCGCCACAATTCTGGCAGAGGTGTCCTCAAATTTCTCAAAGGCCAGACCCTGCTCCCGGGCAAAATCGTACACCACTTGCGAGGAATCCTCCACATCCAGCCACACCTCATAGGGAGTGATGCCCCAGTCAGCCTGCAGCTGGCTCAAATTGGCGACGATCAGATAATGATCGGTCTGCCGGTATCGGCCGTCAGCGCTCTTGCTGTAGCTTGCGCTGCTGTAGCCCGGCCAGTACTTCACAAAACCGTATACGATGCCCCGGGCAGATTCCCCCTGGGCATTTTCAAAGGAAACCGAATCGCCCAGCTCGTAGCCGTAATCGTCGGCAAAATTCTGCGACAAAAGTACCGCACCGGGATTGGTGGCCATCGCGTTCAAATAGTCAAAGAAGTGATGCTCCAAAAGCCCATCTTTAAACCAGGCGGTTTCGCCGAAGCTCTTGGTGTGGATGCCCATCACCTGCAGATTCTTGATCGTTCCGCGGGGAACACGCATTGACCCGTCGGTGATCCGCAGCACCTTAGCCGCTGAGCGAACGCCGGCAATATCGGCGTATTTCTGGAAATCCGGCTCTTCGTAGATCAGCTCCAGCTCCGGATCATTCTCCACCTGGGCGCTGTTGTCTTCCCACTTTTCCTGCAGCACCACGTCCGCGCCGATGCCGTAGCGAAGATTCGCTTCCTCGTTGGCATTGATCGTGCCGGCAGTCTGGGCATTGAACACGCCCAGCGCAATGGTCAGGATCAAGAATACCACGATGAAATTCTGGCTGTGCCGGGTGCGGATGACCTGCAGGAAGCCTGCATACAGGGCAGGATTCCACTTCTTTTTGAAAATGCGGAAGATCAGATATGTGATCGCCGGCAGAATGCGCAGCGCCAACAGCCCCGCGCCGATCATAAACAGCGACGAGCTGATGAACAGCAGCGGATCCAGAGATTCTCCGTCCAGCACCCGCTGGGCCAGCGCATCCTTTTGATTATTGAAACTATACAGCGCGTACAGCGCCACCGCCAGCACTACCACGTCCAAAAACAGCCGCTGCCACAGCGGGGCATCGTTTTTGCGATGCTTTTTCTGCTTGCGGTCCACGATGGTGGTATCCGCGTGGCGAAATACCGGCAGCACCATCGCCGCCACGCTCAAAAAGGCAGATGCCGCGCCGAACAGCAGCACCTTCCCGTCGATCTTCACCGGCAGGGCGGACCGCTGGACGAACTCCAAAAACGCATTGGCCGAGCCCAGCACCTGCACCAAAAATACGCCGAAGGGGATGCCGATGCCCAAGCCTGCCACAGCCAGCACACCGCTTTGCACCAGATAGGTGGAAACGATCTGCTTTTTGGATGCGCCGCGGCTTTTCAGCATAGCGATCTCATCCCGCTCCCGCTGCAGCATCTGGCCGGACACCATAAAGATGAACGCTGCCAGCAGCACAAAGATGGGCACCTGCAGCACCCACAGGGTTACCTCCACCTTTTTGGATTCGGTGGCAAACTCGCTGAGGATATTGCTAAAGTCCTCGCTGTAGCGCATTCCGGGGTTTTCCTCGAAATATTCCTTATAGTAGGCAGAGGTTTCCAGGATATACTCCACCTGATCGGGCTGCATTGCGGTATAGTCCAGCAGGGCGTAAAACTGTCCGCTGAGCTTATGCTCCGTGCCGTTTGTAATAAACAGCTCCGTAAAAGCGGTTTCTGCCATCAGGCACTCGGTCCTGAAGGAGCTGGGAGAGCGCACCCAGTACAGGTCCGCATCATTATTGTTGCGAAATACGCCGCATACCCGCAGCTGCAAGGGCTGCCCGTCCCTGTCGGTGATCAGCGGCATCGTAACGATCTCGTCCAGAGTAAGACCCATCTCCACCATACCGCGCTCGCTGACCATAATGTCCATCACGCCGTTTTCATCCGGTTTGGGCGCAAACATTCTGCCGCCCACCACCTGAACGTGCTGCTCCATCTGGGTCAGCGTGCCGAGGGTAATGAGAGTGCCCGTGTCATCCTCGTCGTGCAAGGATGTCTTCATCGGCATCGGGCCGACGAAGTAATGCTCCACGAGCTGGGCCGCGTCTACGCCGAAATTTCCGGGGAGATTGCGCACCGCGTTTGCCGCCGCAGTTACCAGCGGATTGCGGCCGGCGGTACTGCCCGCCTCCACGCAGATCGTGCCGGGGTAGGCATTCTCCTGCGCCATATAGTCCGCCAGATTCCGGGTCAGCGTCCGCTGCAGCATCGCATCCGCGTACATTGCATTGGCGCAGGTGATACCCACCAGCAGAATATTGCCGATCAGCAGCGCCAGCACCATCCACTTTTTGCTTATCATTTTTCGAAGGACAAATCTTAACATACATTCGCCTCCTAATCTGCAAGCAGCGTGTCGCCCTGGGCGACACCGTGGATGATCCACACGTCTTCGGTATTATTCATTCCAAAGCCGATATAGCGCTTCTGGAGCATACCGTCCTGCAGCTTTGTTACATAGTATTTGCCGTTTTCTGTTACAACCGCCGTGCGCTTTGCTATCAGCACATTATCCAGGCGGATCACTTCCGCTGTCAGCTTGGGGTCAAGCAGTTCTTCGTCCGTTTCCACGGCAATATAGGCATAGCCCGTCCGCTCCTTCGCAGGGATCGCGCCGTCAGCCGCCACCACCCGTCCGGTCAGAATGGTGGTATCGTTTCTCTTGCCCACGGTAACTTTTACCGGCATATTGTAGCGCAGATCGCCGGAAGAATTGCTGACTCGCAGCTGCACGATATCCGTGCGGATCAGGGTCATCAGGGTCTCCCCGGCGGCAACCGGGTCGCCGGCTTCCAGCTTGGCAAAGCCGGACACTTTGCCGTCCTCGGGCGCGACCAGGGTGTACCCGTTCAGCTTTTCCTGCTCCGCTTTTTTCTCCTGCTTCAGCGCATCCAAGCTGCGCTGCTGCAGGTATTGATAGTGCTCCAGCTCAGCTTTCGCTTTCTTCAGCAAAATAGCATTTTTCTCTTTTTCCAGGCCCTTCGCCTGGGTATTTTCCAGCATCGTAACCGCTTTGCTGCGCTGAGAAATGCCAAGTGCAGTCTCATCTTCCATACGGGCGATCTCCCGCTCCAGCCGCTCCAGGGTAACGCTGCTGGCATCCGCGGTAAACCGGGCTAAAACATCGCCTTTTTGGACGGTTTGCCCCTCTTTTACCGTAAATTCCGCAAAAATTGCACCGTTATTCTCTATTTTCAGCGCGTGCTGTAGCGGATAATGGGTAAGCGCCGGGACATTATATTCCTTGACAAAGCTACCCAGCTGCACCGCAGCCGTATTGTAGCTGACCTGCTGATCCTCAAGCTGTTCCGGTGCGATCAGGCTGGCATTCACCGGGGAGACCGTCAGCAGCAGCGCCAGCGCCAGGAGAAGAAGTCGTTTCATCTTAGCCAACATAGACTACCTCCCCCTCCTGCAGGCCCTCGGTGATCTGGGCCAAGCCATCTGTAACCTTGCCCAGCTTCACCTCACGCCGTACCCGCGCGCCGTCTGCATCCACATACACATAGCTGCCGGCAGCATCGGTCAGCACCGCGCCCCGGGGGATCAGCAGTGCATCCCGGATATAATCGGTATAGACGAAAATGGCAGCGTAATCGCCGGCCTCTACCTTACCCTCCAGCGTCTCCGGTGCCAGGAAATCAAATTTGGTCTGTGCGTCCTTGCCCGATGCGATGGCAGCGTTCAGATTGTCTTCCTCCATCGCCTTTTCTGCGATCTCATACCGGGTATCGCCGATATGGGCGATGACGAGATCCGCATTTTTCAGCAGGCCCGGCTTGATATACTCGCCGGAAAGCTGCAGCTTGGTATTGTCTGCCAGGAACACGATGGGGTCATACGCCTTGATCTGGGTACCTTCTGTCAGCTCGTCGCTATACAAGATCCGGCCGGAAAACGGCGCGTACAGCGCATCCTGGGCCAGGGTCTGATTCAGCTTTTCCAGCGCATCCCGCTTCGCCTGGGTTTCCAGCTCCCGCAGTTTCCGGGTCTGCCGTAGGGCAGCCTGCTTCTGGGCGATCTCATTCTCTTTCAGCTGTATTTCCAGCGCGGATGCGTCATTTTCCTGCAATTCTTTCAGCTCCACCTGAAGCAGCTCGATGTCCAGCTGCGCCACGGTGTCCGCATAGGCATCCATATGCTCTGCGTGGGCCAGCTCCTCTTCCAGTGCCCGGGCCTGAGCCTGCGTCTGAGAAACATCCAGCTCCACCAGCACATCGCCTTTTGCAACCTCCATGCCGGGGTAGAAATGCACCTTTTCTACCGTGCCGTTCATTGCAAAGGAAAGCTCCTGCACATAGGGAACGACGGCAAAATCAAAATATGTAACATCATAAATATCGCCAATATAGGCAGCCGTCTTATCCGGCTGGACGCCCTCAGGCTCCTGAAGCGGCGGTGCAGCTGCCGGCTTGCCGTCGCAGCCCGCTAAGATCGCTGCAGACAGAAGCAGTCCGAGGATCGTTATTCTCTTTTTCATACTATCGCTCCTATCCTGCGATTACCCGCTCGCCTTCTGTAAGTCCGGATACAATCTCCGTCATTCCGTCGGCAGTCAGACCGATCTCTACGGTTTTATACATTTTCAGGCCGTTTTCGTCCTGGTAATAGACGATGGTTTTGCCGTTGGCTTGCGTTACGGCTTCCTCCGGGACCATCAGCACATCCTCTCTGGTGTCCAGCGTAAGATCCAGCATTCCCCGGTCGCCATCCTCCAGCTGCAGGGAACTATCCTTCAGCCTGAAATATACAGGAGCAGGCAAGCCCTCCGTCTTTTCTGTTTCCGCAATGCCCAGCTCCGTTTCTGAGACGGCCACCGCCTCGTAAGCTTCTTCGCGGACCGTAATTACATATTCCTTTCCCGGCACAACAGCAGCCCAGTACCTGGTATCCGCCTGGAAAATGGAGGACGCAGAATCCTCGATCACGATCACCCGCTCCCCCGATACCGACCGGTCGCCGGGCTTGATATTGCGCGCATATGTAACCGTTCCGTCGATCTGGGCGCGCAGTTGGCGGGTGCGGATCCGGTCGTTGCACTCATTTAGCTTCATTTGCGCAATATCCTTTTCGTCCTGAAGCGTCTGCTTTTGCAGGTCGTAACGGTCATTGATCTGCTTGATCGCCGTCTTATCTGCTGCCAGCAGCTTCTGCCGCTGCAGCTCCAGCGCCCGGTTTTCTTCCAGCGCTGCCATCTGCAATTCCACTTTTTTCAACTGAAGCTGACATTCTTCGATCTCCTGGGCGATCGCAGAGATATCCAGCTGCGCCAGCAGCTGTCCTTTTTTAACGCTATCGCCGGCAGAAACAAAAATCTCATCAAAATACAGTCCGCTGACAGAAAAACTCAACGTTTCAGACTGCACAGGAACATAGGTGCAGACCACCGACTTGGACAGTACCATATCCCCACGCCGGACATAGGCAAAATTCCATTCTTCGTGGGCATATTGGGGGATCGTCGGCGCGGATTGATAAGTTTCTTCCTGGGGAAATACGCCGCAGCCACTCAAAACCAGGCAAACCGTCAGCGCAATATAGATCAGTCTTCTTTTCAAGGCGCTTCACCTCTCTTTTATATGATAAAGAATATCACAATTTTCACCCGCCGTAAATGCATTTGTTTTACTTTTTTCTCTTTTTTTGCAGGACTTTTCCTGCGTGTTTGCTTGACACTAAACCGGGGGTATGTTAGAATTATTCGAGTATTATGCGAAATTTGCACATAAATAAGAGGTGTTTCAAAATGTTGACATGGGCCGAAAATATCGCTAAGCAGATCATTGAGCGCCGTCCCGACAAGGACGAGTACGTCTGTGCTGCCGGCATCAGCCCCTCCGGTTCGATCCATATCGGAAATTTCCGTGATATTGCCACCAGCTACTTTGTGGTCAAGGCGCTGCGGAGTATGGGCAAGAAAGCCAGATTGCTGTTCAGCTGGGACGAGTATGACCGTCTGCGCAAGATCCCTGTAAACGTGTCCGCTGTCCGCGACGATATGGAGCAGTATGTGGGCAAGCCCTACGTGGATGTCCCCAATCCCTTTGGCGACGGCAGCTACGCGGAGTACTTTGAAAAGGAATTTACCGACGCAGTTGCCGCTTTCGGCATCGATTTTGACTACCGTCATCAGGCCGAAATGTACCGCAGCGGCAAGTATACCCATCTGATTCTGGAAGCCATCGCCAAGCGTAAGGAGATCTACGACGTTCTGTCCCGCCATCGCACCCAGGCTGCCACCGAGGAAGAGCGCAACGCCTACTCCCCCGTCAGCATTTACTGCGACTGCTGCGGCAAGGACACCACCAAGATCATTTCCTTCAACGAAGAAAATACCGTTGCTGAGTACGAGTGCGCCTGCGGCCATCACGGCACTTTTGACTTCCGCACCAATTTTAACTGCAAGCTGAACTGGAAGATCGACTGGCCGATGCGCTGGCTGTACGAGGGTGTCGATTTCGAGCCCGGCGGAAAGGATCACGCCACCGCCCACGGCAGCTACGACACCAGTAAGGACATCTCCAAGGAGATCTTTGGCTACGATCCTCCCTTCTTCCAGGGCTATGAGTTCATCGGCATCCGCGGCAGCACCGGCAAAATGTCCGGCTCTTCCGGCCTGAACCTGACCCCTGCGACCCTGCTGAAAATCTATCAGCCCGAGGTCATTTTGTGGCTGTACGCCAAGACTGAGCCGATGAAGGCCTTTGACTTCTGCTTCGACGACGGCATCCTGCGCCAGTACGGCGAATTTGACCGGATGCTGAGCAAGCATCTGGACGGCACCGCCGAGGGCGCGATCAAGGACATTATGGACGCCTGCCTCATTGAGGGCCGCACCCCCTACCCCGTGCCTATGAGCCTGCTGGCTCAGATGGGCAGCGTGGTCAACTTTGACATCCAGCTGCTGGAGACCGTGCTGGCCAAGAACGGCACGCCCTACAGCTATGAGCAGTTTAAGGACCGCCTGGAGCGGGCCAAGTACTGGCTGGAGGTCTGCGCACCGGATCAGGTTTACCACCTGCGCACCTGGCGTAACTGGGAGGTCTGGAACACCCTGACCGAGGAGCAGAAAGCGGAGATCAATCTCCTCTATACCAACCTGAAGGCCAACGACTACACTCTGGACGAACTGAACGCGATGATCTATGCCGTTCCCATTGAAGTCCGCCAGACGGAAATGACCGACAAGGAAAAGAAGAGCGTACAGATCCCCTTCTTCAAGAATGTCTACCGCCTGCTGCTGGATCGGGAGCAGGGTCCCCGTCTGTACCTGTTTCTGGACGCGCTGGACAAAAAGGACTATGTGGAGCTGCTGAACTTCACTTACCCCCAGACGCAGGAGGAAGTGGAGTTGGACGAGAAGAAAAACACCCCTGTGGAGGAGGAAGTGGAGGAGACCGTCTACGGCGATCCCGACCCTGTGGCAGACTTCAAGCCCACGGTTACCCTGGAGCAGTTTGACGCTCTGGACCTGCGGGTGTGCAAGGTCCTGAAGTGTCAGGAGATCCGCAAGGCCCGGAATAACTACAAGCTGACCTTGTTCGACGGCAAGGACAAGCGGGTCATCGTTTCCAGCCTGAAGGATTACTACAAGCCCGAGCAGCTGGAGGGCCGCAAGATCATTGTCATCGCCAACCTGGAGAGCGCCCGGATCACCGGTGTTACCAGCGAGGGTATGCTGCTGGCTGCTACCAACAACGCCTGCGGCTGCAAGGTCATTTTCGTGGATGATTCCGTCCCTGAGGGAACTTGCCTGCACTAATTGAAATAAGAAACAGAGCCTGCTTTCCAGCAAGCTCTGTTTTTTTGTTCAGAAGTTGGAAAATCCCCCCGGCGTTGTCGCCGGGGGGATTTTTTTGGATTAGATTGAATTACAGGCCGAGGTATTTCTTGACGTCAGTATACATATTGATCATATCCTCGAAGACTTCGCGCTCCAGAACTTCACGCGTTGTGTCATCACGGAATGTGGTCATTTCATCGCGCAAATTCCACTTGATAGCACTCGTCTGGCAGTAGTACTGACCGTCAATCTTGACAAACGGCAGGCAGTACAGCTCAGTGTTCAGCTGGTAAGTGTAGATGCCCTTATCGTATACTGCAATGACAGAATCGCCTTCCTCAGTAAACAGGTTACCCAGACTCTTGCTGAATACCACCGCGTTTTCAAGCTTAAGGATATCCGAACTACCCATACCACTGTTGAAATAATAGTTTACCTTATCGTGGTAGAAGATCATACCGACATCCTGCACTTCATCGCTGGTAAGATCCAAGACCTTGCCCAAAGCACTGTCTCGCACTCTCAGGGTTACTTTGAAGCCCCACGGCTCGATCAGTCTGATCTGGTGTCTTCTGCCGTACTGGTAGGAACCGGTGGTGAAGCTGACATCCATCAGTCCGCTTTCCTTAAGAGTAACGGGCTCGGGATAATCCGTGTTACCGATGTCAGCATCCGCGCCTCTGTAGTCGATCAGGGACTGGTGAAGTGCCTTCATATCGTCAAGGACTGCAACCTCGTCATCCGGAGCGTTTCCTTGCTCCTTGATGGTATCAATGAGGCCGGACAGGCTTTGTACATTAACACTGGTGAAGTGGATACCCTCAGCGTCCTCGTAATATGTGACCCAGTACACATTCTCGGCCATACGGTAGGTATACAGCATATCGTAGAAGTCGAACAATACGGTATATCTTCTGTTCATGCCGTTGGCGTTGGTGTGGCTGATCTTCTCATCGCCGTTTGTGAAGCTCTTTTCGAACTTGATGGCCTTTTCGTTGTAGACGATATCGTCCCAGGAATCGGGAGCGACATCTCCAGCCTTATGCTCGATAACAGCGTAAGCGCCGTAGCCCAGAATGCTGGTGAGGTAGGCAGGGCTGCTTGCATCACGGCTATACATAATATAGGAACGCATTGCCCAAGGCTCGATCAGACGGACGCTCTGAGAAATAGCGGCCTTCTTCGTGCTGGCAACATACTTCAGCTCCACATCCTGGCGGACAGGATCGTTGCCGACAGTGATGTCGTACTCGGTAGTGATGTGGCCGTCCTTGGTGGCAACCAGGGTGTAGTCGCCGGCAGCAACGTCCATAATGTAGTAGTATCTGCCGGTAGTGGTGGTCTCATAGGCCACTGCGCCGTCCTTCATCAGCTGAATGGTGGTTACGCCATTCTCATCGCCGCCGGTGGTAACAACGCCGCCCAGATCGGGAGTTACGACATCATAGCCATGCAGCGCAATGCTGTCGATCGTCATAGTGCCATATCCATTGGTGGATGTGTTGTTGATAGAATTGACGGTTATCTTGACCTGATATGCGTTGTAGAATGTATGGAAGTCCAAAATGCCATCGGTGATCTGCTCGCCATACAACGTACCATACAGCACATCCTTGTAGATCTGCAGCCAAACCAGCTCTCCGTTCACTTCGACCTGCGCCTCAACAATGGTGGTCGCCGGAGCAGCGGATACATTGGACGCGCTGATGACCATCTTCTTAATGTTGGTGGGTTCACCGTTATTGGTCAGGTCGATGGTAATGGTTGCAGGAGAGCCACTGGCAACACTCTGCGAATAGCTGCCCGTAACCTTGCCGGAAATATTGATCTCGTTGAGGGTCTCGCTGTTCTTCAGCGTCAGGGGATCCTCGGGATATTCTTCCGGAGTTGTGCCATCGACCAGGATGGGATACCAGGGATCGCCGAAATCATCCGCGTGGCCGTTGGTCATAAAGTGGGCGTAAGTTCTGCCGATGGAGGCGTTCTGATAGTAGCCGTCCGCAGTGTCAATCTCAGTGTCGAAGACTTCCATGCCGAAGCCGTATGCGAACACAGGCACGTCCTGATCGGAGTGATTCCACTTGGAGCTGCCCGCTGCCTCATCGGGAGGATTGGGCGTGTTGAAGGTAACATCTCCAGAATCGGCTTCGCCCAGCACGATACCGCCGGTCTCGTGGTCAGCAGTGATCAGCACGATGGTATCGGGGTTGTACATTGCGTACTCCATAAAGATACCAATGGCCTGGTTGAAGCGATAGACTGCTTTGAAAACATTTTCGATCTCGCCCTTGTGCAGGTACTTGTCGATGTGTGCCTCTTCGTACATCAGGAAGAAGCCGTCGGGATCACTTGCCAGCGTATTCAGGCCAGTCTTGACCTTAGCTTCGTAGGCATCCCATTCGTCCGCAGTCATTTCCTCACAGTTGACATCCGGGCCGCCATCATAATAACGGTCAACGAACAGAATACCATTCTGTTCTGCAATCACCTGCAGGTTGGGGATCTCATCGTCGTATCTGCCGCTGCTGTGAACAGAGAAGGAAGCGGGAGTTGCACCGTCAGAGCCTTCCGTGGAGAAGACGCCGGCAGCCAGGCCCAGCTCCAGAGCCAGTTCGGTCAGGGTCTTGATCTCGTTGCCGTACCAGTCCAGCGCAACAGTGCCGTTGGTGGTCTTGTAACCGGTAGACAGAGCAGTGCCGCCCGCGGCGCTGTCAGTGATCTGGCCGATCACGTTCAGAGTGCGGGATCTGCCCTCGTAAGGGAAGTAGTAGCCGTAGAAGATATCTTCATTGTCGCTGATATCACAATCGCTGGTGAAACGGCTCTCCGTAACATTAAACACATCAAACAGCTTGGTCTGGTTGACACCCATACCGTCGCCGATCAGCATAATGTAGTTGTTGGGAGCTTCCACAATGGGGTCAAGGGTCTGCAAAGCAGCAGGAACGGTGATCGCCTGGCCACTTGCAGTGGGGATGTACTTCTGCGTGAAGTAATAGGCTGCGCCGGCGATGATAAAGTAGTCGGCTTCCATAGCAATCTTGGTGCCGTCTGCCTTGATATTGAACTTCATCACGTTGTTGGCAGGGGCATCAAAAGTAGCGGAGAGATCGCGGTTGGTCTCGCCCACCAGGATCTCGCAATCATTCTCAGCCGCATCGTCCTCCAGGATTTCCAGCGTGTAGCCGGTCTTCTTGTAGATCGCACTCTGAATGTACTTCGCGGCGGTCTCGTTGTAATCGGGCTCGGAATCAGAGTAGACGATCTTATACTGGCTGATATGCTCGCCGTTCAGTGTTACATTGTCCAGCTGATCCACCACAACGGGGGTGCTGTAGATCGAGATTTCTTTGATACGGATCGGAGCCTCGTGGCCGAAGACATCGTTGCCGGTGGTTCCGTCGCCTCTGCCGTACATATTGGTGATATCATCGACCAGAATACGCAGCTGCTTCGTCTCGTAGGCCTTGTCAAAGGTGATCGTCAATGCCTCATTAACGTTATCCTCGAGCGTACCGTCCGTGAAAGCATTGGTAATGGTCGCTACCGTTGACCACTCGCCGTCTTCTGTCAGCACCTGGACTCTGAAGTCCTCCATATTGTAGTAGTTGTACTTATAGCCATAAATGTCCATCTTGCACACATTTGTGGCTTCGCTGAAGGTGAACAGAATAACAGGGACCTTGGTTCTCTCCTTGATCTCTACATAGTTGTAGTATTCAGACTGTGCGCGGTTTGACGAATCGTTGTAAGTGCCGTCGGTCAGCTTGTCAGGGCCGTCGCCTGCGACATAATAATTGGTGATCGCGCCGTCGGTATCGTTGTTGGAGTAGTAGCCGAAGACGGGTGCGCTCAGACCCAGCTTAGTCGCGTTGTTATAGCTGGGCAGGCCGGTGGGCTCTTCCAGAACAGGCCGGGTAAAGCCACAGTTGTTACACTCAGCATCATAGATGCTGTCGTAAACGTGGATTGCTTCACGCACGCAGCCACATCTGCTGCAGGTCGTGTCGCAGGCATCGTCAAACTGATGTTTTCTGTCTGAGTTCTGAAGTTGGTTACCACAGACATTACAGATGTCGTCGCACACGTCGGTATAAACGTGGAGTGCCTCGGCAAAGGTCGTATTACAGATGCTACAGGTTTGGTTAGTCGCGCAGCGATCCGTAACGGAGTGCGGTGCGTCACGCAGCAGTCCGCAGAGATCGCAGTCTCCATCACAAACATCGTCTTCCGTACCGACTACGCCATCAGCACCCGAGTAAACGTGGGTGATCTTGCGGACAGTGCCACAGCTATTACATTCCGTATCGCAGGCATTGTCAAACACGTGGGCTGCTTCACGGGTATAGCCACAGTCATTACAGGTGGGGTCGCAGGCGTTACTGTAAACGTGGTCTGCTACGCGGATATAGCCACAGATGTTACAGTCAGCGTCAGCACAAGTGTCGTCGTAAACGTGGGAAGAAATTACCTTCACGTAATCACAGTTGACACACTCATCGCAGTTACCGCCGGGAGCAGCGTTGAAGACGTGGCCGGGAGCCTCGCGGGTCGCGCCACAGATGGAACATTCCGTATCGGTACACACGTTGGTGTAAGTGTGGGTGCCGGCCTCGCGGGTCTCGCCACAGACGGAACATTCTGTGTCATCACAGCTGTCGTAGTCGTGGCCGGGAGCGGTGCGAATCGTGCCACAGACGGAACATGCTGTGTCAGTACATACATTGGTGTACTTGTGGCCGGGAGCTTCGCGAGTCGCACCACAGATAGAACAAGCTGTATCTGTGCATTCATTGGTGTACTTGTGGTCTTCTACTTCGCGAACTTCGCCACATTCGTTACAGGTGGAATCGCAGGCATTGTCGTACTGGTGATCGCCAACCTCACGAATATGTCCACACTGATTACAGGAGGTATCGCAATCGTTGCTGTAAACGTGGCAGGAGGGCTCTCTCGTTGCACCACAGACAGTACAGACATCGCAGTCTTCTGTGAGATCATAAACGTGATCAGCAGGTGTTCTTGTTGCGCCACAGACATTACAGCTTGCATCGCAGGCGTTGTCGTAAACGTGATCAGCAGGTGTTCTTGTTGCGCCACAGACATTACAGCTTGCATCGCAGGCATTG
>JAFTUO010000042.1 GCA_017466215.1 Oscillospiraceae bacterium | reverse complement strand
CAGGGTACACGGTAGTAACGCCTTCTACCTCCGCCCGCTTTTCCATAATCTTTTTACAATTGGGCTTTTGAGACAGGTAAGCAATATCCTCGTGGACCATCGCATCCATCGAGATCACAAAAAGCTTCTGTTTCATAATTTAAGCCTCCACAGACTTAGTGGCAACAATATCCACACCGCAGCCGCAGATATCCTTGATGACCACATCGTAACGGGCAACAGGAGCCTTTACGGCAGTTGCACGAATCACTTCCATACAATCAAAGAGCTTTTCCTTGGGAACGGGCGCATTGGAGCGGACAGGCAGCAAGTCATTCTGGCCGTCCAGCTTGACAGTGGTGGTCAAAATACGGACGGGGTGGGCAAACTCTGCGCTGGCATACTCCAGGCCGCGCTTACAGCCCTGGCCCTCTACGGACAGGACCTTATCACCCTCGCCCTCTACCTGAATATGGCAGCCACGGGGGCAGACTGTACAAATGATTTCCTTTTTCATAGCATCAGTCCTCCTTGATAACTTCTACGGTTATATCGCCGGTGAGCTTTTCCGTGGCGACATTCAAATGGCACATTTCACCGGGGTTGACCCGGAATTCCTTAGCGGAAGCAATGACTTCATCCCCGCAGCGGGCAATCAACTTTACTTGCATCTCCGGTTGCAGTACGCGGAAGTACAGGCTTATCTTACCATCCTTCTCGTTTGCGTCCACTATCTGGGGGCACAGGTAACGGACATTCCGACCGGTAATGCAGGTAACGATCTTCTGCTCAGCGCTCAGCTTGCCCATTGCGTACCGGGCGGCATACTTACCGGCCCGGGCGCTCTCCTCGCTGACATTATCCACCAAGTCATTGACGTGAACAACATTACCGCAGGCGAACACAGAGGGCGCGGAGGTCTGCATATACTGGTTGACGGCAGGGCCGTTGGTGATGGGGTTGATGGCGATGCCGGCCTTGCGGGTCAGCTCGTTTTCGGGCATCAGGCCCACGGAGAACAGAACGGTATCACACTCCACGAATGCAGCCTTATCAGCGATGGGCTGCTTTTTCTCGTCAACAGGTGCTACCCAAACGCCGGTAACGCGCTCGTTACCCTCGATACGGGTAATGGTGTGGGCCAGCTTCAGCGGAATACCAAAGTCGTCCAGGCACTGCACCCGGTTACGGGTGAGACCTGCCAGGTAGTCCATCAGCTCCACCACCATAACCACCTTGGCGCCTTCCAGGGTCATACGGCGGGCCATAATCATACCAATATCGCCGGAGCCGAGAATGACGACCTTCTTGCCCACCATAATATTCTGGCGGTTGACCAGGCGCTGGGCAGAGCCGGCAGTGTACAGGCCCGCAGGACGGGTGCCGGGAACCATAATGCTTGCGCGGGTCTTTTCGCGGCAGCCCATAGCCAGCACGATGCTCTTGGCCTCCACCAATGTCAAAC
This sequence comes from Oscillospiraceae bacterium, assembly GCA_017466215.1. Lineage (GTDB taxonomy): Bacteria > Bacillota > Clostridia > Oscillospirales > Oscillospiraceae > Faecousia. The sequence goes on along the minus strand of JAFTUO010000042.1, from coordinate 61 downwards.
CGTAACGGCTGCTGGTGCAGAGGACTTCATTCGTTTCGTGGTTGACTTCCAGGACCATAGT
>JAFTUO010000041.1 GCA_017466215.1 Oscillospiraceae bacterium | reverse complement strand
CTGAGAAATCGCCCGTTTTTGTTTCAAAACACGGTAAAGCTGACCAAACAACAGCGTGCCGTCGTCGCCAAGCTTCCCTGTGAGCTGACCGCAGCCGAGCTGGACTTGCTGGCGCCCTATATCGGCGTGCAGATCGTCCGCAGCCGGGACAAAAAGGCGATTCCCACCTCCTTTGCCGAGGCGAGATTTTGCAAAACCTGCATCGCCAACGATTATATGATCCCCGGCATCGAATTTGATGAAGAGGGAAGATGCCCCATTTGCCAGTCTGCAGAAGAGACGAAAAAGCTCAAGAGCATCGTTCCCATTAGGAACACCTTCCCGAAATCGAAGCACTCCCGCTTTGACGTGGCGGTGTTTTACACCGGCGGCAAGGACTCCACCTACCTGCTGTATTATCTTGCCAAGGTGCAGGGACTGCGGGTGCTGGCGCTGACTTGGGAGATTCCCTATCAGTCGGAATGCGCCAAGCAGAGCATTGAAAATGCCAAACAACGGCTGGATTCGGTGGAATTTATCAGCCGCAAGATTTCCAATCAAGATTTGCGAAAAATCTACCATAAATTATATTCCCTGAGCGAAAACACCTGCGCTTGTCCCTCCTTGGCCTACGTGCTCTTCTATCCCGAGCTGGTGGCCAACCGAGTGCCCTACTTCGTGGCGGGAAACGAGCCTGCCCAGATGCTGGGACTCTACTTCAACCATATGGCACCGAAAATCGCATACACCTTTCCCGAAAACAAGCTGCTGGGCGGTCTGCTGAATATCGGCAGACTTCTGACCCTGCATCCGCCTCTGAAAAAGGGACAGTTTCACACCCTTGCCACGATGAAGCAGCTGGCCTTTGGGGACAACAAACTCAAGAATTTAGCAGGCTATTCCAATCCGCTGGTGGCAAACATCTGTAAGGCGATTCGGGAAGTCCCTGCCATCCTGACTCCGCTGAAGCGGGCAATCCGACAGTCCTCGTGGTCGGGGAACATCCCCGCCTTCGTGCAGGTGGATTTCGATGCCATCAGCGGCGGCACTTACCGATGGAGCGAAATCAAGGACACCATTGTTCGGGAGTGTGGCTGGGTAGCTCCTGTGGAGACCGACAAAGGCTTACATACCAGCTGTCAAATCGAAAAATGCAAGGAGCATACGCAATTCGTGCGATTCTATCAGATGCGCAGCACGATGATCCCCTTCAGTGCGCTGGAGATGGCCATCGCCAGCAGCGGCAATGCCATATCCCGCGAAGAAGCTATGGCCGAGCTGACCGCCTCGCTGGGCTTTTCCCTGAGCGAAGTCCCCGAATGTGCGATAATGCGGGAGTATTGGCAATGAAAAACGCCGTTGTATACTATTCCAACACCGGGCAGAGCAAAGCAGTTGCGGACTATTTGGCCGGTCGGTTAGGCTATCCTCTTGCCGATTTGCAAGAGAGCGGGGAAGTGCAGTATGAGAATTTGGTGCTGGTATTTCCCGTGCACTGCCAAAACCTCCCCGATTGTGTGAAAGATTTTTTGAAAAAGGTGCAGGTGGAGCGGCTGACGGCCGTTGCTACCTTTGGAAAAATGTGCTGCGGCAACGTGCTATACGAGATTCAGCGGCACTATCAGCCAAACGTTATAGCCGGCGCATACCTGCCCACCAAGCATTCCTATATCGAGGCGGACGATGCGTTCTGCGATTTTGATGAGTTAGAACCCATCATCCACAAAATCCGACAGCCTTTCTCCATTGTAAGGCTCCCTAAATTATATAAAAACCCCTTTTCAAACCTTTATCCCAAGCTGAG
>JAFTUO010000040.1 GCA_017466215.1 Oscillospiraceae bacterium | reverse complement strand
GAAGGCAGTTGCTCTATCCTGCTGAGCTACTGGCGCATTTCTATGGAGCGGGTGACGGGAATCGGACCCGCGTATCCAGCTTGGAAGGCTGGTGTTCTACCATTGAACTACACCCGCAAATCCGTGGCATTATCTGTTTCAGCCAGAAAATCTTAGCATATCCACAGATTATTGTCAAGGTTTATTTTTGAGGATTGCGGGAATTTTCTCGTAGATCACCTCAGCCACCGCGCCATCGCCGCAGGGGCACACATTGGGAAACTTATCCGCGATAACGCCGTCGGAGGGGCAGAAGGCGAAGTCTGCTCCCTGAAGCATGGCCAGATCGTTGTCGCCGTCGCCGACGCAGACAAGAATTTTTCGGCCCAGCATCGCCTGCAGCTCCCGGGCGGAGCGGAGCTTGCTGCAGCCCTTGGCGTGCATATCCGCGATCCGGGCGCAGGGCAGGAAAAAGTCCAGCACATCGCCGTACTTTCCCATTACATAGTTATGCACATCCCGGAAAAGGGCAACCTCCTCGGCGGACGCGTTGTACATATCGGCCACCGTATTTTTCCGGAATTCGCCGTAGACGGAGAATTTCAGGAACGGGCCAGGAATATCCTCGAATTCTTCGTATTTCCAGGCGCACAGGTTATGGTCGCAGTAAGCCTCCCAGCCTGCGTTTTTGTGGAAAATATAGTGCGCGTCAACGCCCTGCCATTCTACCGTTAGCTGGGGAAATTTTCCCTGCACATCGGTGATGACGGCCCGGGGGTCCAGAGGGATGGGATGGCACAGCAGTAGCTCATTTTTCTCCGTGTCGTAAGCGGCGCTGCCGTTGTACAGCAGAAGCGGCGCATTGACGGGGATCTTATTGAGAATATTTTTGGCGGACATCGGCACGCTGCGGCCGGTATTGAGGGTGAATTTGCCGCCGTTATCCATAAAGTATTGGATGGCCTCCAGATTCCGGGCTGGGATGGTGGAGTCCGGGGCGGTCAGCGTCCGGTCGTAGTCTACAGTCAGTAAAATGTCAGAAAACATAGAATTTAACTCATTTTCTCCAGTTTTTCGATAAGTGTTTGAAAATATTCGGGCAGGGGCGCAAAGACCATCACGGGGCGCCCGTCCCGGGGATGCCGGAAGCAAAGCTGACCTGCGTGGAGGCACTGAGTGTCCTGACCCAGCTCTGCCTTTTTGTGTCCGTATACAGTATCTCCCAAAATGGGATGGCCTATGTGGGCCATATGGACGCGGATCTGGTGGGTACGGCCGGTTTCCAGACGGCAGCGGATATGGGTATAGCCCCGGTAGCGGGCCACCACCTCCCAATGGGTAACAGCGGACTTGGAATTGCGGGGGGTAACGGTCATTTTTTTGCGGTCGGTGGGGTGGCGGCCGATAGGGGCATCCACCGTGCCGGAATCCTCCCGGAACGAGCCGCATACAATGGCTTCATATGTTCTGACCATCGTGTGATCTTTCAGCTGGGATGCCAGCACCGTATGGGCAAGGTCGTTTTTGGCGATGGCAAGTAATCCAGAGGTGTCCTTGTCAATGCGGTGGACGATGCCGGGACGCAGCTCGCCGTTGATGCCGGAGAGCTTATCGCCCATAGCGTGCAGCAGACCGTTGACCAGGGTGTCATCCTGATGGCCGGCGGCAGGGTGGACCACCAGCCCCTTGGGCTTGTTGATCACCAAAACATCATCGTCTTCATAGACAATGTCCAGAGCCATTTCGGTGGGTTTGATGTCCACTTCCTTGGGGGCGGGGATGGTGAAGTCAATCTGATCGCCGATATTCAGTTTGTCGTTTTTCTTAGCCTTCTTGCCATTGCGGAAAACGTTACCGTCTTCGATCAGCTTTTGCGCGGCAGAGCGGCTTAAGCCCTCGCCGCAGCGGGCAAGATACGCATCCAGCCGTTCGTTTGGAATATCGGCATACAGGGTCATTTCTTTTCTTCCTTCCAGAATGCTTTGTTGAAAAACAGCAGGTGGACCAGCAGCAGGATACAGCCGCAGGTGATGAAGCAGTCGGCTACGTTAAAGACGGGAAATTCGATAAATTCCGTCTTGATCATATCCACCACGTAGCCCCGGAACACCCGGTCCAAGACATTTCCCACGCCGCCGCCGTAGATAGCGGCGATGCACCAGCGCTCCAGCTTGGTAAAGGGTAGGGGGTGCTTAAAATATTCAACGAAAATCAAAACGGTCATCACCGCGAACACCAGCATAAACAGCCAGCTTTGGCCCTCCAGCATAGAAAATGCCGCGCCGGTATTTTGCACATAGGTCAGCCCCAGAAATCCGGGGAGAAAGGGCGCGTCGGTATAAAGAGGGATATTGGCAACGGTTAAGTATTTCGTCAACTGGTCAACACCTACGATGCCCAGCGCAAACAACGCCATAAATAAAAACTGCATAGCATTTCCTCCTGAATCGGTAAAAATATCATACCACGGGGCGGCGGCAATGTCAATTTTCTTACTGTACAAACGGCGAAAGCTGGTGTACAATAGTGGTACAATGGGTAAATGGTGAGAAAATTATGAAAATTGCTTTTTACACCCTCGGGTGCAAAACAAATCAATATGAGACCCAGGCGATGGAGCAGCTTCTGACGGAAAAAGGCCACGAGATCGGGACGTTTGCCGAAAAGTGCGATGCCTACATCATCAACACCTGCTCTGTAACGGCCGTTGCTGATAAGAAGAATCGGGCTGTCATCCGCCGCTGCCGCCGGGAGAATCCCCAGGCGGTGATCGGCGTGTGCGGCTGCTATACTCAGCACGCACCGGAGGATGTGCGAAAGCTGGGCGTGGATGTCTTAGGCGGCAGCGCAAACCGCCGGGAATTTGTCGAAAAATTGCTGGATGCTGCCGAAAGTAAGCAGCAGCAGGAAGTGCTGGATGTGGCCCTGCGCCGCCGGGAATTTGAAGTGCTGCCGGCAGGCGGCCTTCTTGAGCGCACCCGGGCGATGCTGAAGGTGCAGGATGGTTGCGTCAATTTCTGCTCTTATTGCATCATTCCCTATACCCGTGGGCCGGTGCGGTCTGCGCCCCTTGATTTGGTAGTGGAGCAGGCCAAGCAGCTGCGGGAAAAGGGCTACAAGGAGATCATCATCACCGGTATCGAGATCGCCTCCTGGGGTGTGGATCTGGAGGGCAAGCCCCCGATGGCAGATATGGTGGCGGCGGTATGCGAAGCTGTGCCGGAATTGCGTATTCGGCTGGGCAGCTTAGAGCCCCGGGTCATTACGGAAGAATTCTGCCTGCAGATGAAAAAATACGACAATCTTTGCCCCCAGTTTCACCTGAGTATGCAGTCCGGCTGCGATACGGTGCTGGCAAGGATGCGCCGCAAGTATGATACCGCCCGGTATTTGGAAAGTGTGGAGCTTTTGAAGAAGCATTTCCCCGGCTGCGCCATTACCACGGATATGATCGTGGCGTTCCCCGGCGAGACGGAGGAGGAGTTCCAGCAGAGTTTGACGTTTATTCAAAAATGCGGCTTCGGGGATATGCACATTTTCCCCTATTCCCGCCGCCCCGGCACACCGGCGGACAAGATGCCCGGCCAGCTGGGCAATGCCACCAAAGAGGAAAGAAGCCGCGCGGCTATCGCTGTGGCTGCCGAGATGAATCGCGCCTATCGGGAAAGCCTGGTGGGAAGCGTGCAAAGCGTGCTGTTTGAAGAAAAGGACGGCGCTTATTTTACCGGCCACGCGATGAATTACACCAAGGTCTACGTCAAGGGCGAAGACCTGCACAATGCCGTGAAAAATGTGAAAATCACGGCTGTTTACAAGGACGGCGTTTTGGGAGAAATAAAATGAAGACATTACTGCATATTTGCTGCGCGCCCTGCGCCAATCAGTGCATTGAGGTGCTGCGCGGCGATAAAATAGAAGTTACAGGCTATTGGTACAATCCCAACATCCACCCCTTTACCGAGTACCGCGCCCGGCGCAACTGCCTGCGGGAGTATGCGCAGACGATCGACCTGAAGCTGCTGGAAAAAGACGAGTACGGCCTGCGGCCTTTTGTAAGAGAGGTGGCGGAGGATATTTCCGGCCGGTGCGTCAAGTGCTATGAAATGCGGCTTTTCGACACTGCGAAAACCGCGGCAGAGGGTGGCTTTGACAGCTTTACCTCCTCGCTGTTCATCAGCCCCTATCAGAACCACGAGCTGATGCGTGAGGTGGCCGAGCGGGCAGCAAAGGAATACGGCGTTGAATTCCTGTACCGGGATTTTCGCCCCTATTTCAAGGCCGGGCAGGAAAAGGCCCGGGAACTGGAAATGTACATTCAGAAATTCTGCGGCTGCGTTTTTTCGGAGCAGGAGCGGTATCTGAAGCCCAGCAAGATCATTCCCTAAGGAGTAGAAAATGAGTCAATTTGAATTTGCTGTGCCCACGCTGTTTGGCTTGGAGGGCATTGCCGGCGACGAGCTTCGCCGCTTAAATATGGAAAATGTCCGGGTAGAGAATGGCAGAGTGCTGTTTTCCGGCGACAAGGCAGCCATCGCCCGGGCCAATATCAATCTTCGTACCGGTGAGCGAGTGCTGCTGGTGCTGGCGGATTTTGAGGCCAAGACCTTTGAACAGCTGTTTCAGGGGGTGTATCGCACCAATCTGGAAGATTATATTCCCAAGGATGGCGAATTTCCCGTCAAGGGTCATTGCCTGAACAGCCAACTGATGTCTGTGCCGGACTGTCAGGCTATCATCAAAAAGGCCGCCTCCAAGCGGCTGGGGGAAAAGTACGGCGTCAGCTGGCTGCCGGAAAACGGCCCGAAATACCAGCTGCAGTTTTCCATTATGAATGACCGGGTGCAGCTGTATCTGGACACCTCCGGCGTGGGTCTGCACAAGCGGGGCTACCGTGCCATCGGCAATGATGCGCCCCTGCGGGAGACGCTGGCGGCGGCGATGGTAATCTTAACCCGTTATCGGGGCAGAGAATTTTTGTGGGATCCTTTCTGCGGCTCCGGCACGATCCCCATCGAGGCGGCGCTGATCGCCAAGAATCGTGCGCCGGGTCTGCGTCGGCGTTTCGGCGCGGAGCAGTTTGCCTGGATGGACGAGAAGCTCTGGCAGGAAGCCCGGGGCGAAGCGATGGACAAGGAATTCAGGGGCAAGTACCGCATCCTGGGCTCTGACAATGATCCCAAGTGCGTCAGCCTTTCGATGGCCAACGCCCGCAAGGCCGGCGTTTCTGACTGCATCGAGTTCAAAGACGGCGACGCCACCAAAATGAGCCTGCCCACGGATCAGGGCATCATTATCTGCAACCCGCCCTACGGCCAGCGGATGATGGAGCAGCAAAGCGCCCAGCGGCTGTACGCCGCATTGGGACGGCACTTAAAATTTGCCGACGGCTGGAAAAAGTATATCATCACTTCTGAGCCGGAATTTGAACATTATTTTGGCCGCCGCGCCGACAAAAAGCGCAAGCTCTATAACGGTATGATCAAGTGCGACTACTATATGTATACCACCGACTCCCGCAAAAAATAAAGACAGCAGGAGAGACCCCATGACCCATTTGTTTATCATCAACCCCGCGGCAGGCAGCCGGGACAGAACGGCCTACTACACCGAGCAGATCGAAAAGATCTGCGCCGCCCGGGGCATTACATATCGCATCGAAGTATCCAAAGCCCCCGGCGACTGCACCCGCATTGCCAAGGAAGCCGCCGAGACCGGCGAAGAATACCGCCTCTATGCCTGTGGCGGCGACGGCACGCTGAACGAAGTGGCTGCCGGTGCGGCGGGATTCGACAATGTGGCGGTTACGGTGTTTTCCGGCGGCAGCGGCAATGATTTTGTCAAGCTTTTCGATAAGCCGAAGGCATTTTTCGATCTGGAGCAGCTGCTGGATTGCGAAGAAGCAACCTTCGACCTAATCCGCTGCAATGACGACTACTCCCTGAACATCTGCTCTGTGGGTCTGGATGCCCGGATCGGCACGGATGTGTCCAATTATAAGCGGCTGCCGCTGCTCCACGGCTTTAAGGCCTATGTGGCCTCAACTGTGGTAAATGTGATCAAGGGCATTTCCGAGCACTATGTGGTGAAGATCGGCGGCGAGGAGATCGACGCCCGGCAGACGATGATCTGCATCTGCAATGGCCGCTATTACGGCGGCGGCTTCAACCCTGTGCCGGAGGCTGATCCCACCGACGGGCTGCTGGATGTGCTGCTGGTCAAGCACGTGTCCCGGCTGCAGGTGCCCGGCGTCATCGGCAAGTATAAAAATGGCCGCTACCGCGAGCTGCCCAAGCTGGTGCGGCATTTTAAGACCGACAGCATTCAAATTCTGTGCGATAAGCCCACCGTCATCAACTTAGATGGCGAAATGCGCGTAGCGGAAACGATGGATATCCGCATTGCAGATGAAAAGCTCCGCTTCTTCTATCCGAAGGGTTTGTCGTATAAGTGATTGTTTATCAAGGCCCCCTCTCCTCCACGCTAAGTGCCGCCGTTATGCGGCGGTTGCGCTCTGTACGCCCGCCTGCGGGCGGGTGTGACGAGGGGGCTATCTTTTTGCGTTGCAGAAAGACTAGGGGAGTTTATCCCTCTCCCGGGGAGAGGGTGGCGCGGCGCAAGCCGTGCCGGGAGTGGAACGGCGTGCACTCAACTGCCGTAAAAGCCTTATAATTTTATAAAATCCAAGATTCCTGCCCGCATTCCACATCCGCCCCAGTTTGCGAACTGGGGCACCTTCTCCCCGGGAGAAGGGAAGGCACGATATCCGGCTCCCCTGACAAGGGGAGCCTTTTTGCGCATTAAAGCAAACATTGTAAAAAATACGGACTTTTTTGCACTTTCGGGCTTTCTTTTTGCCGGGGTTGTGGTACAATAAAAGAAAGACAAATGCAAGGGGTGAAAACGTGGGAAAATGCATCATATTTTGTGCCGCCGGATTTGATGAATTGGCGCAGCTGATAACAAAGGATGACTACATCGTGGCGGCGGATGGCGGCCTGCAGCATTTGAAGGCGCTTTCCCTTGCGCCCCACGCAATATTGGGCGATTTTGACTCCTTGGGCTATGTGCCGCAGGGCTCACAGGTGTTCCCGGTGGAAAAGGACGATACCGACGCGATGCTGGCGGTGCGCCACGGTTTGGCGCGGGGCTTCCGGGAATTTTGGATTTACGGCGGTCTGGACGGACAGCGCCTGGATCACACCGTGGCCAATTATCAGACGCTGCAGTTTTTGGCTGACCACGGCGCGGCGGGCTATCTGATCGGCAAGGATTACATCGTTACTGTCATCAAAGATGAAACCATCTGCTTTGCCAAGACGGCAGAGGGGATTATTTCCCTGTTTTGTTTGGGTGCAGATGCCAGGGGCGTAAGCTTGCAGGGGTTAAAGTATCCGCTGGAAAACGGAACCCTTAGCAGTGGCTTTCCCTTGGGCGTGAGCAATCATTTTGTGGGCGAAAGGGCCGAGATTCAGGTGGAAAACGGCAGCCTGCTGGTTATGTGGGACCGCAAAAACGGCTTCCCCGAAAGATAGCAACCCCTTGGCTCTCCCTTTGGGAGAGCTGGCAAAAATCTCTGATTTTTGACTGAGAGGGTAACGACGCAAACCCTCTCCGACGCGGCTCGCGCCGCGCCACCTCCCCCAGAGGGGGAGGCAAGACAGACCCTACCACAATTAGGAGACAGATATGAAGCAGAAAAAACAACCTGAGGTGATCTGCCGGGATGTTGCCGTGGTGGAGGCCGATATTGACATCGGCTTGACCGGGGAGCAGGCCAGGGAGCGTGCCGTCAAGGGCTGGTCCAACGGTATGCCCCAGAGCGCATCCAAAACGGAAAAGGAGATCGTGCTGGAAAAATGTCTGACATTTTTCAACCTGGTCTTCATCATTCTGGCGTTGGTGCTGGTCATCGGCGGCTCATCCATTAAGAATATGACGTTCCTGGGCGTGATGGTCTGCAATACGGTCATCGGTATTTTCCAGGAGATCCGCGCCAAGCGGGCGGTGGACAAGCTGACGCTGGTGGCGGTGCAGCAGGTGCGCACCATTCGCGACGGCAAGCTGCAGAAGATCCGTTCCAGCAAGCTGGTGCGGGATGATATTGTGGAGTTTGCTGCCGGCGACCAGATCTGCGCCGATGGCATTTTGCGTTCCGGTACGATGCAGGTCAACGAATCCCTGGTTACCGGCGAGGAGGACGCCATCGTCAAGAAGCCCGGCGACGAACTGAAATCCGGCAGCTTCGTGGTGGCAGGCACGGGCCGTGCCCAGCTGACAAAGGTGGGCGCAGATTCCTTCGCCGCCAAACTGGCGCTGGAAGCCAAGGCCAATCCCCAGGCATCCAAGTCGGAAATGATGCGCTCCCTGGATAAGCTGATCCGGGTGGTGGGCTTTGGCCTGATCCCCATTGGCATCATTTTGTTCTATCAGTCCTTTTCCGTGCTGGGACAGCCGCTGCGGGAAAGCACCGAGGGTACAGTTGCAGCGCTGATCGGTATGATCCCGGAGGGCCTGTACCTGCTGACCAGTGTGGCGATGGCGGTTTCCGCGCTGAAGCTGACCCAGAAAAAAGTGCTGGTGCAGGATATGAACTGCATCGAGACCCTGGCACGGGTGGATGTGCTGTGTGTGGATAAGACCGGCACTATCACCGAAGCGGTGATGGAGGTGGACAATGTTGTCCCCTTGACCGACGATGATCCCGAGCGGCTGGAGCAGATCCTTGCCGCCATCTATACCGGCGTCGAGCCGGATAACGATACTGCCCGGGCGATGACGGAGATGTTCGCCGGCCAGACGGACTGGGAGTGCGTGAATCGGATTCCCTTTACCTCCAAGACCAAGTGGAGTTCTGCCACATTCCGGGAGCAGGGCGCATATATCGTGGGCGCGCCGGAATTCATTATGGGCAGCCGTTACGACGAGCTGCGCGAATATGTGGAAAGCTGGTCCGGCTTTGGCTACCGCGTTCTGCTGGTGGCGGAGTATGCCGGCGAGCCCAGCCCTGAGGGCTTGGTCGCCCAGCGGCTGAAGCCTCTGGCGCTGGTGCTGGTCAGCAACCGCGTCCGCCCCGAAGCGGAGGAGACGTTCCGTTATTTCGCCCAGCAGGGCGTTTGCATCAAGGTCATTTCCGGCGATAACCCGGTAACGGTTTCTGAGGTCGCCCGCCGTGCAGGCATCGAAAATGCGGATCAGTATGTGGATGCCGGCGTTTTGGAGAGCGATAAGGATTTCCTGCAGGCGGTGGAGGAATACACCGTCTTTGGCCGCGTAACGCCGGATAAGAAAAAGAAGCTGATCCTTGCCCTGCAAAAAAAGGGACATACTGTGGCTATGACCGGCGACGGCGTCAACGACGTGCTGGCGATGAAGCAGGCAGACTGCGGCATTGCAATGGCCAGCGGCGCTCAGGCCGCCAGCCAGGTGGCGCAGCTGGTGCTGCTGAATTCTGACTTTTCTGCCATGCCCAGCATCGTGGCAGAGGGCCGGCGGGTCATCAACAATATCCAGAGAGCGGCAACGCTGTTTTTGGTGAAGAATATCTTCTCCCTGGGCCTGTCCATCATCAATTTGATCGCGGGTCTTCAGTATCCGCTGCAGCCCATCCACCTGAGTGTGATCTCTACACTTACCATCGGTGCGCCGTCGTTCTTCCTGGCGATGGAGCCCAATTACGAGCGGGTGCAGGGAAGATTCCTGCCCACCGTGATGCGCAAGGCTCTGCCCGGCGGCCTGACCAATATTTTCGTTGTGCTGATGGCGCAGCTGTTTATGGTGGTCTTTGGGATGGCGCTGGAGCAGGTTTCTCCGGTCTGCGCGGCGATCCTGGCCGTTGTAGGACTTTTGGTACTGTACCAGACCTGTAAACCCTTCGGAAAGATCCGCAAGCTCATTTGGTGGATGATGGCCGCGGGACTTTTGATCTGCTTTACCTTCTTTAAGGGCTTCCTGGAGCTGCGGCTGGAAGACCACGCCAGCAGTCTGGTGATGGTGGTGCTGCTGATTATGACGCCTACGGTGTTCTTCGCAGCCCAGCGGGTCTTCGACTGGGGCGATAAGCTGAGCAGCTTCCTGGCAAGAAAGCTGAAAAGAAAATAAAAAACAACGGCTGCCCTGCTGGACAGCCGTTGTTTTTATCGTGCCATACAAATTTTCCGCAAAAGGATGATGAAAACATCGCCTAAGGTCAGGCGGGGTACGCTGTCTTGCGCAACCATACTCACCTGGGCCAAAACCTGTTCGCCGGCTTTTACGGTCATCGTGCCCAATTTCTGCCCCTTGCTGACCGGGGCGGAAACCTGCTCCTCCAGCTGCACCTGGGTCGTAACAGAATCCCGCTGGGATTTGTCGATCAGAAGCTGGGTGTCCTCGGCAGGTACGGCGGTGACGGTATCGGCTGTGCCCAGCTTGACGGACACGGCATTTTTCTCCGGCAGCTGAGGCTGCACCAGGGCGTAGTTGGCGAAGCCGTAATCCAGCAGCTGCTTGCAGGCGGCAAACCGCTCCTGAGAGGTCTCGCAGCCCATCACCACGGCGATCAGCCCCAGGCCGTCCCGCTCCGCGGTGGCAGAGAGGCAGTAGCCGGCGTTGGCGGTGAAGCCGGTCTTCAGGCCCGTCGCGCCGGGGTAGAAGCGGATCAATTTATTGGTGTTGGCGAGGCCGAATGCGCCGCCCCGGACGGTGTCCATCCAAATGGTGGTGAACTTTTTGATGTCGGGGTGATGCTTCATCAGCTCCCGGGACATCAGGGCGATGTCGTGGGCGGAGGTCAGATGCTCCTTTGCCTCGGCGTCATCGTCAAGACCGGTGCAGTTGACAAAATGGGTGTCATTCATCCCCAGTTCTTTGGCCCGCTGATTCATCTGCTCTACGAATCCGGCCTCGCTGCCGGCAATGTGCTCCGCCATGGCGCAGGCGCAGTCGTTGGCAGAGCTGACGGCGATGGATTTGACCATATCGGAGACGGTCATCGTTTCGCCTACCTTCAGATAGATCTGACTGCCACCCTTGGCTGCCGCGGATTCCGAGGTGGTAACGGTGTCGTCCCAGCCGATCTTGCCGCTGTCGATGGCTTCCATAATCAGAAGCATCGTCATCACTTTTGTAACGCTGGCAGGGGCCAGCTTTTCGTGGGCGTTCTGCTCGTAGAGGACAGTGCCGGTGGCAATGTCCATCAGCAGGGCGCTCTTGCCGGCGATCTGCATATCCACGGCATTCGCGTGCATCGGCAGCAGACAAAGCAGCAGGCAAATCGCCAATACCGCACAAAGTTTCTTCATATCCATCCCTCCGCAATTTTGGTGGTACAGCCTATGCAGACAACCCGGGGGATATGACTAAAGATGTTATGTAAACCTTGAATCTAAACACGCACGATTATTTGTAGGGTGGGGGTTTACTCCCGCCGAATTTGCGGGCAATCGAAAGGGTCGCCCCTGCGAATGCGCCAGAGAATTTAACGTAGGGACGGATGAGTCATCCGCCCCTACGTCATATGATCGAGAATATGTGGAAATTAGATATCTAAATATCCTTCCACATTGAAGTATAACTTGTAGCCTTCAAAATAATTCCATCTGAGATGGAGAATATATTTGCCGTTTAAATGCCCACCATATTCGTCATCTTCATCTTCTTCCAGTATTACCATCCACGCTTCTGCATCGGTCAAAAGAACACCATCCTGATAGCAATCAAATTCCACATCCATACCACCGGTGTAATAATCAGAATATGTTTGAACCAGAGTGACGGTATAGGTATTTCCCATACAAACAAAAGTTAAGGTACCGTCTTTACCGATAGAAACACTCGTTACATCGCAGCCGGCTTCAATCAACTCTTCGTAGACGCCTATGTCGTCATAGGAGTAGGTTTTGGCAAACGGGCTGAAATCGGTGTGGCCGCAATCTACACATTCCGTTATGTCCATCGTATGACCTTTTGCCTTGCCGGAGGTTTTCTTACAGGTGGTGCAGGTCGCAGGCGCTGTGCAGGTTGCATCCTTCCAGGTGTGTGCGGCTACATCGCCGGTGGTTGTGCCGCAAACAGAACAAGTCTTGGGAGTAGTGCAGGTTGCATTTTTCCACATATGTCCGTTTGCGTTGCCGGTGGTTGTGCCGCAAACAGAACAAGTTGCGGGAGCGGTGCAGGTTGCATCTTTCCAGGTATGCGGCAGAGCAGAGCCGCTGGTTGCGCCGCATTTTGTGCAGGTTTTCGGTGCGGTGCAGGTGGCATCCTTATAGGTATGGCTGCAAGGTGCTTG
>JAFTUO010000039.1 GCA_017466215.1 Oscillospiraceae bacterium | reverse complement strand
TCCAGCTTGGCACCCTTATCGACGCTGGACACCCCGGCGCACTGCTCCGCAAACTCATCCAGGAGCTTCTTACCGATCTCGGTGTGGGCCATCTCACGGCCGCGGAAGCGGACGCTGACCTTGACACGGTTGCCGTCTGCCAGGAATTTCATAGCAGCTTTTACCTTGGTATTGAAGTTGTTGGTGTCAATGCTGGGGCTCATGCGGATTTCCTTGATCTCCACCACCTTCTGATTCTTCTTGGCTTCCTTTTCCCGCTTCTTCTGGTCGAAGCAGAATTTGGAATAGTCCATGATCTTACAGACGGGGGGGACTGCGTTGGGAGAGATCTTCACCAGATCGAGGCCCTGCTCCTCAGCCAGCTTGTTGGCTTCGTCAGCAGACATAATGCCCAGCTGGGCACCGTCAGCGCCGATCAGTCGAATCTCCTTGTCCTGGATCTCCTCATTGAGCTGATGATCTAACTTAGCGATGGTAAGCACCTCCAAAAACAATAAAAGCGGATGCCAAAGCATCCGCATACTCGCACTTTTCTCCAAAAGGAGGGGTGGAATATTAACCGTTTCACTTTTGTTAACGGTGAGGCGGATGTTCAGCCTTCTTTATTACGCAGGTATTTTAGCATAGAGATAGGACGTTGTCAAGAGCTTTTTTGGCAAATATAAAAACAATTTCTTGGCTCTCCCTTTGGGAGAGCTGTCAGCCGATTAGGCTGACTGAGAGGGCAACGGCCAAACCCTCTCCGTCAAAAATCAAAGATTTTTGCCACCTCCCCCAGAGGGGGAGGCAAGAGGGGTGGTCCGGAGGCTTAAAAAATGCCGCTGTGGGTTTTCACAGCGGCATTTATTTGACTTATGTTTTACAGATAGGGCTTGATGACGTCGGAAGCCAGAGCAGGATCGTCGGAAATGGTGATGGTGATCTCCATATTGTTGGCTTCTGCGAAAGCAGCACACCAAGCGACGAAGGCTTCACCCTCAGCACGATCGTTGCCGATGGTCTTGTACAGATTGTCGATGTACACATTGGTGATATCGAAATTGCCTGCGTGCAGGCCGCTGAGCAGACCCTTCAGCATATCGCTGTTCTTGATACCGTATTCCTTGGAGTCAACCAGACGGACACGGTAGTTAAGTTCATAAGTCAGATTTTTACCATACTCAATGCAGACCACGTCGCCGCTGGCAGTTGCCAGGGTGGCTTCGATGGAGTCGCGCATTTTCTTGGTCTTGCCGGAGCCCTTCAGGCCCATAATAAGATGAATCATCGGAAACGTCCTCCTTTGCTTGCCATAAATGGCTATATACTAATTCTATCAGTTACACGGTGATTTTGCAATAGGTATTTTTGGAAAATTTACACCTCGTAACCGGGCTTGCCCAGAAGCTGGAACATATTGCGCTTGTAGAATTCCACGCCGGGCTGATTGAAGGGGTTGACGCCCAGGATGTAGGCAGAAACGCCGCAGCACAGCTCGAAGAAATAGAACATTTCGCCCAGCTTTTCGTCATTCAGTTCTCCCATATCCATCGTGATGACGGGAACGCCGCCGTCCACGTGGGCTGCCAGGGTGCCCAGGTATGCCTTCTCGTCCACGAAGTCCAGAGTCTTGCCGGCCAGATAGTTCAGGCCGTCTAAGTTCTTGGCGTCGGAGCCAACAGTCATCTTCTGCTGGGGAGCGTCGAAGCGGATCATCGTCTCGAAGATGTTGCGCTCGCCCTGCTGGATCATCTGACCCAGAGAGTGCAGATCGGCGGTGAATTCTGCGGTAACGGGGAAGATGCCCTTGCCGTCCTTGCCCTCGGATTCGCCGAAGAGCTGCTGCCACCAGCCGCCCATCATCTTGAAGCCGGGCTCAAAGGACTCCAGGATCTCGATGCACTTGCCGCTGCGGTACAGCAGGTTACGGATACCGGTGTACAGCCATACGGGGTTTTCCAGAGAACGCAGATTGTCGTAGGTCTCCTTAGCTTCGTAAGCGCCGGCCATTACCTTGCGGATATCAATGCCCGCAACTGCCATGGGCAGAAGACCGACGGCAGTCAGAACGGAGTAGCGGCCGCCTGCATCGGGGGGAATCACGAAGGTCTCCCAGCCCTCTTCGGTGGCCATCTGCCGCAGAGCGCCCTTGCAGGGATCGGTGATGGCATAAATGCGCTTCTTGGCACCGTCAGTGCCGTACTTGCGCTCCAGCATCCACTTCAGGCCGCGGAAAGCGATGGCAGGCTCGGTGGTAGTGCCGGACTTGGAGATAACGGCCAGAGAGAAATCCTTGCCCTCCAGCAGCCGCATCAGCTCGTTCCACGCACGGGTGGACAGACCGTTGCCGGCGAAGAAGATCTGGGGATTGCCCTTGCCCTTGCCGATGTTGTGGTTGCAGCCCTGCATCAGCTCGATGGCGGCGCGGGGGCCCAGATAGCTGCCGCCGATGCCGACAACGACGAACACGTCGGAATTCTGGCGGATATGCTCAGCTGCAGCGCGGATGCGCAGCATTTCGGGGGTCTCCTTGGCAACCGGCAGCTTCAGCCAGCCCAGAAAATCGTTGCCGTCGCCGGTGCCGTCAGCCAGGGTGGCGTGAGCGGCGGCGATTTCTTTTTCAATGGCCAGCAGATCCGGCAGGGACAGCTGACCCCATACGTTGGAAATATCAACCTTGATCATTATGTAAAATCCTCCTGATATGATTATCTATGTATATGGTATCGCAAATTGAAGCCAAACGCAAGGGCTTGGTCAAAAGTTTCCAAAGTTTTCAAAAATTTTCTGCCTATGCCTTCCCCCGGGGGGAAGGTGGCGCGGCGTAAGCCGTGCCGGATGAGGAATGCGGGCAGAAATCTTAATACAAGTAAAGTTGAAAGACTTATGCCGTGTCTAAGTGCACGCCGTTCCACACCCGCCCCTTCGGGGCACCCTCTCCCCGGGAGAGGGGTTAAAGAAGCCCCCTCAGCGAGGGGGGCTGGGGTTTAATCTTTTTTCTCTGCATTCAGGGCATCCACCACGATGTCGGGATAGGGATTGACGTATACTGTGCGGTAGGTGTGGTAGATCACCATACCCGGCTTGCCGGTTGCCGGTTTTTTCACCTGCTTGACGGGAGTAACATCTACGGCGATGTTCTGGCCGCCCTTGGTTTCGGCGTAATAGGCTGCCAGCTGGGCTGCCTGGGTGATAGTATCATCGGATACGTTTTGTCCGGCGCAGGCGATGATCACGTGGCTGCCGTGGACCTTCTGGGCGTGGAGCCAGATGTCGTCCTTGCGGGCGGAGCGGAAGGTCAGCTCATCATTTTGGCGGTTGTTGCGGCCGACGTAGATGGGGAAGCCGTCGGTGGACTCAAAGCGCATCGGCGGCAGCTTTTGCTGCTTCATTTTCTTCTTGCTGTTATCGGCTTTTACGTAGCCGCCGGAGTGCAGCTCCTGGCGAATTTCGTCCAATTCCGCTTCGGACTGCGCCCGATCCAACTCGTCCAATACGCTTTGCAGGTAGCTTAGCTCCGTCTGACCCAGGTCGATCTGCCGGGTCAGCTCCTTTTCCGCATTTTTCATACGGGTGTAATCTTTGTAGAATTTTGCCGCATTTTGCTGGGGCGAGAGGGTGGGGGAGATGGGAATGTCGATCAGCTTCATTTCCTCATCGTAAAAATCCTCGGCCTGCAATACGGTTTGACCCTTGACGATGCGGCTAATATTGGCGGTTACGATGTCGCCCAGCTGGCGCAGCCGCTCCCGGTCATAGGTCTGCTGCAATTCATTTTCCTGGATCGCCAGCTTTTTGGTCAGGCGGGCGCACAGATTCTGCACAGTTTTGCGAAGACCCTGACCCTTCTGCCGGATGGCATCCCGGCGATCCCGGACGGTGTAGTACAGGTCAAGCAATGCGGAGAAACCCTCCGCGCCCTGGCTGTCGCCGTACTGGCGGATGGGGCAGAAGGCGAATTGCTTGGGCGAGCCGTCGGCAGCGCAGGTATAGTGGGGCGCGGGATGATTTAAGTTTTCCGCAAACCATAGCGCAATTTTTCCTGCCAGCGCAGGTAGATCCTGCCCCTCCAGGCGGGCATCGGTTTCACCGGCGGCGAACAGCGCCGCTTCCTGGCAAATCAGCGGCGAAAGACCGCCCAGATTGTCCATCAGCCGGTCGCAGAGCAGATCTGCGCCGGGTTTACATAACATTTCAAGGAAAACGGCAGCAGAAAGGGCTTTGGGATCTTTCTTTTCCACCGCGTCGGGGGCTTGATAGTAAAGCCCCGGCAGCGCCTGCCGCTTGGCGGATTCGTCCAGACCCACCCGCCGCAGGCAGTCGATGATCCGGTCCTCCGGGGACAGCAGGTACAGATTGCAGGTGCGGCCCATCAGCTCGGCCACCAGCTTTTTTTGCACCGGATCGCCCAGCTCGTCGAAACAGTCAAAGGTAAAGATGGCGGCGCGCTCCATCGGCAGCTGCCGGATATCGGTAAGCCGCGCGCCGGACAGGTGCTTTCGCAGCAGCATACAGAACATCGGCGGCTCGGCAGGATTTTCCGGGCTGGCGGTGGTGATGTGCAGCCGGGGTGCTGCCGGATTTGCGGCAAACAGCAGCTTTGCCCGACCGTCCCGGTGCTTTAAGGATAGAATTACCGTGTCCCGGCTGGGCTGGTGGATCTTCTCCACCCGGCTGTCCTGGAAGGCACGGATCTCATCCAGAACGCAGGACATATAAAAAGCGTCAAATGCCATTTAAGCCTCCATCATCATTTGGAAAAGTTCATTGAGCCGGTCGGTTTGCCCATTAAGATACAGCGCGCCGAACAGCGTCTCCAGGCCCGTGGCCATAGCGTATTCCTGCTTTGTGGCGGACTTGGGGGCGGCGTGGGAGTGGGCATTTTTGCCCCGGCGGTAGTAGGCGGCCTCGTCTTCTGTCAAATGGGGCAGAATTTTCTGCACCAGCCGCGCTTGCGTGGGCGCAGTTACAAGACTCACCGCATCCTTGTGAAGCCTTTTGACCGTATGCTCACCCTGACAGCACAGGAAGCTCCTGCACAGCAGTTCGTATACGCAGTCGCCCAGATGGGCAAGACCTAAGTTGGAAAATGCGTCGATCTCCTGCTTGGTCATAGTGATGTGGAAGTAGTTTGTCATAGCAGCCGCCTCAACTTTACTTGATGATTTACCATACCACGAAAATGCGGATTAGTCAAATGCCGTTTGACACAGCCCGGGGGTTGTGGTAGCATAGCAGAAAGGAGATGAGGCTATGATTTCCAATTATCATACCCACACAAAGCGCTGCCGCCACGCCCGGGGCGAGGACGAGGAATACGTACAGGCTGCACTGGACAGAGGATTGCAAATTTTGGGCTTTGCCGACCACAGCCCTTACATATTCCCCGGCGATTATTATTCGGACTTCCGGATGCCGATGGAGGAGCTGGAAGACTATGTGGCATCGGTGCTGTCCCTGCGGGAAAAGTACGCGGATCAAATTGAAGTAAAGCTGGGCCTGGAGCTGGAATACTACCCCGGCTGTTTTGAGGAAACGATGCAGGTTTTGAAAGGTCAGCCTTTGGACTATCTGCTGCTGGGTCAGCACGCCCTGGGGGATGAGCAGGGCGATTATTTCACCGGCTGGCCCACCGAGGACGAGGCGGTTTTGAAGCGGTATGTGCGCCAGACATTGGAAGGCTTGCATACCGGTGCGTTTTCCTGCTTTGCCCACCCGGATCTTATCAAATTTGTGGGTGCGCCGGAGATTTATCAAAAGCATATGCGCGAAATTGTCAGGGAGGCAAAGGCCCTGGGCATTCCGCTGGAATTTAACCTTTTGGGCCTGCAGACCCACAGAAATTATCCCAACCGGCTGTTCTGGGAGCTGGTGGCGGAGGAGGGCGCGAAGGCCATCATCGGCTTCGATGCCCATCAGCCCGCCGTTCTGCGGGATGAAGATCTGGGCGAAATGATCACCGACTGGCTGGGTGATCTGCAGATCAACTGGATAGAGAAATTGTAATAAAAAGAGCGTGTTGCTTAGCAACACGCTCTTTGTTCTCTCTTGCCTCTCCCTCTGGGAGAGGTGCCCAGTGCGCACACTGGGCGGAGAGGGCGTTCATAAAACCCTCTCAGTCAAAAATCAAAGATTTT
>JAFTUO010000038.1 GCA_017466215.1 Oscillospiraceae bacterium | reverse complement strand
CAGTCAACGCTCATATTTTTCATCACATTGACATAAACGATCTGACCCTTGAAATAGTCTGTTACAGAGCTAGCGGCGTCTGCCATCGCCTCCAGGAAGGAGTCGTGGTCGGCGTCCCAGAGGATGTCCACATCGCCTGCACCGTGGATGAATTTCTTGCCGTAGGAGGATGCTACGCCGATGGACAGCTGCTTGATCGCGCCGCCGTAGCCGCCCATAGGATGGCCCTTGAAATGGCTCAGCACCAGCATCGAATCGTAATTTACAATGTCCTTGCCCACGTAATTCTTCTTTATGACCTTGCCGTCCGGGATATCCAACACCAGATCCGGGCCTTCTGCGTCCAGAATGTCCACAGTATAGTGCTGGGTCCAGCCGTGCTTATCCATCGTGGCAATATGGGCGCCGGTGGTGTCCCGGCCGCCTGCGTAGGCGGTGTTGCACTCAACGATGGTGCCGCCGACGTGATCGGCAATGGGCTTCCAGAATTCCGGCCGCAGGAAATTCTGATTCCCCGGCTCGCCGGAGTGGACCTTCATCGCCACATTTCCGGGCAGCTCCTTGCCCAAACGCTTATAAAGCTCCAGCACCTTTTCCGGTGTGATCGTTCTGCTGAAATATACGGTAGATCTCATAGCATTTCCACCTTTCCGTTGATAGCTTTATTATACATAGGATTGGCGATGCCTGCAACTAAAAATTTTGCAAAATGCCCCAATTTATTGACAGTTTTTGCGTTTTATTGTACACTATACACAGAACAATAACAATAAGGAGTGTTCATTATGGATCAAAAATACGAAGCCCTGTTTACCCCCTGGAAGATCCGGGACGTGGAGATCAAAAACCGCATCGTCCTGTGTCCGATGGGCGGCACGTCGCTGTTCGGCTGGTTTGAGCTGACCGGTTGCAAGTTCGACAAGGAAGCGGCAAAATTCTTCCTGGAGCGGGCGAAAAACAACGTCGGTCTGATCATTCCCGGCATCGCACCGCTGCGTGACACCTTCTGGGGTAAATGGCTGTGGCAGAACCCCAAGATGTTTGAGGATCTGAAGGAATTTATGGACGAGATCCATAAGACCGGCGCGAAGCTGTTCATCCAGCTGACTGCCGGTATGGGCCGCAGCTGGGCCATCACCGAGCTGATCGCGCCCCTGCACAAGAATAAGGTTACCCGGGCAATTTTGAAGCCCATTTTGGACACCAGCCACGAGCTGGCCAGCCCCAGTGAGCTGCCTTCCCGGTGGGATCCGGAGATTACCACGCCCGAGATGACCAAGAAGCAGATCCACGAGATCATCGAGGCCTTTGCCAAGACCGCGAAGCTGTGCAAGGATGCCGGCGTTGACGGCATGGAAGTTCACGCAGTCCACGAGGGCTATCTGTTGGATCAGTTCACGATGGAGTGGACCAACAAGCGTACTGACGAATACGGCGGCTCTTTCGAGAATCGCTACCGCTTCCCCGTGGAAGTGGTGCAGGCCATCAAGGCCACTTGCGGCGAGGATTTCCCCGTATCCCTGCGCTATAGCGTGCAGTCCAAGGTCAAGGACTTCTGCGTCGGTGCTGTGCCCGGTGAGGAATACACGGAAGTGGGCCGCAATATGGAAGAGTCCGAGCGCGCCGCCAAGTACCTGCAGGATGCCGGCTACGATATGCTCAATGCTGACAACGGTACCTACGACTCCTGGTACTGGGCCCATCCGCCTATGTATATGCCTCAGAACTGCAATCTGGAGGATGTGGCACATATCAAGAAATTTGTGGACATCCCCGTGGTCTGCGCCGGCCGTATGGAGGCGGATGTGGGCGCGAAGGCTGTGGCCGAGGGCCGCATTGACGGCGTCGGCATTGCCCGCCAGTTCCTGGCTGACCCCGAATGGATCACCAAGCTGCTGGAGGAGCGGCTGGAGGATATCCGTCCCTGCATCTGCTGCCACAATGGCTGCTTCAATTTCTCCAAGTCCAAGGGCCATGCCAATACTCAGGATCTGAAGGATACCATGGGTCTTGCCCGCTGCGCCATCAATCCCGAAACGATGCAGTCCACCAAGTATCACCTGACACCCGCCAAGAAGATCAAGAACATCGCCGTTATCGGCGGCGGCATTGGCGGTATGGAATCCGCACTGGTCTGCGCCAAGCGGGGACATAAGGTCACGCTGTACGAAAAGTCCGATGTGCTGGGCGGCGTGTTCATCGCGGCGGCCGCACCCTCCTTTAAGGAGAAAGACCGCGACTTGATCGCTTGGTATCGCCGCGAAATGACCAAATATCCCATTGAAGTCAAGCTGAACACCGAGGTTACGGATATTAATGCGCTGGGCGCAGATGAGGTTATCATCGCCACCGGCTCGAAAGCCAACCGCATCCCCGTCCCCGGCATCGACAAGGGCATCCAGGCCATCGACTTCCTGCTGGGCAAGCAGGAAGTGGGCGAGAATGTTACCATCATCGGCGGCGGCCTGACTGGCTGCGAGATCGCCTACGAGCTGTACCTGCAGGGCAAAAAGCCCACCATCGTGGAAATGCTGGACGATCTG
>JAFTUO010000037.1 GCA_017466215.1 Oscillospiraceae bacterium | reverse complement strand
TTTCCAAGTTTTTTCGAAAATATTCCAGTTTTTTTCAGAACGGCAGGTTGAATTTATGCCGCGGAAAGCGGCAATCGTCGGGTTTGATGTCCACAAGGACGATATCCGGGCCGATTTTGCAGATCTTGCTCCACTCGATGACATAGTCATCCGCCCGGCCAAACGTGCCCAGGATCCGGCACGGCCCGGGGACAACGATGGCCAGCACCTTGCCGCAGGAGATGTCGATCTCCACGTCCGTGATAAATCCCAGCCGCCGTCCGTCGCTGATGCAGATAACTTCCTTGCAGTGCAGTTCTGTGATCCGGATTCCCATAGCAACGCCTCCATAAAATTTTGTACATTTTATGGAGGCGCAGTTTGAAATATGACATTATTTTGTCCGCAGCTCCCAGAATGCCACAGCGCTGGCCGCCGCCACATTTAAGGAATCCACTCCGTGATACATCGGGATCATCACCGTGTAGTCGCAGTCGGCGATGGTGGTCGCCGCCAGGCCGTCGCCCTCGCTGCCCAAGACTACCGCTAATCTTTCCTCAGCCCGCAGCCGGGGATCTTCAATGGAAATGGCCCGGTTGTCCAGCGCCATCGCCGCAGTTTTGAAGCCCAGGGATCGCAGCTTTTCCACCCAGTTTTCATCTAAGTACGTCCAGGGCACTTGAAACACCGTGCCCATACTGACCCGGCAGCTGCGGCGGTACAGCGGATCGCTGCAAGCAGAGGTCAGCACCACCGCGTCCATACCCAGGGCAGCGGCGCTGCGGAAGATCGCACCCACATTGGTAGGATTCTGGATATCCTCCAGTACGGCGATCCGTCTTGCGCCGGCAAGCACATCCTCCACCGCAGGCAGAGGCGGCCGCTTCATCGCGCAGAGCATTCCCCGTGTCAGCTGAAAGCCGGTCAGCTGGGTCAGCACCTCCAGCGGCGCCGTGTATACCGGCACATCGCCGCAGGCGTCGATAGCCTGCTGCGCCTCGTCGTTAATGTGATTGCGCTCCACCAGCAGCGACACCGGCACGCACCCGGCGTCCAGCGCCCGCAGGATCACCTTGGGGCTTTCGGCGATGAACATCGCCTTTTTCGGCTCAAACCGATTTAGTAGCTGCGCCTCCGTCAACCGGGCGTATACATCCAGCTCCGGCGCGTTAAAATCGGTAATTTCAATGAGATTCATCGGCATTTTCCTCTTTCGGCAGCAATGTCAGATAGGCGTGGGCGTAGGTTACATCCACCTTCGCCTTGCAGAAACAGTACAGCACCAGCTGCGCCGCTGCCGACAGCAAATATGCCGCAAGATAGCTAACCTCCGCCCTCCAGGGCAATTCGATCCCCGCCAGCGGCAGGAGCACATCTGCCCATCCCAGCGCGGATACCAGCGCCGTCAGCAGCCAGTACCACCAGAAGCTCAGGTCCAGCCGCACCAGCTGCCACAGATTCCCCTGCATCCGCTGCCGACTGCCCCGCAGCGCAGCGCGTGCGCCCATCCGGGGATCGTCCAAAAGGCAATACTCCGCCATACGGAAACGGTAGAAAAACGGCACGCACAGCACCAGCGACAGCACCGCGCTGATGACCGACATCGGGACAGCGATCTGCTCCATCAGAGCGAACAGTTCCGCTTCCGTCAGGTTGGGATCCATCAGATCCATCCCAGAGCCAAAGGGCAGCAGCATCGTAATAAAGGAGGCCGCATACGCCGCACCGAAGGCCAGGCCGAAATAGATCAGCCCCTTGAGGACCGTCAGCCGCAGGTACGGAAAAAACTGCCGGAAGCCCTCCAGCAGATCCTTCTTGCCGGTCCTTTCTCCCCGGGCAGTCTTCACCGTGGCATACAGCCAGCCCAGCTGCCAGAAAGGCAGCGCAATGATCTGCGCCAGCATCAAGGCCCTCTGCACCGTCGTCAGCACAGCGCGCATTCCCACGCCATCCAAACCGCCGGTATTTCCGATTCCCTGTTCCAGCAACCAGTCCACTGCCAGCGCCGCCAGCGACAGCGCCAATATCACCGCCGTGTGGAACACCACCAGCTTTCCAGGCTGGCCATTGGCATTCTTGATAGACTCCGCGGCGGCATTTTTCAGCCGACAGCTATCCGGCAAACGCATCGCGAACACTCCTTTTCCGTAAATTACCTCTATAGTAAAGCAATGCTATAAAAATAGCAAATGAATTTTTTGTAACAGTAGCAATTTTGCATTCGTTATGCTATAATGAGGTAAATGGAAATTACCGGGGGTGAAGATATGGAATTGGGTCAACTGCTGAAGCAGGCGCGGCTGGAGGCCGGCCTTTCTCAGCGGCAGCTTTGCGGCGAGAAAATTACCCGCAATATGCTCTCCCAGATCGAAAACGGCTCTGCCCGGCCCTCTATGGAGACCCTGCGTTACCTTGCCGGCCGGCTGGAAAAGCCCATCAGCTTCTTCCTGGAGGAAGCCCCCAACCAAGCTCCTCTGCGGCAGGCAAGAGAGGCCTGGTCGCGTAACGATCCATCCGCCGCATTGGAAATTTTGGATAGTCTTTCCCCGGACAGCGCGTTGGACGCGGAGGCGAATCTTCTGCGCTCGCTTTGCTGCTTGGCAATGGCGCAAAATGCCCTTTCCGACGGCCACATCCCCTACGCCCGCACGCTGCTGGAAAGATCATCCGCCGCCGGCAGCAAAACGCCCTACTATACCGCCGAAATGGAGCGCAAGCGGTTGCTGCTCCTGGCCCAGCTGCAGCCCGACCCGGACATCCTGGCGCAGCTTCCCGATGATGAGCTGCTGCTTCGCGCCAAGGCCGCATATCTCGCCGGCGAGCTTGACCGCTGCACCGCCCTGCTGGATTCCTGCACGGATCAAGTCTCCCCCGACTGGAGCATTCTCCGGGGCGATGTGTGCTTTGCATCAGAAGATTATGCCCAAGCCCGGGAATATTACCAAAAAGCCGAGGATCGCCGCCTGCGCCAGCTGGAAAAATGCTGCGAAAAGCTGGGCGACTACAAAATGGCCTATTACTATGCCTGCAAACAGCGCTGAAAAAAGCCCACCGCGTACCGCGGTGGGCTTTCCTTTATCCAATTATCGTCCGGTACATACCCGTGCCTTCCCGGATCTGGCGCGTGCCGTCCAGCTCCGTTAACCGCGTGCAGGATGTCCATTTGCAGCCGTGATAGATCTCATTGCCATTGGTGATGGTAAACTCATCACCGCTGGGATCTGTATCCTCTCCAAAACCGTTGCGGAAGAACTGTTCCAGCCGTACCGTCCAGGGCGCTTCACTCAGCACCGTAACCGTCTCTGTCAGCTCCTGCTGCGCTGTAAACGATACCACCCGCGATTGTTCCACCGCGCCGATCTTAAACGGCAGATCCAGATATACCCGCTCCGTCTGCGGCTTTGTTGCCATACAGCTTATGTAAAACAGGCCTGCCCGCGAATCAAACTCCACAGCCCCGACCACACAGCTGAGGTCAATATCCTTCAGCGCCTCTGCTGCCGTAATGGCGGCATCTTCGCAGGCTTCTGCGCCCAGATTCTGGGGACACATAAGCTTTACATCCAGCACAGTTACCTGCGTATCAAGCTCCGCCTTGGCCAGCTGCACCGCTGCCACGATTTCCGTGATCGTCGGCATCGCCGTGCCGGGATAGGCCCGCTGGGTACGAAACCCCGCAGCCCTGAGGGTCGTAACCACCTGATCAATCATCAGCAGTCCCAAGTATCCGCACCGCCTTTCTGAACGCACAAGCCCCATAAATAGACGGGCTCATTCTTGTACAGCACTGTCTCCACCTGCCGCAGCTCATAGTAAATATCGCCGGTCTGCTTCACGGTGTCGCCTACCTGCGCGCCGCAGTCCACCGAGCAGATGAACAAATACGTATCGCCGAGGATCTCCCCCAAAGGGGAGATCCTTTTTAAGGCATTGCGCTGACTCAAGGACTTTCTCGGATGCAGAAACGCCTTCAGCGCAAAGGCCTGCCCGTCTTGCCGCAGCAGCAGCGTCGGTGCGCCGTAGGTGCCGATGATCTTCTCCACCATCTTCCGCACGGCTACACCCCCATAAACGCAACGCCCGTCTTCACATACGGTGACATCAGCATATCCGCCTGCGCCCGCAGGCAGTTGGCCGCCATCTCGCCGTTTGTTTTGTGCACCGTCAGATCGCCGGCAGTGAACTGCTCCAGCTGACCGAACTCGGTGATCTCAGACATCGCCGCCACGGCATACATACTGGCCGCCATCACAAATTGATTGTGGCAATCCTCCACCGTTACATTGCTCCGGAGCTTATTCTCCAGCGATACCACCGCTGCGCTGCACACCGCCTTCAGCATCTCCTGATTTTCCGCAGGCAGCTCCGGCACCAACGCAAACGCCTGCTCGCGAACCAGTTCCGTCAGCGTCATACGTTCAGCACGGCAGCAGCGCCATCACAGATCTTGCCGAAGCCGCAGATAGAGGTAATGGCAGCACGCTCCAGCTGACGGTCGATCAGCTTGTCATACTCAACCAGCACATCGCCGGCTCTGACCTGCTCCAGCGCATAGCGATTATCCAGGCCGATGATCACGCCGTCCGCCACAGCGCCGGTGCGATGCAGCGCAGCGCCCAGAGGTGTGGTCAGCTTGCCGGTGCCCTGGAAGTTCAGCCCTGTCAGAGGATTCTGCAACTCGGGGATCTTCAGCAGCTTGGTCATCGTGCCGGTGGAGCACAGAATGGTGTTCATAGTATAAGGATCGAACTGACCCCAGAATTCCACCATCTGGTCGTAGCCCAGCGTGCCGGCAGTGCCGGAGATGGGGTCGGTGCCAACGCTGTACTGGGTAGCAGCATTTTCGTTGCCATCGCCATTGATGATCACGTTGACGGCGTCAGCCAGCTGCATCTTCTGGATGTGCGCACCGATCTGACGCAGCATAACGCTGAACAGATCCAGCTTCTGGAAGCGGATGGCTTCATAGGATGCAACCAGCATACGGCCACGCTTGGTCAGGCTCACCAGGTGCTCCTTGGTCTTGACCTCGGTGGTGGGGATCTCTGCGCCCTCGGCAACATCCTTCAGTTCCTTGTCCTCATCGGTGGGATTGGAGTAGATGGAGCGGTAGTCCAGAGAGTCGATCACCGTGGTGGTAGCGGTAATGGCAGGCAGAATATCATTCTCCTCCATGCCCTGACGGACGGTGCGTGCGATGTACTCGGGGAACAGCACCGCGCTGTCCATCGTGCGGAAAAACTTCTCCACGGTGGAAGAGCCTGCGCCCTTGGCCCGAATGCCGAATCGCTTCAGCTGACGCTGGAAAGCATCTGTGCCCTCCAGCGCAGTGCCGCGATAATTTTCGCTGGGATCCAAAGATTCCAGCACCTGGGTAAAGCTCATACCTTCCTGACGGTACATGCCCTTTTCCAGTTTCAGATTGTCGTAACCCATTTTTCATTTCCTCCTAAGTAAAAAGTATATGGCCACCGGTTTCCCGGTAATACCTTAAATCAAAAAACCGCTTTCTACGGTATGGTCATTCTCCATCGCGCCGGGCAGCTGGCTCTTCACCGGCAGCAGCTCGCGAACACGACCCTCCAGCGCCTGCTTCAGCTTCATAAGATCTTCCGCAGCCGCCTTGTCAATCACGCCCCGCAGTACCGGCTCCGCCGCACCCAGATCCAGCGTAAGGCACAGCCGCACCACATCGTCGCGCAGCTGCTTTTCATAGAGCTTTCCCAGCTCCGCCTGCTTGTACAGCGCCCGATATTCCTGCTGTGCGCCGAATTCGTCCGCCAGCTCCTTCAACCTTTTTACCTTGCCCAGACCCTTGATCACACCGGCATCCCGCTGCGCCGGCACAGCCACAAAGGAGAATTCATAGGCATCCATCGGCTCTTTCAGAATGCCGCAGCACAGCTGCCCGTCGTAATATTCTCCCTTCTGATGACCGCATTCGCCATACTCGCTGCCGCAGATGGAGCAAACGCAGCGACCCATTGCGCAGCCCACGCTGACTTCCTTCTTGATGCCCGCCTCGATATCGGCAATGATCTCATCGGCATTTCCGCCGCGGCGGATATACGCCCAGGCCTTGATATATGTAACCCCATCCTCCTTCACCACTTCTGCAGCGAAAATGCGGGCCACCTGAGAATCACTGCTCCACTTGTGATCGACGATACCGGTCTTGCCGATAAACAGCTTCGCCAGCGCCGGCAGGGCTGCGGTGTCAAACCGCTCCCCATCCCGATCCACCTGATCGTCGCAAAGCCTGACGGAGAAGACGTACACCTGCTCCTCACTCATTTTTGCCCTTGCCTGGGCATTGATGGCCTCCAGCTGGGCAGCGGTCGGCACGCCGCTGGCGCTGACCTGGGTTTCCTTTTTTACGTCCATAATGTACCTCCTTAAATTCCCGCCTCACTGCGGTATTTTGCCGCCTGGGCGCTGTAAAGCTCCGCTCTGGCTTCCTCGGTGATATCCTGCAGGCTGATGTCGTTCCATTCGATCTCCACCCGGTCATCCAAGCCCTCCAGCGCCAAAAATGTCTTGCACACCTTGCGCACCACCGGCTCTACGGATCTTCGCAGCGCCCACAGTTCACTGGTCAGAATATCCGCCTGCTGGGTACTCATCCGCTCCGTGGTGCTCCAGCTTAAGCCCAGCAGGAACGGCGGCAGACCGGTCTTGGCCACCAGCTGCTCCAAAATCTGCTTCACCGGCACTTGGGAATCCAGGATAGGCGCCTCGCCGCCGATCACCTTGATCTGCACATCGCCCACCGCCACAAAATCCCGCACCGTGCCGTTTTTGCTGTCCTCCATGGCACGGGCCCATTCCTTGGCGATCTGTTTGCCCTGCTCCTGGGCAGCCGCCGGATCCATATTTTCGCCGCCCTTGCAGATGACGCTGTAGCGCACATTGCCAGCCCGCTCCCAGTTTGCGCCGATGGCGGCATAGATCTTCATCAGGATCTCCGCCAAAAACGGCATCCCCCGGAACAGGCTGACGCCGTAAGGATGCCCCGGCTCGGGGTTTAAGGTAGTAAACAGCAGCAAATGCTGATACGGCAGCGGCCGGGGCATTCCGTGCTGATCCGGTCCGTACAGCACCACATCCAGAGGACTCTCCCCCTCGTGGGCCTGCAGCTGTGTAACATCGCCCCAGCAAACAGAGTGCAGCTTATCCCCGGCGACGACCATCTCGCCCACCGCCCGGCCAACGGTCAGCAGGCTGTCCATATAACCGCCCAGGAAGCTGTCAATACCCACCTGTCCGTGGCCGCAGGGCACATTTTTCAGAAAATCCTCTAAGCTTTTCTGCGCCTGAGCATTTTTGCACCTCACCTGAAAGCCGCCGCTTAGGCGCACCAGCTTCCCCACCGCCGCATCCAGCACCGGGATCGCCTCCCGAAGCTCCCGGTAGATCCGCTCCTCACCGCCTCCCAGCGGCACGAATCCCCGCAGCGCCCCGAAGGGATGGCTGTTACTGCCCCGCAACTGGCAGGCTGTGGCCGCCACCGCTGTTTCCTTCCGTTTTCGTTTCAATATGATTTGCTCCTTTCAAAATTGTGATCGTTTTTACATTTTTCTGTCCACCGCGCAGACCGCAAAGCCGGCGCTTTGCCGGTTCAGCACCGTGGCAACGAAATAGCGCATATCGTCCATCGCGTGATCGTTTTCTTTCTTCACCCGGTCGTGATTTTCGCTGCTCAAATCCCACACATAGCTGTCCATTTCCCGCAGGCAATCGTGGCAGCCCTCGCAGATCACGATCTTCTCCTCTTTCAGCGCATCAGAGGTCTGCCGGATTCCGGACAAAACGTCATTTTTCGCTTTTATGACCCGCCACCCTTTTCTTCTCAGCGTTTCAATAAAGCTGGCCGCCGACGGATCGGCAACCACCGCAGCAACCTGCCGATCTCCCGCCAAATTCTTCATCGCCGTGGCGTACTCATCATCAGTCATCTGATGCATAGCCTCCCGGGAATTGAAGTAAAATTCCTTCACTCTGTACCACACCCCGCGGTGCAGCCCCCACAGTCCCATCGACGTGGGATTTACCGTGCCGTAGTCGCAGGAAATGTACCATTTTTCGTACTCCCCCGCCGGCGCAGGCTTTACCATATCCGGCCCGAAAAAGTCGTATACCCGCCCCTCCGCCTGCACCCATTGCCCCAGCACAAACCTTCTGTAAAACACACCGGAATACAAATTCTGATACCGCTGCCGAATCTGCTCAGATAGTGACGGATTGTCCTCCATCAGAAAATGCAGCCGCAGGCAGTTTTTGCGCTCCGCATCCAAGATCCAGGTCTTGTAAAACCAATGCCCCGGCCCCTCCGGATTGCAGTTAAACCACAGCCGGCTTCCCGCCACCGAGCATCTTGCGCAAGCCTGCTCCACGAAAGAACGGGGCATCAGCGCCACCTCATCCAGCAGCACCCCGGCAAAGGTAATGCCCTGAATCAGCGCCGCCGAGCTTTCGTCCCGACCGCCAAAAATATAAAACTGATTTCGATGCCCCTTAAAGGTTACCGTCACCAAATTTTCCGTCCGTTTTTCTTTCCAGGTCGCACCCAGCGCCTCCAGGCGCGGCAATATTTCAGACAAGACATTCCTCCGCAGCGACGCGATGGTCTTTCCGCAGACGCCGAATCGCTTTCCGTCAAAGCAACTCATCGCCCACAGAAAAAACGACAGCCCCATCGCCATTGTCTTTCCCGAGCGCACCGCGCCGTCGCAGATGATGGCCTCCTTGCCGTGATGAGGGCTTCCCGGCATCCACCAGGTCAGTACCGTTTTCTGTTTTGCAGAAAAACCGGAGTATCCCATTACTTCCCATCCCCCTGCAGCGCTTTCAGGAAGGATTCCAAGTCCTCTCCGCCCTCCTGGGCCAGAAGCGCCAGCTGTTCCAGGGCCTTCAGCCGATCCACCAGCTTCACTTCCACTGTTCCTTTATCATTTCGCTTCACCTCGCTGAGCAAGCCCAGATCCAGTTTCGTAAGCGGCGCATCCTCCTCCATCACCAGCCGCACACAGTCATTGGCCTTTCCAAAGGCCAGCTCCGCCAGCCTCCTTGCCACATCCTTTCTGGTCAATTCCCCCGTGCGGATGCGCTCTTTCAGGCCGTCTGTATTACTGCCCATTTCGCCCCCTCCTTCAACCAGACAAAAAAAGAAGCAGGAAGTTGCACCGAAAAATGCAACTTCCTGCAAAAATGCTGTTAAATTTTCAGATTCTGGGCAATTCCGTCATCCGCAGCTTGGCACAGCCGTAGGGATACAGCTCGATCTCTTCCTCTGCCGAAATGGGCTCACGGGACTCGGGCACTTTGGCGCACACATCCAGATAGCCATCCTCCAGACCCCAGTCGATCTTGCGGACCTTCGCCTTGACCACCACCGGCGGCTTCTCCCCGGAGAACGGAACATCATCCACGCCTCTGTTTTCTCTTATAAATTCCTCACCGCTGTACGCATAATTCCAATCCGACACCGGCAGATATTCATAGTCGCAGTAGGGGAATTTCCGCTCCACGCCGTCCTTTTCATATTCGTACATCTTCTTCTTAAAGGCAACAGGCACAGAGAATACCAACGAACCGCACTTAACGGCGTTCAGCCCATAAGGCCGCTCCTCCAGCTTTACCGCCGTCTCAAAAGAAACGGTGATCACACGCTTTTCTCCGGCCTTGAAATCGTACACAAGCTCATCGCTTTGGGTCAGCTTTCCATCCACTGTAAGCTTCTGCGCAAAGGACGGAATTCGAATCTTAAAGGTAAAGTCCGACCCTGTTTCGACGGTATAGGCAAAGCTGTTTTCAAAGGGATAATTGGTTTCCACTACAATGTGCTTGTCCCCATCGTGCAGCTCCGTCGGCACGCTCAGACAATTGATAATCGTATCGCCCTGATGCATAAACGCCGACAGCGTAAATTTCGGCCAACCCTGGCCCATATTGGAGGTGCAGCAGCCAAAATTCGGCTCAAGACCAAACAGATGGGCATCCGCCAGGCCCTCTGCCTGGATCTGAAGCTGCCGCTTCAGCCAGCCCCGGGGTTTCAGTTCATTGGTGGTGTAGAAATTCCAACGGTACATAGGAATTCCCCCTTTTTCGTAATGTGCCTTCATTATATCATCCCTTTATGAAGAAGCAAGAATATTCTCCCATTTCTCCATTGACAGTCCCATTTTTGCGCGCTATAATTCCCCAACAGAAAGGACGTGTTCCAATGGACCATAAATTACGGCGACTCAAGCTCGCCTGCTATACCGGAAATGCCACGATGTCCGTGGTAGCCAGCTTATCACCTGTGCTGTTTTTGACATTCCGCTCCCTGTACGGCATTTCCTATTCTATGCTTGGTCTGCTGGTGCTGATCAATTACGTCACTCAGCTACTCATCGACCTGGTATTCTCCTTCTTCTCCCACCGCTTCAATATTCCTAAGACGCTGCGCCTTATGCCCATTATGGCAGTTCTGGGTTTTGGTCTGTATGCCATTTCTCCCTGGCTGTTCCCCCGGCATACTTACTTAGGTCTGGTGTTGGGTACAATTCTGTTCTGTGCCTCCAGCGGCCTGGCAGAGGTGCTCTTAAGCCCTGTCATCGCCGCCATTCCTGCGGAAGACCCCGACCGGGAGATGAGCAAGCTCCACTCCGTGTTCGCCTGGAGCAGCGTCGGCGTCATTCTTGTCGGCACCTTGTTCCTGCTTGCTTTCGGCAACGAAAGCTGGCCTTTTCTGGCGCTGTTGTTCCTGATAATTCCCTTAGCTTCCGCCATTCTTTTCTCCGGTGCTGAGATTCCCAAGATGGAAACTCCCCAGCGAGTCTCCGGCGCATTGGCCTATTTCAAAAACAAATGGCTGTGGCTCAGCATTCTTGCCATCTTCCTTGGCGGTGCGGCAGAATGTTCTATGTCCCAGTGGAGCTCCGGCTACTTAGAGCAGGCCCTTGGCATCCCCAAGGTCTGGGGCGACGTGTTCGGCGTGGCGCTGTTCTCCGTAGCCCTGGGCTTGGGCAGAACGCTGTATGCCAAATTCGGCAAAAACTTGGGCAAAGTCATCACCCTGGGCGCAGTCGGCGCTGCCATATGTTACCTCATCTGCACCATCTCTCCCTGGCCGGCAATAGGCCTCCTGGCCTGCGCATTGACCGGCTTCTGTACCTCTATGCTCTGGCCGGGTAACCTGGTGCTGGCATCGGACCGTTTCCCCACCGGCGGCGTATTCATCTTCGCGATGATGGCAGCCGGCGGCGACCTGGGCGCTTCCGTCGCTCCCCAGCTCATCGGCATCATCACCGACACCGCAATGGCAAATCCCAACATCGCTGATCTCGCCACCCAACTGGATCTGGCCCCCGAACAGCTGGCAATGAAGCTGGGTATGCTGGTGGCAATGCTCTTCCCCCTGGCCGCCATCCCCCTCTACCGCCACATCTGGAAGCAAAGCGCGCGCCAAAGCCTCCCCTGTGCAAGGGGAGGTGGCAAAAATCTCTGATTTTTGCCGGAGGGGCTGTTATGCAGCGAAAATATAACAGGCAGTTAATTCCATTTGCTAAGCAGCTGCGAAAAGAAATGACAAAAGAGGAACGTCATCTATGGTACGATTTTCTTCGCACTTATCCTGTCCGCTTTAATCGTCAAAAAGTGTTTGGAAAATATATTTTAGATTTCTACTGTGCGGAAGCCAAGCTTGTGATTGAACTGGATGGCTCACAACACTATGAAGATGGGAATCTGGAGAAGGATGCAGAGCGTACCGCTTTTTTGAAGGAATATGATCTGGCTGTAATTCGAATCCCTAATAACGACATCAGCAAAAATTTCCGTGGTGTTTGCGAATACATTGATGCCGCTGTAAGACAATCCCTCAGTCAAAAATCAAAAGATTTTTGACAGCTCCCTTTGCACAAGGGAGCCTTGGGTGCTACCGCACCAGTACACCACACAAAACCCGACCTGCAATCACCGCAGGTCGGGTTTACTATTCATTTTTTCCTATAAAACACGATCCATTCCGCCAGCGCGCACACCGGCAGCGCCGCGATCACATCCACCGCCGAATGCTGCTTGATAAACATCGTAGACAGGCAGATCAGCACCACCGCCGCCACCACAAACGCTTTCCACGCCCGGCAGGCCGCCTTTTCCCGCAGCCACACCGATGCGATCCCCAGCGAATACGCCACGTGCAGCGACGGACACACATTGGTGCTGGTATCCACCTGATACAGCACCCCCACCGCCTGCGTCAAAAAGTTGTCCCGGGGAAACACCTCCGGCCGCAGGTCCTGCCGATTGGGCAGCAGGATGTAAACAGCCATCGCCACCACCTGCGTAATAATGATATAGGTCTGCAGCGCCTTAAAATTCTCCACATTGTATAGCAAAAACCACACAAGCGAAAATACGATCAGCCCATACCAGAACACATACGGGATCACAAACCACTCACAAAACGGGATCAGATCATCCAGCCGGCTATGCACCACAACGCATTTTTCCGCCGGGATCAGCCGCTCTGTCAGAAAATACAGCGCAAAATACCCCACCCACCCCAGCAATAGCTTCAGGTGTGCAAATTCCGGCGCATTGATTTTGCGCAGCCGGAATTTCCTGTAATCCACAGCGGGTTTTCTCATACATTCCTCCAGAGCTAATCAATATTGGTGGGATAGTTCCTCCTGCCCATATTTTCATAGGGTACGATCTTGTGTTTGGGCAGCGACAGCGCTTTTTCCGTGATCCGCTCCTTCAGCAGCTCGCAGATCCGCTGTCTTTCCGCATCTATCGGGTTATCCGCGCAGAAACGAATCGGCTCACAAAGATATATCTTCCTCAGCGCCGGTGCAAGATACATCGGCACGAAAGCCAATTCTTTGCCGGTCTTTTTGTAGTATAGCCTTGCCACATCTACAAACTTATCCTGAAAATCATTCACAATCCGGTTGTATTTCATACCGCATTCCGGAAAAATAATTGCACTTTCCCCCTGCATCAGGCTTTTCACCGTATTTTTGAAGGTAGCGATCGCCCTGGCATCGTGATATACGCCAATGGTGTTGGCGTTGTTGAAAATGCAAACGCTCAGCGGCGCAACGATGTACGACAGCAGCCGGTAAAACCAGCGCACCCCTTTTTTCTTCTGCCCCCAGAAATCCTGATAGGCATAATCCGGCACTTCCTTCAGATGCATCATCTGCCCTGCGCACCAGATCCTGCATTTTCCGGGAAAGTAAAGCTGGCAGGCAATAGGCCCGTGCATCTGGGCGTGATTTCCCACCACCAGCACCGGCTCCTCCGGCAGATTTTCCTGCCCGATCACTTCCGTCTTTGGGTAAAAGACCCATACCAGCCACCGGATTACCTTATAAACGCCCTTTCCTTTCATAGCGATCCTTCTTCCTGAATGTATAAGAGTAATCTTGGCAGAAAAATGTTAACAAACTATCACATTTTCGTAAACTTTCCCCGCACCCAGCCTTTCCCCACCCCCTTGCCTCTCCCTGCACCCCCTTGCCTCTCCCTTTGGGAGAGGTGGCCCAAATCTTCGATTTGGGTCGGAGAGGGTATCCCTCCACCTTCTCACCTCACCCAGCCTTCCCCTGGGGGAAGGTGCCCCCGCAGGGGGGGCGGATGAGGAATGCGGGCAGCAATCCCGAATCCGGTACAATGCCGAGGCTTATGCCGCACCCCCTTGCCTCTCCCTTTGGGAGAGGTGGCCCAAATCTGCGATTTGGGCCGGAGAGGGTATCCCTCCACCTTCTCACCTCACCCAGCCTTCCCCTGGGGGAAGGTGCCCCCGCAGGGGGGCGGATGAGGGCCATAACAAAACGTCTGCAGTTATCCTGCAGACGTTTTTATTTGCCCAAGCTTTCCAACTGCGCATCAATTTCAGCTATCTTTCTCTCTAATCGTTCAATAGCGCGTACCATAAGCTTTCGGTTTGCGTGCAATTCTTCCTCCTTGGAAAGCACCCACCGCTCTCCGGCCACGTCACAATTATAGCAATCCTCCTCCGCACAGTTCTCGCATACCTTTGGAATCGGACTTTTTTCCAGCCACTTCACAGCATCTCCTCCCATCCATTCAGCTGCCTATAGTATAGGCAAATTTTTGCTAATATTCAAGAGGCATTTTTCGGTGGATAATATATGTATACAAATAGAAAGGGATGGTGCATATGATCAGCTACGAGCCGCTGTGGAAAACGATGAAAGACCGTGGCATCACCACCTACACGCTGATTTACAAGAATGGCTTCAGCGCCTATACGATCACCAATCTGAAACGTAATAAATCCATTACGATGAACACACTGGAGAAGCTTTGCACAGTCCTGAAATGCACGCCCAATGAAATCGTAACATTTACACAAGACTAAACGCCCGTTACCGGGCGTTTTCTTTTTTTACCAACCCCAGCAGCCACCGCTTCAGCCGCCCCAAACCGATCACCGCCAGCGCTGTCGCGATCAGCCAAAACCCATATTCCAGCGCCAACCGCCCCACCCCCTCCTTACAGGATATTCCCCCGCCGGGAGAATCGTGTCCGTCTGGAACGCAAGTTGACATAACTTGTTGAAACCCCACCTTTTTTGTCCGCTGGTAGACATAAGTTTTCCACATTATCCACAGGTTTTTCCACAGCGAAAGCTGAAAAACCCCTTGCAAACGCTATGCTTGCAAGGGGTTATCCAAAAATTTCCCTATATTTTTCCGCAACCGGCAAAAATGCCTTTTGGTTTACAGAACACTTTTAGAAACGAATCTGAGCCGAGAACACACGGCTATGTCCCGCGGACACATTTTCCTCTTTTCGATGGGCATCCACGCATAATGTTTCGCCGTCCTCCAGCGCCCAGGTGATATCCACCGTTTCCTTTTCCCGGCTCTCCGACAGATAGCAGATCACCATCTCCCGGGGGCAATGCCCGGCGTGGAAATCCGCATCCAGCAGATCGTCCACCCACTCCATATACCGGCAGTTGTTCATATGGCCATTGACGTCCAGATCCGAGAATCGCACCAGCCTGCTCTCGCAATTTTCCAGCGCCTTGGGCAGCAGCGATCCGGGCAGGGAAAGCTCATCGCCCCGCACATAGCCCTCTACCACCACACCGCTCTTGGCCGGCAGCACCATCGACCGGGTGGCAAAGCTCATCAGCACCCAAAGGCTGATTCCCCGAAACAGCTCGTTTCCGGCCGCATCATAGACCACCGTGGCCCGAGGATACGCCGTCCGGGTGGTGGGCATCGGCCAAGTCTCCACCGTGATGGTCTCCCCTGCCTGGGGCAGCCGCCGGATCTCGATATGGTAGCGGATCAGCGCCCAGAAAAGATCCTTTTCCTCCAGCGCATTCTTATCCGCGCCCAGCAGCGCGCTATGCTCTCCGGCTGCCTCCTGCAAAATGGCCAGGATCTGGCTGTTTTTCAGCCGACCAAAGGCATTGACCTGGGTATAGCCGATCTCAATCTGCTTTTTGTAACTGCGTTCCATAGAATACCTCTTTATCCGTTGTCATCCAAGATCACCGTTGCCCGGTGCTGCTTTTCGGTGCGATAGCGGTAAAAAACCACTTCCACCTGCTCTTCGATCTGACACGCCTGCAGCGCCTGCTCCAGCTCCTCCGCTGTCAGCACGCTCACGCCGTTAAACGACACAATAATGTCGCCCACCGCAAGCCCCGCCTTGGCGGCGCAGCCTTGCTCCTCTACCTGGGAAACCAGCACCCCTGCCGGCAGATGAAAATACCGCTGATCCAGCTCGCTGAGACTGCTCACCGTCAAGCCCAGCGCCGGCTTCCCGGCAGCATTCTGGGACGACCCCGGCACAGTAGCCTTGGTCTCAGTGGGCGTATTTTCCTCAAAGGAAACAGGACTTCCCTTTTCCGCCTGCAGCATCCGAAACAGCTGAATATTCATCACGCCCAGAATGCTGGAAACACCCGCCAGCAGGATCACCGCCACCAGCAGACCCGCCACCAGACCGCCCCGATTCTTGGGCGGTTTGGTCGAGCCGGTCTTGTAGGAATCCTGCTCTATATTCTGATTGCCGAAATTCTCCATAAAAACCTCAATTCACACGCTTCAGCGTAAATGCAAACGTGGTCTTGCCATCCCGGCTGTCCACAGAAATATTCTCCCCGTGGGCGGACACGATGGTCTTGACAATATAAAGGCCCAGCCCCCAGCTGTCCCGATTCTGACTGCGGCTCTTGTCTATCTTGTGGAATCGGTCGAATACCAGCGGCAGCTCCTCGGGCGGAATGGTCTGTCCCTCATTGCTGACGGAGACGTAGACCTTGCCGCTGCCCTCCCGGACATTCAGCTCCAGCGCGCCGCCCTCCGGGCAGAATTTCACGGCGTTGTCCACCAGATTGTACAGCACCTGAGTAATATAGTCCTGGTGGGCCTGGGTAAATACCGGATGATCCGGCATATCCACCCGGACCTGCAGCTTTTTCGCCTCAATCTTCTGCTCAAAGCTGATCAGCACCTGCCCCAGAACTTCCTCCACATCGAAGCAGACCTTCTGCTCCTCGGGAACGCCCTGCTGATCCTGCAGCCGGGAAATATCCAGCATACTGCGCACCAGCCGGTTCAGCCGCTTCGTCTCGTCAGATACCACCTGCAGATACTGCCTACCCTTTTCCTCGGGGATCGTGCCGTCCAAAATGCCGTCCACATAGCCGGCAATGGTGGTCATAGGCGTTTTCAGCTCGTGGGATACATTGGCAACAAATTCCTGACGCTGGTATTCACTTTTCTGCAGGGAGGACGCCATATTGTTAAAGGCCAGCGCCAGCTCCTCCACCTCCTGGGTGTAGTTGCCCTCTGTGTCTACCCGCGCCGTCAGCTCTCCGTGGCCAAAGGCCCGGGCGGCTTTCGCCATCGCCCGCAGGGGCTGACTTTGGCTGCGCACAAACAGCGTCATCAGACACACCGCCAACAGAACGACCAAAATCGACACAAACACAAAGATCTCAGAAATCCTGCGCAGCACTGCCAGCGTTTCCTCCATCGGCATAGACATAATGATAATGCCGATCCGCGCGCCGGTCTCCCGGTGGATCACAGGCAGCGCCACCACATAGCGCATCTCCGGGTACAGGCCCTGGATCACGCCGGTTTCGGTGGTATATTCATTACTAAATACCTTTTCCACGTAATCCTTGCCCACCGTCAGTCCCTGATGCTCACAGCCCAGAGGCGACCGGGCGCAAAGCACCAGCTTGCCGGTATTGTCGCAGATCACCGCATCCGCACCGGACACGGAGGTCGCCACCGTCAGCGCAATGCTGAAATTCCGGTCTGCAGCCGGACTGCCGGAATAGGCCGCTTCCACCAGCTCCACCAGCACCTCGCCGTCATTTTTCAGCGAATCCATCGCAGAATCCGTCAAAAAATCTCTGACCAGCAGCTGAAAGAAAATGCCGATCAGCAGCAGCGCCGCCAACAGCGCAATGGCCACAGCCGTCAATATTCTGCTGAACGTACTTTTCATAGTGAAGTCCTCAAATCCACATTTCAAACTTTGTGCCTTGCTATATCGAGGTTATTATACCGAAACCGGTCAAACAATGCAATATCCCCCGCAAAAGTTTACACTTATGAAACAAACACCCTTTCCTGTGCCTTGGCTCTCCCTCTGGGAGAGCTGTCGCACGAACAGTGCGACTGAGAGGGTGTAGGGGCGACCCTCGCGGTCGCCCGCTAAAGCCTCCCTTGTGTAAAGGGAGGTGGCCGAGCGCCAGCGAGGTCGGAGGGATTGTAACAATCCCCCAGTCAAAAATCAGAGATTTTTGCCAGCCCCCTTTACACAAGGGGGCCAAGGCGGGAGTAACCATAAGCCCTACACACCATATTCAGAATCGCCGTAGGGCGGGGCCTTGGTCCCGCCGTTTTTCACTCCGCCCCTTGGGTCAGGAAACCCGTCCCCTACGCAGATACCTCCGCCGCATCCGCAGGGGCGACCCTTGCGGTCGCCCGCTAATGAAAAAAGGGCGTCCCGCAGGGCACCCTTTCTCATCTTAAATTTACTGCAAAACCTCAAACTTATACCCAACGCCCCAGACGGTCTTCAGGCTCCAGCTTTCGCTGACGCCCTCCAACTTTTCACGCAGCCTTTTGACGTGGACATCCACCGTCCGGCTGTCGCCGAAATAGTCGAAGCCCCACACCTCATCCAGCAGCTGATTGCGGGTGTACACCCGATTGGGCGAGGACGCCAGATAGAACAGCAGCTCCATCTCCTTGGGCGGCGTGTCCACCTTTTTCCCGTCGACGATCAGCTCAAAGGCGTCCATATCAATGGTCAGCTTGTCAAAGCTCAGCCGCCGGGCCTTGCTGGGCGCAGCCGCACCGCTGCTGCGGCGGAGTACCGCCTCGATCCGGGCCAATACCTCCCGCATCTCAAAGGGCTTGGTGATGTAGTCATCCGCACCCACCTTCAGGCCGCTGACCTTATCGTCGGTCTCACCCTTGGCGGTAAGCATAATGATAGGCGTCTGGGCCTCGGCGCGGATCGCCTTGCACACGCCCCAGCCGTCCATCACCGGCATCATCACATCCAGCAGCACCAGATCCGGCTTGCCCGCCCGGTATTTCGCCAGGCCCTCACCGCCGTCATAGGCAATGGTTACGGCGTAGCCTTCCTTTTCCAAATACATCTGCAGAAGCCCCGCAATATTGCGATCGTCTTCCACTACCAGGACAGAAACAGCCATCAAAATTCCTCCAGTTTCCTTTTTTCCTCATTATAGCACACTTTCCCCAATTTTAGTGAACATTTTATTAAGAGTTTTCCCCAAAAATGTGAACAGACGGCTTCCCCTTGCTTTCCCCTGCGGCTTGTGCTATCATAACCCTGAGCAAAAAGCGAAAGGAGACCCCTATGATCGAGTTTTTGAAAGCCGTTCTGTTCGGCATTGTCGAGGGCATTACCGAATGGCTGCCCGTTTCCTCCACCGGCCATTTGATCCTGCTTGACGAGTTTCTTCATCTGAACATCTCCGAGGCCTTTTACGAAATGTTCCAGGTCGTGATCCAGCTGGGCGCGATTTTGGCAGTCATCGTACTGTTCTTCCATAAATTAAATCCCTTTTCCCCGAAAAAGGATGCCCCCCAGAAAAAGGACACCTGGCAGCTGTGGTTTAAGGTCATCGTGGCCGTCATCCCCTCCGCCGTCATCGGCCTGCTGCTGGACGACTGGATGGATGCACACCTTTATAATTATATTGTAGTCGCCATTATGCTGATTGCCTACGGCATTGCATTCCTCTTTGTTGAAAAGTGGAATGAGCGCCGCAGCTTCCGCATCACCGAGGTTAATGAGATCGACTACCGCACCGCATTCCTTATGGGCGCATTCCAGTGCCTGAGCCTGATCCCCGGTACATCCCGCTCCGGCGCCACCATCCTGGGCGCGATCATCCTGGGCGTTGCCCGCCCCGCCGGCGCAGAGTTCTCCTTCTTTATGGCCATCCCCACTATGCTGGGCGCCAGCGCTCTGAAGCTGCTGAAATTCCTGCTGGACGGCGCGCAGGCAAGCTCTACCGAGCTGATGGTGCTGATCACCGGCTGCGTGGTGTCCTTCATCGTCAGTCTGATCGTCATCAAGGGTCTGATGGAGTATGTCCGCAAGCACTCCTTCAGCGTATTCGGCATCTACCGCATCATCCTGGGCATCGTGGTCCTTGCCTACTTCGTGATCACATCCCTCGTCTAACCTTGGCTCTTCCCCTGGGAGAGCTGTCAAAAATCTCTGATTTTTGACTGAAAGGGCTGATCATAAATCCTTTGACTTTTCCCCCGTTCGATGATAGAATACGCTTGTATTTTGCATACTTTGTTGCAGATGAAAGTGGAAAGTTGAAAAATATGGATAGTATTTTAGAGCAGAAAAGCTTCCAGTTTGCTATAAGAGTTGTGAATCTTTGCAAGCACCTTCGCAATTCAAAAAAGGAACACACACACTTTCGAAACAGCTTTTGCGTTCCGGAACAAGCATAGGCGCAAATATTTCCGAGGCACAACAAGCACAAAGCAAAGCAGATTTCATATTGAAACTTAGCATCGCGTTGAAAGAAACGACGGAAACGAAATACTGGATCAAACTAATGTCGGCAACCGATTATTTATCGGTGCAGGAATATCAGTCCATTCATTCTGATTGTGTAGAGCTTGAGAAAATGCTGGTATCCAGCATAAAGACCGCAAAGGGCAATTAACTTTCCACTTTACACTTTCCTCTTTCAACTAACCAAATGCGGATGTGGTGGAATTGGTAGACTCATTGGATTTAGGTTCCAACGCGCGAGCGTGCAGGTTCGAGTCCTGTCATCCGCACCAAAACACGACCAACGGAGATACACTCTTGTGTCTCCGTTGGTCGTGTCTTGTTTGTTATCTATTGATTTCTGGTCTGTCGGTACGGCATAGTATATAGTCAATGCTCACATTATAAAACTCTGCCAATCGCACAAGGGTTTCTGTGGGAGGCACCCTTTCTCCATTTTCAAATTTAGATAAAAGGGCCTGTTCTATTCCTGTTTGCATTTGTAACGAGATTTGCGTATATCCTCTGCTTTTACGCAACTCTTTTAGTCTATTCTTCATAATATCACCCAATGACATTATGTCATATTCTAACTTGACAATTATGACAGAATATCATATCATATATATAATCCATTCTTGTATGGATAATATAACAGAAATGAGGATTGGCTATGAAGAAAGCAGTAATTTGGATGATGCTAATTTGTTTAATGTTATCCTTCTCTGCATGTGGATCAAGTACGCAGGGAGAAGAAAACAAAGGGCATACTTTGGTACCGGATATATCTATTGATCAAATTGAGTGGTCCGTCGATTCTGGTACAATCAAAGGAGAAAATTATGTTCTCGGAAAAGTTATTAACAACTCACCCTTTGTAATTACGTCATTAAAAATTAGCTTTACTGAAAAGCAAGGTATCTCAGAGGCAGATAAGGCTAGTTTTTATGCGGATATCCAAAAAAGTCAAGGTTTTGATGACGCGTGGATGACGGAGTATATTGAGAGCAGAGAAAAATTGTCTCAACCCATTTCTATGTATTTTAAAATTGATGACAGCATAGAAATAGGTGCGGAACAAGAACAAATAAAATGTTACTATATGGGAGGCTGGACTAGCAAGAATGTAGTCTATCCTGATTTGTTTGTTCCCGAGATCGCTACCATTGAATACGAAAAGGAAGGGGTGCAGTATACACTGTATTACAACTTTATTTCAAAGAATTACGACTTAGAAAAAGCAGAATGAAAATGAAAAACAAATCGTTGTTTTTGCACCCCTGTATTAAAGAATAAGTCCAAATACAAAACAAAAAGCACCCCGACGGGGTGCTTTTTTATTTAGTTTTGTGCAGAAGCCTCAGGGCCAAAGAATTCCCGCAGGGCATTCAGATACGTCTCCGGATCCACCGGATAGCTCAGGCCGTGGCCCGCACCGGGGATCGTCACCAGCCGCTTTCTGGAAGCGCAGGCTTCGTAATTGATCCTGCTCATTTCGCAGGGCACAAAATCATCGTCCTCGCCGTGGAAGAATATCACCG
Source organism: Oscillospiraceae bacterium (assembly GCA_017466215.1). Taxonomy (GTDB): domain Bacteria; phylum Bacillota; class Clostridia; order Oscillospirales; family Oscillospiraceae; genus Faecousia. The sequence goes on along the minus strand of JAFTUO010000037.1, from coordinate 17,281 downwards.
GCACGGTGCATCGCTTCATCATTTCCACCGGGGACGTTTCCTCCAGATCAAAATGGCCGTAGAGCCTTGCCCCCAATTTCACAAATGCATAGCCCAGCTCCACCGGCAGCCCCATCTGGCGGATCACCACCTTGATGATCTCCCGGGCAGAGGAATAGCCGCAGTCTGCCAGAATGCCGATGACATTATCCGGCAATTTTCTGCCGCCGGCCATCAGCACCGTGGATGCGCCCATAGAAATGCCGGTGAGGATGATCTTCACCTCCGGGCCGAAATGCCGGATCATAAACTCGATCCAGGAAAGGCAGTCCCGATGCTCCCGGATGCCGAAAGTGATCTCCCGGCCGCCGCTTTTTCCGCTGCAGCGCTGACTCACAATCAGCGCGCTTCTGCCGACCCGAAAGCACCGCTGAACACCGCCGGGCAGATCCCGCTCCGCGCTGCCCCGATAGCCGTGGAACATCAGCTCGATGGGCGCGCCGGGGGCATATTCGTAGAATTTTCCGTGAAGCGTCAACCCGTCAAAGGACGTGATCGACACCGCCTCGTGGGGCATCGCCCGGACTTCTCTGGCCCAGGCCTCCATCGGCTCGCGAAAAACCTCGTAAATTTCACCCTTCGGTATTTCGATCGCGTCGCCGGGCACATTTTTGCGCCTCGGGGTGAAAAAAGCCATCCGGTAGCATATGTACGCAATCAGCAGTACCGCCAGCACGACCACCGCCGCAATACCTAGCAGAATCCACATAATTTCCATTGTCTCATCTCCGTCGGTCAGATATTTAGATTGTAGCACCAATGCCGCCAAAAGGGCAAGAGCGTTTGTCAAAAAATAATGGTTCTTGCCATTTGTTCTCGAATCGTTTACAATTATAATAAGAAGCGTGAGACATTTGGTATCTCTGGTTTCGTTGAGCTTGTTCAAACAGTCCAAACAAAATTCTGCCATATTTTTTCTCCCTTCAAATTTAGTATACTTATTTTAAGTATACTATGATAAGTATAACACATAATCTGCTTAAAATATACTTAAATTAAGATTTTCGAGGTGGATTATGCGAAACAAAACCAACAAACATTTAGGCATCGAAGTAGCACCGGAGCTGCATTACAAACTCCACTATATCGCAAAGTATGAAGGTCGCTCCGGAAATGGACAGATCCTGCATCTGATCCGGCAGTGCATCCGGGATTTTGAAAAAGAAAATGGCGAGATTCCCCTTCCCAAGGAAGAAACCAACGGAATTTGATCCCCTTTTATCATATCTCCTACGCAAAAAGGGTAAGCTTTGAAAGAGGTTCGTTTATCAAAATTTTACAACTTCAGGCTTGACACCCCTCGCGCAAGGTGCTACACTACAGAATACTAAGGGAGTAGCGAATGCCTTTTTTGGCATAGCAAATCAACATCCTGGCCTTTCGGTCTGGTTTGCTTTCATTTGCGAGACTTATGTGACGCTGTTAAGCTGTGCGTGGGTCTAATTTGCGATCGTTGATAACCCAAGCACAGGACAAGCTGTGCTTGGGTTTTTTCTTTTTCCGGCACAGCTACCCAAATTCATAATAATCGGCAACCGGCGTTGCCAGAAATCAAGGAGGAGCATTGATGAAAAAAACCTATACCCAGTCCGCGGAAGAGGTTTTGCAAAACCTCGGCGTGGGCACAGAGGGTCTGTCAACCGCCCAGGCGCAGGAACGCCTGGCAAAGTACGGCCCCAACAAGCTGAAGGAGGCTGAAAAGCCCACCCTGCTGCAGCGCTTTCTCGCGCAGCTGAAAGACCCTATGCTGATCATACTTCTGATCGCTGCCGGCGTCAGCGCGCTGACCGGCGTGCTTTCCAACGAGCCTGAATGGGCAGAAGTCATCATCATCCTGACTGTCGTCCTGCTCAATGCCATCCTGGGCGTGTTCCAGGAGAGCAAGGCCGAAGCCGCCATCGAAGCCCTGCAAACGATGACCGCGGCGACCTGTAAGGTTATGCGCGACGGAAAAATGGTCATCCTGCATTCCGATGAGCTGGTCCCCGGCGACATCATCCTGCTGGAAGCCGGCGATGCCGTTCCCGCTGACGGCCGTATCATCGAAAACGCTTCGCTGAAGATCGAAGAAGCCGCCCTCACCGGCGAATCCGTCCCCGTCAACAAGATGCTGGAGGCGCTGGGTATGGTAGAGGGTCGGGACGATGTGCCCCTGGGCGACCGGAAGAATATGTGCTATATGGGCTCTACCGTGGTCTACGGCCGCGGCAAGGCTGTCATCACCGAGACCGGTATGGACACCGAGATGGGCAAGATCGCCGGCGCTCTGGCCGCCACCGCTGATGAGCAGACGCCCCTGCAGCGCAAGCTGGACGAGCTGGGCACACTGCTGTCCAAGCTGGTGCTGGGCATCTGCGTATTCATTTTCGCTTTCAACCTGTTTATGGCCCGGGGCGAGCTGGCTGTTGCCGGCCATACCCTGTCCGTCATTCTGAGTACCTTTATGGTAGCCGTCTCCCTGGCCGTTGCCGCCATCCCCGAGGGCCTTGCCACGGTGGTTACGGTGGTTTTGTCCATCGGTGTTACCAATATGTCCAAGCGCAATGCGGTGATCCGCCGCCTGACCGCTGTCGAGACCCTGGGCTGCACCCAGGTCATCTGCTCCGACAAGACCGGTACTCTGACCCAAAATAAGATGACCGTTGTGGATCACATCGGTGATACCAACCTGGTCGCCACCGCTATGGCCCTGTGTTCCGACGCCAACTTAAACGATCAGGATCAGGCCGAGGGCGAGCCCACCGAGTGCGCACTGGTCAATTTTGCTTGCTCTCTGGGCCTGAAGAAGCAGGATCTGGAGAAGACCGCTCCCCGTGTGGACGAAGCCCCCTTCGACTCCGGCCGGAAGATGATGTCCACCGTTCACGACCTGGGCGGCACTTTCGTGCAGTATACCAAGGGTGGCCCCGATGTGGTGCTGGAGCGCTGCACCCACTACTATGAAAACGGCCAGGTCCTGCCTATGACCGACGAAAAGCGCGCCGAGATCATGGCCGCCAACAAGGCAATGGCCGACAAGGCGCTGCGTGTTCTGGCCGCCGCAAAGCGGGACTGGAGTGAAAAGCCCGCCGACAATACCGCCGAGTTCCTGGAGCAGGATCTTACCTTCCTGGGCCTGACCGGTATGATCGACCCTGTCCGTCCTGAGGTCAAGGCCGCCATCGAGGAGTGCCGCTCCGCCGGCATCCGCGCCGTTATGATCACCGGCGACCATAAGGATACCGCAGTCGCCATTGCCAAGGAGCTGGGCATCATCACCGACGCCTCTGAGGCCATCACCGGCGCTGAGCTGGACAATATCCCGGACGATCAGATCTGCGAATTCGTCAAGAAATACAGCGTCTACGCCCGCGTCCAGCCCGAGCATAAGACCCGCATCGTCAACGCCTGGAAGCTCAACGGCGCCATCACCGCTATGACCGGCGACGGCGTCAACGACGCCCCCTCCATCAAGTCCGCCGACATCGGCGTGGGTATGGGCATCACCGGCACAGACGTTACCAAGAACGTGGCCGATATGGTCCTGGCGGATGATAACTTCGCCACCATCGTTTCCGCCGTTGGCGAGGGCCGCCGGATCTACGATAACATCCGCAAGGCCATCCAGTTCCTCCTGGCATCCAATATGTCTGAGGTCCTGGGCGTATTCTGCTCCACGCTGATGGGCTTTACGCTGCTCAATCCCGTGCACCTGCTGTTTATCAACCTGGTCACAGACTGCTTCCCTGCGCTGGCTCTGGGTATGGAAAAGGCCGAGCCCGACACGATGAGCCGGCCTCCCCGCGATTCCAAGGAGGGCATCTTCGCCGGCGGTCTGTTCGGCGACATTGCCTACCAGGGCATCCTGGTAACCGTGCTGACCCTGATCTCCTATATCGTCGGCAACTGCTTCGAGGCCGGCAAGTTCGCAATGCCCGTGGGCGTATCCGAACACGGTATGACGATGGCGTTCCTGACGATGTCTATGTGCGAGATCTTCCACTCCTTCAACCTGCGCTCTCAGCGCAAGTCCATCTTCAGTCTGAAGGGCCATAACAAGGTCCTGTGGGCCGCTATGATCGGCTCTCTGCTGCTGACCACCGCCGTTCTGGAGATCCCCTTCCTGGCCAACGCCTTTGGCTTTACCCCTATCGGCCTGCAGGAGTACGGCATCGCCCTGGCCCTGGCCATCCTGGTTATCCCCGTGGTCGAGCTGGTCAAGCTCTTCCAGAGAAAACTGGCAAAGCACTGATCCCCTCCAACAAAAACCGACAAGCCCCGGCTTGTCGGTTTTTATTTTGTCCCTTCGCTGCTCGCTCCAATTCTTAAATGTTCGCTATGTTTCGTCATTCCTTGACAGCTGGACAAAAAACATGTAAAATGGACACATCGAGATTAGGAGGAACAACTATGGAATTCTATTCGATTGCAGATGTTGCAGAAATGAGCAACCAAAGCCAGAAAACTATTCGTAGACATATCGCTGCAGGTAAACTAAAAGCTGATAAAATAGGAAATTGCTATCGCATCACAAAAGAACACTACGACAAATGGTTGCTTTCTGATCTTGATCCCGAAAAGGACAATATTTTTAACGAAACAATCGTGGATGTGCAAAGCGGCGATGCCGTAAATTGGGTAGATATTACCGATAGCTGGGTATACGATGGTTGGTCAAACATCAATTACCGTAACGGATTGAATTTTATTGATTTGTTTTCCGGCGCAGGCGGCCTTAGCTGCGGCCTCACAATGGCGGGATTCACCCCTGTCGGTTCTGTTGAAATAATGCCGGAAGCTGTTGCTACATATAAGTACAATTTTATTGAGCAAAAGGGCTTTCGCGAAAACGTTCAAACAAGAGATATCCGAGATGCATCTGTTAAGCAAGAGCTATATGATTCCGTTTTAGACAAACACGTTCATCTGATCGTTGGTGGTTTCCCTTGCCAGGGCTTCAGTATGGCCGGTCATCGCGTTATTACAGATCCTAGAAACAGCCTGTATCTGGAAATGCTTGAAATTGTAAAGCGCATTCAACCAGATTTTGTTGTGATGGAGAACGTTGAAGGTCTTAGATCTATGCTTGACGGTAAAGTTGAAGCGAAGATCATCAGCGACTACAAGGAAGCCGGTTATGACATCAACGTTACTGTCCTTAATAGCGCCGATTATGGAGTTCCTCAGATTAGAAGGCGCGTAATCTTTATTGGCAATAGACACGGTTTGACTAATTATCACCCCAAGCCAATCTATTCTCCTGAAAATTACGTTACTCTAGGCGAAGGTATCAAGCGATTTATGTCCATCCCGGAAAACAAGCAAATAAACCATATCTTTACTAGACACTCTGAAAAGATGATGGCACAGATCGCTGCCGTCCCGGAGGGGCAAAGTTTGTACGGTAACTATTCCGATGCTTGGAAAAAATCGCCATGGGACAAGCCTTCTTGTACGGTAAAAGAAAACCACGGTGGTGTTAATATCCACCCGAAACTGCCGCGCGTGTTAACCCCCAGAGAATTGGCCGCTCTGCAATCTTTCCCGGATGACTTCATCTTCCAGGGGTCTAAAAAGTGGCAGCTAGTCCAAATTGGCAACGCCGTCCCTTGTCTTTTAGGAAAAGCAATCGGTTTAGCTGTTGAAAAAGCATACCGTGAAATGGAGAATGGTTATGAATAATTATTATGAAAAACTAAAAGTTATTAAAGCCCAAGTCGAAACATACCTTAGAGAAATATTTAAGGTACACGGCTATGAACTGCTTCTCGAATTGGAGCACTATAATCTGCTATCAAACCCAAACAACTGCATAGAAACATCAACTGCAACTGGGTTTATTATGGAAGAGTTTATCATTTCAAAACTTGAAATATACACTAGGGACCATAATGGCAAAGATGAACTAAAGATTCAAAGACTCCGAGGACAATCAACTGGTAATTCAAGCTATGATTGCTACGCGATTTACGAAGATATATATGTAATGATAAACATTAAGATTCAAAAAGAAGGCGCAGTCAATAACGCCGTTTCTGCAATCAATATCTTGCATAATGATTATGTGCGCACTAATCCCGCGCAGGAAAAAGCTTTCCTCGTATTAAAGACGATGTATCATTTCGGCGCTTCGTCTAAGGATGCACAGAGAAAAATCTTGGTTAATGGAATACACGGATACTTTCTCGAAGAAATTGACTTTTCATTTGGCCACCAGCAAGATCACAGAAACTGGTCTGCAAATTTCAGTGCAAATTCTGGACGCTTGCTGGTATCTGATAATTGGAGAAGAACACACCTATTAAACGAATCGGATATTTCGTATAAGAGGACAAAAGCATTTATCGAATCCATTTATAATCAGGGCGATTGATCGTTACCCCCTCAATCAAATAGAACTAACGAGTAAACAATATAAAACGATATCCCAACAATCAGGGTACAGCGCTGACCATCTTTTTCCGCCCCGTCTTCAATGTGCAGCCGTACAATCTCAAACTCTATCGGCAGTGCAAAAAAAGAACTCAAGTATTGGCACAATACTTGAGTTCTTTTTTGATACAATTGTAATTACTATAATTATTGACATTTCTCCGCAGAAATGATAGCATAAACATAGATTTCACTTTTTGAAAGGAGGGGCTCTATGTATTGCTCCGATTTCAATTCGCTGCAGCGAAAATATGCAGACGCCAAGTCCCCGGACGATATGGACATCAAGCGATCCCTCGACGTTATCCGGAGGCTCTTTGATATGTGCGACGAGTCAGAGTACTATTACGCGGAAGTGATCACCCGCCATTTCTGCCGTATCATTCACACAATCGAAAAGAAAGCAGTCCAGAACGCCCCCCAGCCCCGCCCCGCGCCCGCAGAGCGCGCCCCGCGCTACCAATCCGCTCTCCACTTAATGCGCGACTTCTACAATTACTACAGAAAGCCGGGCCATGTGGACTATCAGCAGATTGGCAACGCGCTGGAACGGGGCAGAAAAGACCTTGTCAATCCCACGATAAAGGACTACGTGGCCAGGATCTACACCTTTTCCGGCCCAAAATACCTGGGCAAGATGTTCGATCCCCAAGCGCTGGACGGAATGGACCCGGTGCTGTTTACCTACGAGAACATCGAGCGGATCCTTGCCACATTCAAAACCAGGGACGATCGGGGCGAGATCCTCCGGCAAAACGTGAATATCCGCTCCGCCCTGCGCAAGCTGAACGAATTCAAGCAGGCACAAAAAACATAGTTCTCACTTTTTCCGCAAGTATCGCCAGTTGCAATGCCCTCTTGACCGTGATATAATCGTTACCGGAGAAAACAAACAGAAAGGACCGCATTTATGGAACAGAAAACAGACCTGAAAACAAGCAAGAAAACGGCTCTGAACGATAAAGACTTTTACGAGCAGGCCTGCTCCTATTTTTACTACCACGCAGGCCAGCGCACCACGATGATCAATTACTTCATCGCAGCCTTCGGTGCATTTATCGCACTTTACGGCGCGCTGATCTCCGTATACACGGTCGCAAGTATGCTGATCGCCGTGTTTATGGGCATCGTGTCGATGATCTTCTTCCTGATCGACCTGCGCAACAAATTTGACGTGAAAAAGAGCGAAAACGTCATCCGGCAAATCGAACGCGATTACGGAATGGATACGCCGACCAACGACTATCCCTACGGCGTTTTCAGCAACGAAACCAACATCTTCAAATACTATGGCTACGCCCAGAGAAAAGAGCGGAAGATCGCATTTAAGGCGCTCAAAAAGCGCTACAAGAAATTCCTGGCCGGAGACGTCTCTGAGGAAGATCTGAACAAAGCCATCACCGATTTTATCGGCGATGATACCACCGTTTCCTTCACGGAGGTTTACGCAAGCCTTAGCGAGCGCAGCGTCATCCCCCTTTCCTTCTGCATCAAGATGCTCTATGTCCTTTGCATGCTCATCAGCGTCCTGGCATTTGCTTTTGCCTGCGTTTTGTTTATCGGCAGCCTATGAGACGAATTAACAGCAAACCGGACGCGGTGCTGACTGTCCTTTTCCTCGCCGTATCCTGCGCCCTCTACTATTTCATCCTCACCGCCGGCGGCACGCTTCTGGTCGCCACATCCTATGCCGCCATCGTCGCGTGCTTTTTGTACACCCTTTCCCGCTGGAAAAACTTTTGGATCATCGGCGGCCTGGCCTGCACCGTTGGCGCGGACTTCTTTCTGGTGATCTGCGATCCCATCCAGCAGCTGTGGGGTATGGTGTTCTTTCTGGGTGCGCAGTCCCTGTATGCAGCAATGCTCCATCGCTCCCGCCCCGGCACGCCCTTCCTGGTCGCCCGCATCGCCCTGACCGTCATCGCCGAGGCCATCACCGTCGCCATTTTGAAAGACAACACCGACGCATTGGCTCTCGTCTCTATTTGTTATTATGTAAACCTAATCTTCAACATTATTCTGGCCTTTATCCAATTTAAGGCGTACAAGCTCTTCGCCATTGGCCTGGTATTCTTCCTGCTGTGCGACACGGTCATCGGCCTGCAGGTAGCATCGGGCGGCTATCTGCCCATCCCGGAGGGCTCAGCCCTGCACAGCATCCTCTTTATGCCCTTTAATCTATCCTGGTTTTTCTACCTGCCCTCCCAGGTCCTGATCAGCCTGACCAGCCGCAAAAAGCACCTCAATTGAGGTGCTTTTGCAATATTTGACTTTTTATGCACACCGCTGTATAATGTATACATCTTTTTCCCTGGAGGCGAAAATATGCGTATCGTCGTCAAAATCGGCACCAGCTCCCTGACCCATTCCACCGGCCATCTGAACATCCGCCGGGTGGAGGAACTGTGCCGCGTCATATCGGACATTAAAAACGCCGGCCACGAAGTCATCCTGGTTACCTCCGGCGCAATCGGTATGGGTGTCAGCAAGCTTGGCCTGCGCCAGCGCCCCACCGACATCCCCACCAAGCAGGCCGCGGCAGCCGTTGGCCAGTGCGAGCTGATGTACACCTACGACAAGCTGTTCTCTGAATACCACCACACCGTGGCGCAGCTGCTGATCACCGGCGACGTTACCGATAACGAAACCCGCCACCAGAATTTCAGCAATACCTTAAATCGCCTGCTGGAGCTGGGCGCACTGCCCATCATCAACGAAAACGACACCGTCGCCACCGACGAGATCGTCATCGGCGATAACGATACCCTGGCTGCCATCGTGGCCGAGAGCGTCGATGCCCAGCTGCTGGTGCTGCTGTCTGACATCGACGGTCTGTACACCGCCGACCCCCACACCAACCCCGACGCCCAGCTGATCCCCCGGGTCAGCGCCATTGACGAGCATATTCTGTCCGTGGCCGGCGTCAGCGGCTCCAATCTGGGCACCGGCGGTATGATCACCAAGCTGCAGGCCGCCAGGATCTGCCTGGGCTGCGGCTGCGATATGATCATCACCAACGGCAAAGATCCCGCCGTACTCTACGATATCATTGACGGCAAGCCGGTAGGCACCACCTTTTCGGGGGAATCGAAATGAAAGAAATGCTCTGTGCCGCAAAAGCGGCGAAGATCCAAATTTCCCAGCTGACCTCCGACCAGAAAAACGCCGCGCTGGAGGCGATGGCGGATGCCCTCATCGCCTGCAGTGCTGATATTCTGGCCGCCAACGCCCTGGACCTGGAGGCCGCAAAGGACACCATCTCTCCGGTTATGCTGGACCGCCTGCGCCTGACCGAGGTCCGGATCGCCGGTATGGCAAACGGCATCCGCGAGGTGGCCAAGCTGCCCGATCCCGTGGGCAAAACCCTCAGCGAGCATATCCGCGCCGACGGCCTGCAGATCCGCAAGGTCTCCGTGCCGATGGGCGTCATCGCCATTATTTACGAAAGCCGCCCCAACGTTACCAGCGACGCAGCAGCTCTGGCGCTTAAGAGCGGCAATGTCTGCGTGCTTCGCGGTGGCAAGGAGGCATTCCGCTCTGCAAATACCATCGTGAACGCCCTGCGCCAGGGCCTGGAAGCTGTCGGCATCACCAAGGACGCTGTCCATCTGGTTCAGGATACCTCCCGCGCCAGTGCCACCGAGCTGATGACCGCAAACGGCTATATTGACCTGCTGATCCCCCGGGGCGGCGCGGGTCTGATCAACGCCTGCCTGCAGCAGGCCACCGTCCCCTGCATCGCCACCGGCACCGGCATCTGCCACGTGTACGTGGAAAAGACCGCCGATCTTGCTATGGCGCTGTCCATCGTGGAAAACGCCAAAACCAGCCGCCCCAGCGTCTGCAACGCCGAGGAAGTTCTGCTGGTAGACAAGGCCATCGCAGCTGAATTCCTGCCGATGCTTCACAAGCGCCTGAATGGCCGGGTAGAGCTTCGTCTGGACGAAACCGCCCAGGGTATCATCCCCGGCACGCCCGCCGGCGACAAGGATTTTGACACCGAATTCCTGAACTACATCCTGGCAATTAAGTGCGTAGATGGCGTCCAGGAGGCCGTCGCCCACATTTCCGCCCACTCCACCGGCCACAGCGAAGCCATCGTTACCACCAGCGAAGAGGCCAAGCGCATCTTCACCGCCGGCGTGGACAGCGCCGCCGTGTACGTCAACGCCTCCACCCGCTTCACCGACGGCGGCGAGTTCGGCCTGGGCTGCGAAATGGGTATCTCCACCCAGAAGCTCCACGCCCGCGGCCCGCTGGGCCTACAGGAGCTGACGGGCTATAAATATATCATCACCGGCGACGGACACGTCCGTTAGGAGGAAAAATATGAAATACGGTTTTATCGGCTGCGGCAATATGGGCGGCGCCCTTGCCAAGGCTCTTTCCAAAACAACAACTGACATCCTGCTGGCTGACCGCGCGGAGCGTGCTGCGCAGCTGGCAGGCGAGCTGGGCTGCGCTCACGGCACCAATGCCGAGGCCGTAGCCTGCCAGCGTGTATTTTTGGGCGTCAAGCCCCAGATGATGGCGGATGTCCTTTGGGATCTCCAATCGGCGCTGAAAAAGGAAAAGCCCCTGCTGATCACTATGGCCGCAGGCCTGACCATCGAGAAGATCGAAATTATGGCCGGCTGCCGCCTGCCCATCATCCGCATTATGCCCAACACCCCGGTTTCCGTGGGCAAGGGCGTGATCCTTTATTGCCATAACGATCTGGTGGACGAAGCCACCCTGGCCGATTTCCTCAATGATATGCGCTTCGCCGGCGTTCTTGACCCGCTGGACGAGAAGCTGATCGACGCCGCCTGCGCCGTTTCCGGCTGCGGCCCGGCATTCGTGTATATGTTCATCGAGGCAATGGCCGACGGCGCCGTTGCCAGCGGCCTGCCCAGAGATAAGGCATTGACCTACGCCGCCGCAACTCTGGCCGGCGCGGCAGAAATGGCGCTGGTCACCAAGCAGCCGCCCCAGACCCTGAAGGATGCGGTCTGTTCCCCCGGCGGCAGCACCATCGCCGGCGTCCGCGCTCTGGAGGAAAGAGGCTTCCGCGGCACGATCATCGACGCCATCATCGCCGCCTACAAACGCAATGTAGAATTGGGCAACTAAGCCTCCCCCCTTGGCTCTCCCTCTGGGAGAGCTGTCAAAAATCGAAGATTTTTGACTGAGAGGGCCGCAGGAGAGACCTTACGGTCACCCGCCAAACAAACAGAAACGCCAAGTCTTTCGACTTGGCGTTTTTCTATGTCCGTTATCCAGCCAACTGCGCGGCGATAGCTTTCGCTGCAGTCAGATCAAAATCAGCATCTATCACAAATGCCGTCTCCGGCATATCAAAATGCTCCTTCTTGGATGCATCATAGGGAATCATCGTCTTCACCAGCTTGTTATCCCCATCCACATAGATGTAGTATTCGCTGCCCTGGTATTCGATCTTCAGAAGCGACGTATCATTGTGGGGCTCGCCGCCGATCAGGGTCGCACCCTTGCCCACATTCTGGGAAATGTGTCGGCCCAGTGCATATTCCTTAGCCTCCGCATCCTCGCTGACTTTGAAGGATGTTGCCTCGTAGCCTCCACCAACCAGATCCACATACAGCACATCGTCGATGATGAAATACACCGAGCCGGAATACAGTCCATCCACCAGGCTAAAATTGGTGCTGATCTTTCCGTAATAAACGGTTTCGCCATCCAGCTCAAATTCCGCGATAAAACCGCCGGTCTCGTTGTTGATGTGCAGCGCATCGGCATAGTATTCCTCTGGCAGATTCTGCACCGCGGCTGCCAGCGCTTTCTGATAACCTGTATGCTCCCGATCTCTTTTCTTGTCCGACGCAGCATCGCTGATCGCGGAAGCAATGATGGTGGCAACCAGCAGCACAGCCAGGATGCCCACCACCGCCAGCACCAGGGTCTTGCTGATGCAGGGGATCACGCTCTTGTCGACCCCGTTCTCCTCGGCAAATTTCTCGGCTTTCTTGTGATTTTTGCTGTAAATGATAAACAGCACCACCGTAATGATCGGCGTCAAAATCAGAGAGATCAGGAACATAATGCCCACCTTCAGCAGGGTGAACACCAGATTCATTCCCGCTTCCGAGGCATAGTCCCGCTGTACCCGCTGATAGATGAAGTCGCCGATCTGGGTATTATAGGTGGTAAAGACCGGTCCAACCTCCACAAACGCGCCGAACTTGAAGATAAATGCGCACAGGCAGGGCGCCGCGATAACGCCATAGCCCGCCAGGAAGAACAGCACGCCAATGCCGTTGGAAACGGAGTCGATGTTGGCCAGCAGCGCCGAGATCATCAGCAGGATCAAACCTCCGGCGCAAAACGCGCCAAACAGCATAACCGCCTTTTTCGACGAAGCCACATTTTCCATTTCCGGACTGTTCTTAATTTGATTCATTTCCATAAAGCACCTCCTAATATCCCATATCGAGATATTTTTATTATACCGATGTGGGATAATAATGTCAAGGAGTGATTTTATTGCGCTTGAAGGAAATAAGGAAAGCCAAAGGCATATCCCAGCTGAAACTGGCAATGGACTTAAACACAAACCAAAATACCATCAGCCGCTACGAAACCGGCGAGCGAGAGCCCGGCATTAACGAACTGATCAAAATTGCAGATTATTTCAATGTATCTGTAGACTATTTGTTGGAACGAACAAACAACCCCAAAATGCAAAAATAAAAGACGGTTACTTTCGTAACCGTCTTTTTTCTCATAGTTCATCCATTCCAAAGTGGTAATTTAAGAATTCTATCATTTCTGCAGTTCTGTCCTCATCTTTTTCGCAAATATAGTCAAGGTCAGGATCATACTGCCACAGATAGGCAATCTGGCATTTTTCGTCGGAAATACCCACCATTCCAAAGTTCTTTGGATAAATTGTGTCCTCGAACACAGCAATCCTGAAATCAAACCCAGCTGTAGAAAAAGCTATCACCGGCATTTCATAGCAATCGTCGGACATCTGTGGCTCGTCAAGATAAGTATATTCTGTTTCCAGCCGCTGCTTTTCCGCCAAAAATTCCGCTTCCTCATACTGCACGATCAGCCGCAAGGAGTAATGTGGAAAAACGCCCTCATCCTTTTTGATGCGATACGCTGCCGACGTGTATTCTCCAATGCTGTCCAGCGCCGGCATAAACAAGTCCGCCTTGTATTCCTCCACATCACGGCTGTAATGGTCGATGTTGTCATCATAGCTTGTACAGGCAAGCGGAGAAAGCATAATCGCTATGATCAGCAAAACAAACAGCCCGATTCTTAAGCCAATTCCCAAAAATCCCATATCCTCACCGCCTTTACCCTACAATTTGCTTCTTATAATACTTCTTTATCAGCTTTTTCGTTCTTCTTGTTTTGGGAATTTCGCCGCGGACAAAAAATGGCCGTTTTTCCTTGCATCTATACGCAATCGCATAATGCGGCGGACTGGCGTGCTTTGTGATCCAGCTTCCCATCAATGTAATGCTCTTAATATCCTTCCACCGAATGATCTCTTTCGCCCCTAAAATATAAACGATTTCCACACAATCATCAGAAAAGACGAAATACAGCGGCGATACTACAAGTACGAATATCGGCAACAACAAAAAAAGGGAGAACGCAACGCACAAACCAATCTCATTCTCAACAGCGCAGTCAACCGAAATCAAGAGAAGCGCACAAAACAGCAAAAAGCAAAGCATCAAATGCGTGTTAATGGCAATCTGTTTTTTATCCATCCAAACATCACCTTCTTTTTTATTATACCATATTGACGTAAGGCGCGCAAGGGATCTTGCCCGCACCGATCCGCCCCGATCTGCATATACTGTCTCGAGGTGAGTATATGCAACAACGACCAACTCCGCCCTGCGCCATCGCGATCATCCGCGGCTCAGAGGACTATCCCAACCTGCGCGGGCAAGTGCGATTCTATCAGCGCCGGCACTGTGTGCTGGTGGAGGCCACCGTCCGCGGCCTGCCCAAAACCGACACTGGCTTCTTCGGGTTTCATATCCACGCAGGCGACCGCTGCACCGGCGCAGACTTTGCCGACACCCTCGGCCACTATAACCCCGCCGAATCGCCCCACCCCGACCACGCCGGGGATCTTCCGCCGCTGATGTACTGCCACGGCGACGCCTACCTGGCAGTAGCCACCGGCCGCTTCCGTATCGGCGATATCCTCGGCCGGACGGTAGTGATCCACAATATGCCAGACGATTTTCATACCCAACCCGCCGGCAACGCCGGCACTAAAATCGCCTGCGGCGTGATCCAACGGGCATAACAAAAAGCAATCCATACGGAGTGCTTTGTTTTTTTCACATATTATTGCGAAAATGATATAGCGTCATCGTCTCCATATCGAAGAAATAAACATCAGAAAGTCCCGACACGTAATCATCGGAATCGTTGCTAATGTAAATATAATCCACCTCTGAAATCACCGCGGTATCAAAATCATATCCTACGACGATCTCGTTTTCCGGGTCATCTTTTTCAATCGACGCAATCCACGCCTCAAACGTTTCGATATAAGTAAGGAGTTTTTTCTTGCTTGCAAATTTAATGCTTTCGAAATACTCGTTTTCGCTGAAATCAATATCGCTATAAGTGTACTTTTCGTAATCGGTATAATTCAGAAACCCACCACTTGTAAAACGCTCTTCTGATTGATACTCGCCCAAAGAATCCACAATTTTATTGTTGGCGGCTAAGTATTTATCTGCCAAGAAAAGCGCAACAAATCCGCATAATAACAAAACCGGCACCAGCCAGGTAATCATAACAGCTTTTCTCATTCCATCACCGCCTTGCGTTAATTGTAGCATATCGGCAGTTAGAATGCAAGGTATAACAAAAAGCACTCCATACGGGGTGCTTTTTGCGTGTATAAATTAATCCAAAAGCGAGCTTTTCCTATGGAGCAAGCTCTTCAATATACAAAATTACATTATATCCCAAATTATCAACATATTTGATTTTCAAATATTGGCCGTTCTCTTTTACTACACCGCCATAACAGGCAGGCACATTATATCCGTTTGTCAATTCAAAGTTTGTATACTCAAAAAACACACCGTTAATTTCAAAATGCTCCGTATCATGTCCCTCAAACGGCATAGCGTGGTATTGTTCTACATATCCTTCCACAATAAGGACTTCATTATTTTCAAGAGCGTTTTTCTTTTCTGAAAAATCGTAAATATGTGCCGCCAGTAAACATACAAAAAGGATTATCGTTAACACACCGACGATCCAGCCCATCCACTTAAAAAACACATAGCCGGTATAGCCACTGCTGCCTCTTTGATTCGCTCCCGTATTTTGTTCGGGATACCATTTGAAAACAAAGAAAAAACCAAGCCCCACCACCAGAGGGATTAACAGTGGAAGGCTGTCAGTCCAGTCAAAATGCAACTCATATAAAATTGTACCCATATCACCACCGCCTTACAATTATTGTACCACACCGGCAATACCATAGCAATACAAAAAAGACCACCCGATTGGGTGGTCTTCTTTTTGGCATTCGTGTCCGAAAAAGAACTGGGCAAAAACCTGATTTTCTTTAATATTTTATATTAAAATGAATATTTTTCAAACTCCAATGGTGTTGCATTAAATTTCTTAATAAAAAATTCATTGATACGAAAAGCTGGCTTACTGGTTATCTGTATTTGCTCAACTCGCAGAATAATTGATTCATTGAAATCATCAACTATTATTTTATATGAATATTTCATATTATACATAGTAAATGTAATGACTGAACAATCCTCATTTAAAGAATATTCTAATACATCATTGATATTGCGTATTTTCAGCTGTGAATATAATTCTTCCTTTGTAATCTCAATACGAAACACAAATTTTCTCATAAAAGTATCGTAGTTAACAATACCATTCAATAATTTATTCTGTCGAAACATAGGCTTGAAAATAATATAAAGAGCGATAGGAATAACAACTACAACAAACATTATAACAAAAATATAGATGTATTTTTCCATATCATCACCGCCTTGGGAATATTATAGCATAAAAGCGGTTGGAAATCAATGCAAAGCACTGTTTTTATAATTAGTGGCAAAGCCGCAATACTTATTACCTATTACTTCTTACTTATTACCTTCCAAAAATCCCGTTCAAAACATTATTTGAAGTAAGAGTGAAGAGGTAAGAAGTAATAAGTAAAATCCCGTCCACTTACGTGAACGGGATTTTTGGCTCCCCTTGTTGGACTCGAACCAACGACCTGCGGATTAACAGTCCGTCGCTCTACCGACTGAGCTAAAGAGGAATCTTTGTGTTGGCATTACCTATTTTCACGGCCAGTCACCCGGCAACTATCGTCGGCGTACATATGCTTAACTTCTGTGTTCGGGATGGGAACAGGTGGACCCACACGACAATCAATACCAACTCTTATGGATGGGTGTTACCCATCGTTTATGTCAAAGCGGCAAGCCGCTCTAACGGTATAAGGATTATAGCATCAACAATTTCACTTGTCAATACTAATATATGCATATACCCTGAAAACTGAACATTGTTTTCTTTTGCATTTACTCGAGGCGAACTGCACTGAGCCTGCTTTAGATCAAGCTTTCGGCTTATTAGTATCAGTCAGCTGCACACATTACTGCGCTTCCACCTCTGACCTATCAACGTCATCGTCTACGACGTGCCTCAGTGGAGATCTTATCTCAGGGAGAGTTTCACGCTTAGATGCCTTCAGCGTTTATCTCGTCCATACGTAGCTACCCAGCCATGCCCTTGGCAGAACAACTGGTACACCAGAGGTATGTCCATCCCG
>JAFTUO010000036.1 GCA_017466215.1 Oscillospiraceae bacterium | reverse complement strand
TCCTTCAAAAGCGCCGGGCGGGGATTGGTTTTGACAGCGCCGTTTTCCCGGTAGACAAGGCCGTCAACGGTTGTATCCGGCGCGCCCCGCAGCAAAGAGGAGAAGAAGGGAACGATGGTGGTCTCGCCCTCGCCGCAGCAGACATAGTCCACCCAGGGGATCTGCCTGACGGTCTCCTGCGCGGTGATGTCCGATTGCGGGCCGCCCAGGACAATGTAAATTTCCGGCCACAGCTGCTTGATCCGCTGCGCCATTTTCAGCATAATGTGATAGGTGTCGCAGCGGGTGTAGAACGATACGATCTTCGGCGCACGCGCCGCAATGGCATCAACGGTGCTGTCCAGGAACGCGTCCAGGCTGGTCAGTGCGCCGATGCGGAAAAACGGAAGGATCTCACAGCCGATGCCGGCCTGGTCCAGAATGGTGGCAAGCTGCAAAGTGCCAAGCACGCCGTCGCTGAAGCGACCTTCGGTGTTGGGCGTGATAAAAACGATCCGGCTCATTGCGGCTTCCTCCTTTGCGGTGATTTCTTTTATTATATAGAAAACCCACCGTTTTTGCAACAACAATGTGATGCCGTAGGGGCGAGCCTTGCAATCGCCCGGCTGTAGGGGACGGGTCTCCCGTCTCGCGGGCGGCGAAACGCCGCCCCTACAAGCCATACAGCATACCCTTGCCTCCCCCTTTGGGGGAGGTGGCACGGCGACAGCCGTGACGGAGAGGGCAGCTGCATTGACCTTCTCAGTCACGCCACCGCTCTTGCCTCTCCCTTTGGGAGAGGTGTCCAAAATCTGCGATTTTGGACGGAGAGGGTGTCGTGCCAGCTCTCCCAAGGGGAGAGCCAAGACAGAGCGACGGAAAATTTACAAACAGGCTATGATTTTTTGCAAAACCGTGATATAATGAGTAAAATTGGATTTGTATAGCCATTTTTGAACTATTTTTCGACGAGGTATGCGTTTATGGGACTGATTACCAAGATGTTCGGCACTCGCTCTCAGCGGGAGATCAAAAAGATCCAGCCGATCGTGGATAAGATTCTTTCGATGGAAAGTGAGTTTAGCGCGCTGTCTGAGGATGCGCTGAAGGCGAAAACTGCGGAATTTAAGGAGCGTTACGCCGCCGGCGAAAGTCTGGACGATATTCTGCCCGAGGCATTTGCGGCCATTCGGGAGGCTGCCTGGCGGGTGCTGGGTATGAAGCCTTATCCCGTACAGCTCATCGGCGGTATCATTCTGCACCAGGGCCGTATCGCGGAAATGAAGACCGGCGAAGGTAAGACCCTGGTGGCCATTTTGCCCTGCTATCTGAATGCCCTGACCGGTCGGGGTGTCCACGTGGTTACCGTCAATGAGTACCTGGCCAAGCGCGACTCCGAGTGGATGGGCAAGGTCTATCGCTATATGGGCCTGAGCGTCGGTCTGATCATTCCCGGTATGGACCCGGCCCAGCGGAAGATCAGCTACGCCGCGGACATTACCTACTGCACCAATAACGAGCTGGGCTTCGATTATCTGCGTGATAATATGGCCATCTATAAGCAGGAGCTGGTACAGCGCGGCCACGCCTTTGCCATCGTGGACGAGGTGGACTCCATCCTCATCGACGAGGCAAGAACCCCTCTGATCATCTCCGGCAAGGGCGAGGAATCCTCCAAGCTGTATGAAATGGCGGACTATTTCGTGTCCACATTGCGCAAAAAGGTCTTTGCCAAAACCGAGGATAAGGAAGTCCACGATAACTACGACTGCGACTATTTCGTGGACGAAAAGAGCCGCACCGTTTCCCTGACCGCTGAGGGCATTGCCAAGGCGGAGAAGTATTTCGGCGTGGAAAATCTGGCGGATCTGGAAAATACCACATTGTCCCACCACATCAACCAGGCGATGAAAGCCCGGGGCTTGATGAAAAAGGATATTGACTATGTGGTCAAGGAAGGCCAGATCATCATCGTTGACGAATTCACGGGCCGTCTGATGTACGGCCGGCGGTATAACGAGGGACTGCACCAGGCCATCGAAGCCAAGGAAAATGTCCAGGTGGCCGGCGAAAGCAAGACCCTGGCTACCATCACGTTCCAGAATTTCTTCCGTCTGTACGACAAGCTGTCCGGTATGACCGGTACGGCGCTGACGGAAGCCGAGGAATTTGCCTCCATCTACCAGCTGGACGTGGTGGAGATCCCCACCAATAAGCCCATTGCCCGCCAGGATCATTCCGACGTGGTGTATAAGACCGAGCCCGGCAAGTTCCGCGCCATCGTGGAGCAGGTCAAGGCCTGCAACGCCAAGGGCCAGCCGGTGCTGGTGGGTACGATCTCCATCGAAAAGAGCGAGATCCTCAGCAAGTATCTGAAGCGCGAGGGCATCCGTCATAACGTGCTGAACGCCAAGTATCACGAGCAGGAAGCCCAGATTGTCGCCCAGGCCGGTAAATTCGGCGCTGTAACCATCGCCACCAATATGGCGGGCCGTGGTACGGATATTATGCTGGGCGGCAACGCGGAATTTTTGGCAAAAAATGAGCTGCGCAAGCAGGATGTTTCCGAGGAGCTGCTGGCAGAGGCGGATTCCTACGCCGAGACCAGCGATCCTGAGATCCTGGCCATCCGCAGCCAGTACGAGCAGCTGCTGAAAAAGTATAAGGATGAGATCGCTGACGAGGCCCAGCGGGTCAGGGAGGCCGGCGGCCTGTTCATCGTGGGCACAGAGCGCCACGAATCCCGCCGTATCGACAATCAGCTCCGCGGCCGTGCCGGCCGTCAGGGCGACCCCGGCGAAAGCCGCTTCTACCTGAGCCTGCAGGACGACCTGATGCGTCTGTTCTCCTCTGACCGGGTGATGACGATGATGGACACTCTGGGTCTGGACGAGGATACCCCCATTGACGCGCGGATTCTGTCCAATGCCGTGGAAAATGCCCAGCGCAGCATTGAAAGCCGCCATTTCCGCTCCAGAAAGAGCGTTTTGGAATACGATAACGTGATGAACACCCAGCGTGAGGTCATCTATGCCCAGCGGCAGAAGGTGCTGGACGGCGAGGACCTGCACCAGAGCATCCTGACGATGCTGGAGGAAGTGGTCAGCTCTACCGTTGCCGATGTGCTGAGCAGCTATGGCGGCCATATCCCTGCAGAGGAGCTGGGCGAGCTTCTGAAGCATTTTGAGGGCGTTTATTTCCCCAAGGGCAGCTTCACAGCCCCGGAAAAGCTGGATGTTGCCAGCCTGACCGAGGCGATCTATGCCCAGGCGATGGAAACCTATGGGAAGAAGGAAGCCGCGCTGACGCCCGCCGTTATGCGGGAGCTGGAGCGTGTGGTTATGCTCCGTGTGGTTGACGAATATTGGATGGACAACATTGACGCTATGGACGATCTGAAGCAGGGCATCGGCCTGCGGGCTTACGGCCAGCACGATCCCGTCATCGCCTATAAGGAAGAGGGCTACCAGATGTTCCAGGCGATGATCACCGCCATCCGTGAGGAGACGGTGCGCCGTCTGTTCCTGGCCCAGATCCAGCCTAAGCAGGAGGTCAAGCGGGTAAAGGTTGCCAAGGAGACCGGCACTTCCGCGCCGGACAAGACTGTGAAGAAGCAGCCCATCCGCAACCGCGACAAGAAGGTCGGCCCCAACGATCCCTGCCCCTGCGGCAGCGGCAAGAAGTACAAGAAGTGCTGCCTGCAGAAAGATAAACAGGCAGAATAAGTATCTCTGTCATTCCGAGGAGCGTCGAAAGACGCGACGTGGGAATCTCCTGGTCCAATCTAACGAAATGCGGTGCGCAATGGAATATCGCACCGGGAGATTGCCACGGCTCTGCGAGCCTCGCAATGACATCTGTTTTAGGAGCGCCTATGTCGATTACCATCCAGAAAAACGGAACATTAGAATACTTGATCGCCGAGGGGATCGCTGTGCCCCACGCTTTCACCACCCGCCTGGGCGGTGTCAGCACCGGGCAGTTTGCGTCCTTGAATATCGGCCTGCATAGTGGCGAAAAGGCAGAAAATGTGGCGAAAAATCTGCAGATTTTAGCAGATGAATTGGGCTTTGACCCGAAAAAGCTGATCTGCACCCGGCAGACCCATTCTGATATCGTCCGCGCCGTTACAGCGGCGGATTATTTAGGGCTGGACCACCACGATTACCCGGAGTGTGATGCGCTGGTTACGGCGCAGCCCGGGGTGGCGCTGAAGGTGTTCACCGCTGACTGCACGCCGATCCTGCTCTATGACCCGGTAACCGGGGCTGTGGGCGCAGCCCACGCCGGCTGGCGCGGCACGGCCGCAGACATTGCCGGCAAGACCGTCCGGGCGATGGAAGCGCATTTTGGCGCGAAGCCGGGCGATATCCGGGCGGCCATCGGGCCGAATATCGGTATGTGCTGCTTTGAAACCGATGCCGATGTGCCGGAAGCGATGCTTGCGGCGTTGGGCGAAACGGCGCGGAAACATATCCGCACCAAAAATGAAAAATATTATGTAAACCTAAAAGCAATCAATGCGGAATTTCTCCGCCGGGCAGGTGTTACGCATATTGAAATCAGCGACGCCTGCACCAAGTGCCAGAACCAAAGATTTTGGTCGCACCGGATCACCGGCGCGAAACGGGGCTCGCAGGGCGCGATCATTGTATGTAAGGGGGTGTCGCCGTGAAACAGATCTTCATATTGGTGTTGTGCGCGGCGATGCTGCTGTGTGGCTGCAGCGCCCAAAACGGCAGCCTTGATTCCACCACCCCCACCTATTTTGGCGATACCAACGCGGTGAAACCCACTGTTCCCGGCCAAGAGGCCCAGGCGCTGTCGCTGATCTATGACCCCACCGAGCAGCTGAATCCCTTTAAGAGCGAAAATACTGCCAACCGGGCGCTGTTTTCTCTGATCTACCAGGGCCTTTTCAGCGTCAACCGGGAGTATGAGGCTGAGCCGGTGCTTTGCGAAAGCTACAGCGCGACGGCAGATTTGAAGACCTATACCTTTTATCTGGCGGATGCGCTGTTTTCTGACGGAAGCCGGGTAACGGCGAACGACGTGGTGGCCAGTCTGAATGAGGCCCAGGAAAGCCGCTGGTATGGCGGCCGGCTGCAGCAGGTCAAGTCCATCACCGTTTCCGGCGAGGCTGTGGTCATCGAGATGAAAACGCCTATGGCGGAGCTGCCGCTGCTGCTGGATATCCCGGTGGTCAAGGCGTCGGAAGTGAATGTAGCGCGGCCTGTGGGCAGCGGCCCGTACCGGCTGGAGCTGAATGAGGAAGGCGCATCCCTGCGGCGGCAGGCCGCCTGGTGGTGCGAGGCCAAGCTGCCGGTCTACGGTGACACCATTGCGCTGGTCAAGGGCGAATCCCCGGCGCAGATCCGGGATGCCTTTGAATTTGAGGGAGTCAGTATGGTGGTTGCCGACCCCAGCTCTGACCGATATGTGGATTTCCGCGGCGACTATGAGCTGTGGAACGCGGAAAACGGCCGTATGCTTTATCTGGTGTGCAATGAAAAGAGCAAGATCTTCTCTGATCCTGCCATTCGCCGGGCGCTGACCCACGCCATCGACCGGGAGACCCTTTCCGAGCAGTTTTATCACGGCCTGGCCCGTCCGGCATCGCTGCCGGCATCCCCGGCGTCCCCCTGGTACAATTCGTCCCTGGCGCAGCGCTTTGGCTATGCGCCGGAGCTGTTTGCCGAGGCGGTAACCGCGGCCCAGCTGGAGGACAATACGGTAACGCTGCTGCTCAACGGCGATGATGTGATCCGCCATCGGGCGGGTCTGGCCATTGCGGATATGCTCCGCGCCGGCGGCTTGAAGGTTACCATCGTAAAAAGCTCCGCCGAGGATTTTGAAGAAAATCTGCGCTACAGCGAGTATGATCTGTATCTGGGTCAGACGAAGCTGTCGGCCAATATGGATATTTCCGCATTTTTCGGCACGAATACGTCCTTGAATTACGGCGGTCTGGCAGATCCCGTGCTGCACGAGATGAGCCTTGCAGCTATGACCAACGCCGGCAATTTCTATAAGCTTCACGAGGCGGTGATGGAGGAGGGCCAGCTTTGCCCGATTCTGTTCCTGAATGATGCGGCGTTTGTCCGCCGCGGAATGCTGCCGGATCTGTCGCCATCCCGGGACGCGGTGTTCCATTACAGTCTGGGCCGCACCCTGGAAGACGCACTGATCACCGAAGAATAAATTTGGGCGCCCCGATTGGGGCGCCCTTCCTGTTTAGCAGCGATCGCAGACGTAATTGTTGTTGCAGCCGCTGTTGTTGTTACCGCAGCAGGTAAACAGCAGGATCAGGATGATGATCCACCAGCAGTTGTTGCCACCGAAGCCGTTGTTGTTGCACATAACGAATACCTCCAAGATTTTTTTCGAGCGATTTGCCGCTCATTCCAGAGTATTCCACAACCCCAAAAAGGTGCAGGCAATAAAAAACAAAGCCACCTCTTTCGAACAATGTTATTACGTTAGTATGTCATTGCGAGGAGCGCAGCGACGTGGCAATCTCCTGGTACTATGCAATTCACTGCGCAGCACCTTCAGAAATTGTACCGGGAGATTCCCACGGGCCTAGCGGCCCTCGGAATGACAAGAGGGCGGATTGAAAATCCGCCCTTACGAAACAAAGCCACCTCTTTCGAGGTGGCTTTTCTATGCGATTTTTACGGCCGCAGGCCCATACCACCCTCCAGGGTGATGGTCTCACCGTTCATATACTTGAAATCGGGGTGTGCGATCTGGACGCAGACCCGGCCGATCTCGGTCTCTGCATCGCCAAAATGGCCGGCAGGCGGCATCTTGACATTGGCCTTGAATGCCTCGGGGTAAGCCTGCTGGAATTTTTCCAGCTGCGCCGTCCAGGCCAGGGGGCAAATGATATTGGTATTGATGCCGTCCTTTGCCCACTCGGTGGCAGCCACGCGGGACAGACCCCGGATGCCTTCCTTGGCAGCGGCGTAGGCGCACTGGCCGTAGTTGCCGAAAAGACCAGCGCCGGAAGCAAAATTGATGATGCTGCCCTGGGTCTGCTTCAAGTAGGGATAGCAGGCCTTCATATAGTAGAAGGTGGCGTACAGACCCGAGTACATCGCCAGGTCAAACTGCTCCGTGGTGTGATCCTGAATGGTAACGCCGGAGGCGGAAGCCTGCGCGTTGTTGATCAGCACGTCGATCCGGCCAAATTCGGCATAAGCTGCGTCAGCAACCTTCTTTGCAGTGGCTTCGTTGTCAAGACCTGCGGCAATGTCAGCAGCCAGGATCAAAACCTTGATGCCGTAGAGCTTTTCCAGCTCCTGCTTGGCTTTTTCCAGTTTGGCCACATTTCTGCCGGTGATGACAAGATTTGCGCCTTCCTTTGCGAATGCGGTGGCAATGCCGTAGCCGATGGAGCCGCACTTGCCGTCAGAGAGTGCGGCGAAGCCTGCGCCGGTGATGATAGCGGTTTTGTTGTTCCAATAACCCATAATGTTTACCTCCTGTGTACTTTTGTATGCTTGTATAATACAATAAGATACCCACTTTTGCAAGAAAAATTTGTTGAAAAAAACCACCTCGAAAGAGGTGGCTTTTTGTGTGGAAATGATTGCAGAGAGGAAAGTGGATATATTTGCTGCGCAAATGATTTTCATCCGTCGGCGAAGCCGACACCGAAACTTTCATCTTTCAACTGTTCACTTTTCACTTGGAGCTTACTCCAATTCAAATGCGCCGGTGTATAGCTGATAATAGGTGCCCTTTTGGGCGATCAGCTCCTCGTGGGGGCCGCGCTCGATGATGCGGCCGTTTTCCAGCACCATAATGCAGTCGGAATTCATAACTGTGGACAGCCGGTGGGCAATGACGAAGGTGGTCCTGCCCTTCATCAGCGCATCCATACCCTTTTGCACCAACGCCTCGGTACGGGTGTCGATGGAGGAGGTGGCCTCGTCCAAGATCATCACCGGAGGATCGGCCACCGCCGCCCGGGCGATAGCGATCAGCTGCCGCTGACCCTGGGAAAGATTCGCGCCGTTGCCGGTCAGCTCCGTCTGGTAGCCCTCGGGCAGCCGGGTGATGAAATCGTGGGCATTGGCCAGCTTGGCGGCGTGGATGCATTCTTCATCGGTGGCATCCAGCTTGCCGTAGCGGATATTGTCCATCACCGTGCCGGTGAAGAGGTTGGTATCCTGCAAAACCATACCCAGCGACCGCCGCAGATCGGACTTTTTGATCTTGTTGATATTGATGCCGTCATAGCGGATCTTGCCGTCGGCAATGTCATAGAAGCGGTTGATCAGATTGGTGATAGTGGTCTTGCCTGCGCCGGTGGCGCCCACAAAGGCGATCTTCTGACCCGGGGTGGCATACAGGGAAACATCGTGCAGCACCGTCTTTTCCGGCACATAGCCGAAGTCCACATTGTACATCGTGATATCGCCCTTCAGCTCGGTGTAGGTTACCGTGCCGTCGGCCTGATGGGGATGCTTCCAGGCCCATTTTCCGGTGCGCTTTTCAGACTCGGTGATGTTGCCGTTTTCGTCGATCTCGGCGTTGACCAGAGTAACATAGCCGTCGTCCACCTCCGGCGCTTCATCCATCAGCTCGAAGATCCGCTCCGCGCCGGCCAGGGCCATAATAATGGCATTGAACTGGTTGCTGACCTGGGAGATGGGCATATTGAAGGACCGCGACAGCAGCATAAAGGTCATCAGACTGCCCAACGACAACAGCTTGCCGCCGGAGGCCACGGCGATCGTGCCGCCCACAACAGCCAGAATGGCGTACTGGATATAGCCCAAGTTGTTGTTCACCGGGCCCATCATATTGGTCAGCCGGCCGGCGGTATAGGCGTTGCGGCAAAGCTCGTCATTGAGCTTGTCGAAATCTTCCTTGCATTTTTCTTCGTGGGTAAAGACCTTGACCACCTTCTGGCCGTGGATCATTTCCTCCACGAAGCCGTTCAGCTTACCCAAGGATTGCTGCTGACCGATGAAGAATTTGCCGGATTTGCCCACGATTTTCACCGTCACGAAGAAAAT
>JAFTUO010000035.1 GCA_017466215.1 Oscillospiraceae bacterium | reverse complement strand
GCGAGATCGGCGGTTGCTTCTCTGTTAACAATATGCTGCGTGCTGAGTGCTTTAAGCAGCGTATGGAGAAGGGCCTTTCCTTCCTGGAATTCAACTATATGCCGATGCAGTCTTACGACTTTTACTACCTGTATCAGCACTACGGCTGCAATATGCAATTCGGTGGCAATGACCAGTGGAGCAATATGCTGGGCGGCACGGAACTGATCCGCCGTAAGCTTGGCAAAGATGCACACGCAATGACCATAACGCTGCTTCTGAACTCTGAGGGCAAAAAGATGGGCAAGACCGCAAAGGGCGCTGTTTGGCTGGATCCCAACAAGACTACACCCTTTGATTTCTACCAGTACTGGCGCAATGTGGAGGATGCAGACGTTCTCAAGTGCATCCGTATGCTGACCTTCCTGCCTCTGGAGAGAATCAATGAGATGGATGGCTGGAAGGATGCCCAGCTGAACACCGCCAAGGAGATCCTGGCCTATGAGCTGACCAAGCTGGTCCACGGTGAGGAGGAAGCCAATGCAGCCCAGTCTGCTGCCAAGGCTTTGTTTGCCGGCGGCGGTGATGACACCAATATGCCCACTACCGAGATCGCAGCTTCCCAGCTGACCGACGGCAAGATCGGCATTCTGAATCTGATGGTCGCCTGCGGCCTCGCACCCTCCAACAAGCAGGCCCGTCAGCTGGTTGAGCAGGGCGGCGTGCTGGTCAACGACGAGAAAGTACCATCTGCTCAGTTCACCGTTACTGAGGATATGCTCCGCGACGGAGTGAAGATCCGCAAGGGCAAGAAGGTCTTCCACAAGGCAATTCTGGCATAATAATATTGCCCACGGAATTCTTCCGTGGGCAATATGTTTTTAAGCCTCCCTTGTGCAAAGGGAGGTGTCAAAAATCTTTGATTTTTGACGGAGGGATTGTCAATCCCCCAGTCAGCCTGATCGGCTGACAGCCCCCTTTACACAAGGGGGCCTTTAAAATACGCTAGATCGCCAGATATTCCGCTATTTTCTTTTGATTTTCCGTTGATAGGGAAGTCAGCGGCAGGCGGCAGCCGCCGCAGTCAAAGCCGATCAGTTTCATTGCCGCCTTGATCGGTATGGGATTGACTTCGCAAAACAGCAGCTTGATCAGCGGTAAAAGCTGACATTGCAGCGCTGCCGCCGTGTCGAAATCTCCCGCAAGAGCCGATTGCACCATCGCATCCGTTTCAACAGGCGCGACATTTGACAGCACGGAGATCACCCCTTGCGCACCCAGCGCCAGAGTAGGGACGACCATATCGTCATTCCCGCTCCAGATGGGAAATTCGGGACAAGCAGAACGAATCTCGGCTATTTTTGTAATACTGCTGGACGCTTCTTTCACGCCTGCCATGTTTGGAATACGGGAAAGCCGCTTATAGACCGAAACGGGAATGTCCACTCCGGTGCGCCCTGGCACATTATAGACGATTATAGGCAGCTTTACCGCGTGGGCTATGGACAGATAATGGGCAAATAAGCCCTCTTCCGTGGCTTTATTGTAGTATGGACTCACCACCAGAAGGGCATCCACGCCACATTTTTCAGCCTCGCGACTAAGCCACACCGCGTGCTCGGTGGAATTCGAGCCCGTTCCGGCTATGATCAGGCAATCGTCCTTTGCGTAGGCTTTGCACCTGCGGAAAAGCTCCAGCTTTTCGTCATCAGATATGGTAGGGGACTCGCCGGTAGTGCCGCAGACTACAACGGCCTTGACGCCGGCATCACACTGCCTGCGCAGGAGAATTTCCATCATAGGAAAGTTGACCTTGCCGTCAAGAAACGGCGTTACAAGCGCCGTACAGACGCCGGAAAACAGTACATTTTTCATAAATACATCCCTCCGCACCATCTTATGCGAAGGGCAGGGGATTTGTCAGGATTTTCTGTTGCAATTCTTGCGAAAATGTCCTATACTATCGCTGATAGATATTTGGAGGAAATCAGATGAAGACAAGTGATTTTTGGTATGATCTGCCGGAAGAGCTGATTGCCCAGACACCCCTTGAGAAGCGGGATTCGTCCCGGCTGCTGGTGCTGGACCGTGATAGCGGTGAGGTAAGCCATAAGCATTTTTACGATATTATCGACCATTTGAATCCCGGCGACTGCCTGGTGATGAATGATTCCAGAGTACTGCCTGCCCGTCTTCTCGGTCATCGACCCAGCGGTGGTGCTGTTGAGGTGCTGCTGCTGCGGGATCTCGGCGGCAAGAAGTGGGAGTGCCTTTGTAAACCCGGCAGAAAAATGCAGGTGGACAATGAGGTCATCTTCGGCAACGGAGAGCTGTCTGCCGTAGTTACGGAGGTCAAGGAAGACGGTAACCGCGTTGTTGAATTCCGCTACGAGGGCATTTTTCTTGAGGTTTTGGAGCGACTGGGCAAGATGCCGCTGCCGCCGTACATCAAAGCTGAGCTGCAGGATCAGGAGCGGTATCAGACGGTCTATTCCCGGGAGGTCGGCTCTGCCGCCGCACCGACAGCCGGTCTGCATTTTACCAATGAATTGTTGGAAAATATCCGCAAAAAGGGCGTAAAGACCGCTTTTGTAACGCTCCACGTGGGACTTGGCACATTCCGTCCGGTAAAAGCCGAGGAAATTTCCGATCATCATATGCACTCTGAGCTTTGTATGATCAGCCAGGAGACAGCCGATATTTTGAATGAAACCAAGGCAGCCGGCGGACGGATCATTTGTGTTGGTACAACATCCTGCCGCACGCTGGAGAGCCTGGTTAATGATGACGGCAGCTTTGAGGCAAAATCTAAATGGACGGAGATCTTTATCTATCCCGGCTACAGCTTTAAGGCGATGCAGGGTCTGATCACCAATTTCCACCTGCCGGAAAGCACCCTTGTGATGCTTGTTTCCGCCTTTGCCGGCAGAGAGAATGTACTGGCCGCATATGATGAAGCTGTCGAAAAGCGTTACAGATTTTTTTCATTTGGAGATGCTATGGCTATCCTATAAGGAGAATCGTATGTTTGAAAAGTTAAAAGCAAATATTCTTTTCCATCATTTGCTGAAACGGCCGGATATTAACAAGGCCTATAAGATGGTTGGACCGGAGGATTCCTGGTATGATACCATCACTACCGTTCACAACTCTCTGGCGCAGATCCGCAAGATACAGCACGAGACTGTTCAGATCAAAAGTGATGATGGCCTGATCCTGCGGGGTATATACTATCCAAATGCCAGCAAGAAAACGATGATCTGGGTGCACGGCTACACCAGCCACGCGGAACGGGAGTCTGCATTTCCGTCCTTATTTTACCGTTCACTTGGCTTTAATGTTCTGATCCCTTATCTGCGTGCCCACGGTCCAAGCGAGGGTAAATACATTGCCCTTGGCGCACTGGAGTATCTGGACATTATGCGCTGGGTGGATATGATCAACGAAAGAATTCCGGACGGTGAGATCGTCATCCACGGCCTTAGTATGGGCGGTGGGATCGCGTTGGATCTTGCTACGCAGGAAATGAAAAATGTAAGGTGCCTGGTCAGTGATGCACCTAGTGTCAACATTGAAGGATTTTTCCGCTTTTTATCTCAAACTGCAAGCAAGCACAATCCTGACAAGGCGTTTTCTTATGCAACAGAGCGCTTTTTGAAGGAATTTGGCGTAAGCGTATCAGATTTTGACCGTGTGAAAAATATTTCACAAGCGAAATATCCGCTTTTGCTTTCAGCCGGCAGCAACGAGCAGATGGATGTTGTTCTGAATGAAATCAAGAAGCAAAGTCCTATGCAGACAACTGTTCTGATCCTGCCCGGCTGTAATCACGGCAACGGAATGTACAAGCAGACCGAAATGTACCAGTCTGCGATCAAGGATTTCTTGAATCGAAACTTATCTTTGTAAGAGGTATGTATGTTTAAGCTTTTGAAAACAGAAGGGAAGGCCCGGCGGGGTGAATTTACCTGCGCCCACGGTACGGTCCAGACCCCGGTATTTATGAATGTCGGCACCCAGGGCGCCATCAAAGGCGCACTCAGTGCTGAGGATCTGAAGAATATCGGATGCCAGGTGGAGCTTTCCAACACCTATCATCTTCATCTGCGACCTACGGACACCGTGGTTAAGCAGATGGGCGGCCTTCATAAATTTATGACCTGGGATGGCCCGATCCTCACGGATTCCGGCGGTTTTCAGGTGTTCAGCCTGTCAGGTCTTCGCAAGATCAAGGAGGAGGGCGTGTATTTTTCCTCCCACATCGACGGCAAAAAGATTTTTATGGGCCCGGAGGAGAGTATGCAGATCCAGTCCAATCTGGGCTCGGATATCTGTATGGCTTTCGATGAGTGCATCGAGAATCCTGCACCCCGGGACTATGTTCAGAAGAGTGTGGACAGAACGTTCCGCTGGCTTCAGCGCTGCAAGGCAGAGAATGCACGCCTGAATCAGCTTCCTGACACGGTTAATCCCCAGCAGATGCTGTGGGGTATCAATCAGGGCGGCACGTATCCGGACATCCGGCAGGAGCATATGCGGCGGATCGCTGAGCTGGATCTGCCGGGCTATGCCATTGGCGGTCTGGCTGTGGGTGAGACCGCGGAAGAAATGTACGACATCATTGAAGCTGTAGAGCCCTTTATGCCGAAGGACAGGCCCCGCTATCTGATGGGCGTAGGCACACCCAGCAACATCATCGAGGCGGTGTATCGTGGCGTAGATTTCTTTGACTGCGTGATGCCTGCCCGCAACGCCCGCCACGCACGGCTGTTTACCTGGGACGGCGCGATCAACCTGCGCAACGCCAAATATCAGCTGGACGAAACACCCATTGATCCTAAGTGCGACTGTCCCGTATGCCGCCGTTACTCCAAGGCCTATATCCGCCACCTGTTCGTGGCAGAGGAAATGCTGGCAATGCGTTTAAGTGTAATGCACAACCTTTATTTCTACAATAAACTGATGGAAAAGATCCGGGAAGCGCTGGATAATGGCACGTTTGAAGCATTCCGTAATGAATATTCTGTTAAATTAAGCCAGAGGATCTAAATTCTACTTGCTTTTTGCCTGGAAAATGATATAATAACGAGGATATTTATACCAAAGGAGATTTATTTATGGGTTCTACCATTATCATGCTGGCTGTTATGATCGGCGTATTCTACTTTATGCTGATCCGTCCCGAGAACAAGCGCAAGAAGGAAGCTGAAGAAATGCGCACCAACGTTAAGGTTGGCGACCGCATCACCACCATCGGCGGCATCGTCGGTACTGTTGTCAACGTCAAGGACGATAAGTTCGTGATTGAGACCAGCGCTGATCAGGTCCGCATCGAGCTGCGCAAGTGGGCTCTGTCTTCCAACGACACCGCCAACGAGGCTGCTCAGGAAGCTGCCAAGAAGGCTCAGGAAGAGCGCGCCAAGAAGAAGGCAGAAAAGAAAGCTGCCAAGGCCAAGAAGTAAAACAAAACCGCTTCGGAACAACCGAAGCGGTTTTTCTTATGTTAGCTAAATAATTCGTCTGTAAAATAGGCGTTGGTATCGGCGTGATCGCCGTTTTCGTCCCACACCGTTACGCGAACATAAATATCGTCCTTGTCAACCGGGATCACGGCTTCTGTCAAGTCTGCATCTGTCTTGCGGAAACAAACCTTTTTGCGAATACCAAAGGATGCAACGATCTTCGCAGCAGGGGAGCAGGTGATATGGACATTGCCATCTTCAAACCACAGCTCCTTGATCTCCGGGCCGGGGGATGCGTAGAAATGGCCGTCTTCCAGGGCCTTAGTAACGGTCCTGTACTCCAGCTTTTCCGCGCAGATCATATTCCATCCGCCAAACTGGCTTCTCTCGCCGTGATTGTCATCAGCCGCCACGCAGAACACCCGCTGATTGTTACGCAGCATCGCATCCAGCAGGGGAGGATCGTATTCGTCAAAGCCGCCGGTAGAACAGCCGTGGTTGTAGATCTCCAGGGCGTGCATTCCGTGATACTGAGAAAGCATTGTGAAATCAGCCAGCGACCAGTAAGGATGGTTGTAAGTAACGAAGAAGCCGTTATTTCTCGCAGTCATGATCAGATCGGTAATGCCCTCCGGACTAAACACACGCTTGGTGTCCGGCGTATCCGCATAACCTGCAACCAGCTCAGGATGCTTATCCCGCAGCATCTTCGTAACATACACATTCGTCCAGTAAACCTGCCGCAGATTGTCCGCTTCCTTGGCAATCAGGCACAGATGGCAGGTCTTTCGCTGTCTGAACGGGGAGTCCAGAGGATAATCGTCCAAAACCTCAATTTCATAGCCGTTCAATGCCAGAAATTCAGGATCATTCAGCTCAGGGTGGGGGACCATTAGCTCGTGATCGGTGTAAGCAATCACGCTGTAGCCCTTGGCCTTGTAGGCCTGCTTGATCTGTTCCGGCGTCAAATCGCCGTCGGAGGCGGTGCTGTGGCAATGCAGATTGGCTTTATAGAAGGGAAAACCCTTCGGCAGCAGATATTTTCTCATTTTTCTTCCTCCGGCAAAAGAACTTCCTTGGCAATATAAATGGGTCGATGCTTGCTTTGCTCGAATGTCTTACCCACATATTCGCCGATAATACCGATTGCAAACAGCTGCATACTGCCAAGAAGCAGGATCAGCACGATGATGGTGGCATAACCGGGAACGTCAATACCGACGATCAGCTTCTGCAGAACGACAATGATCAAATAGATCAGCGCTGCAAAACCGGTCAAGCCGCCAAGATACGTTGCGATCCGCAGGGGGCGGGTAGAGAAGCCGATAATGCCGTCAATGGCGTAGTTCAAAAGCTTGCGGAAGCTCCATTTTGTCGTGCCGGCTTTCCGCTCACAGGCAATGTAGGGGATATACTCGGCGCTGTAGCCCACCCAGGAGAAGATGCCCTTGCTAAAGCGGTGATGCTCCGTCATCGACAGCATACTCTCCGCTACAGAGCGGCGGAAGGTGCGGAAATCGCTGGCGTCTGCGTGCAGCGTTACATCCGACAGCTTGTTGATAATCTTATAGAAGCACTTTTTGAAGAAAGAAAGCACCTTGCCCTCACCGCGGCGGTCCTGATAGGCAGCAACCACATCAATATCCGGCTTTTCTTCCAGAATACTGACCATATCCCGGACGATCTCCGGCCGCTGCTGCAGGTCGGCGTCGATCAGACTGATGTACTCGCCCGCAGCGTGGCGCATACCGGCGTAAATGCCGGCTTCCTTACCGAAATTGCGGGAGAAAGAAACGACCTTCACAGGGCAGGCCTGGGCCTTGTACAGCTTCTTCAGATTGTGCAGTGTGGCGTCCTTACTGCCGTCGTCTACGAAGATGATCTCATAGTCATAGCCGCAGCCGGCAAAGGCGGATATCACAGCATCCTGAAAAGCCGCAACATTTTCCGCTTCATTGTAGCAGGGGACAACAAGTGAAAGTTTCATAAAATCAACTCACTAACATTTTTTCTTAATATTATAAGCAATATTGCAGCTTGCGTCAAGGTTTCAAAATTATTTTGCATTTTATTATCAACAATGCTATAATGATTGCAGGAAATGAGCCTTCAGGAGGAAAACCCTATGGCAAAGACGAAAACCGTATTTTTCTGCACCGACTGTGGCACAGAAACGCCCAAATGGATGGGCCGCTGCCCCGGCTGCGGTGCATTTAACACAATGCAGGAGCATATCGAGAAGCCCGCGCCTGCCGGAAAGGTGAAGATCGGGGCTTCCAGACAGCCCAGGCCCATCCGTGAGCTCGACAGCGGCGATGAGATCCGCTTTTCTACCGGTATGGGTGAACTTGATCGTGTTCTCGGCGGCGGCGCTGTTGCAGGCTCTCTGGTCCTTGTGGGCGGCGCGCCCGGTATCGGCAAGTCAACGTTGTTGCTGCAGATTTGCGATCAGCTGTGCAAAGAGCGGCGTGTTCTGTACATTTCCGGCGAAGAAAGCGAGCGTCAGCTGAAGCTGCGTGCCCAGCGCCTGGGCGTTCAGCCGGAGGAGCTTTTGATCCTTTCTGAGACCCAGTTGTCGGATATCGTGCAGGTGGTTGATGATACAAAGCCCGATATTCTCATTGTGGACTCTATCCAGACGCTGTACAGCGATGAAAATGAATCCGCGCCCGGCAGCGTCTCTCAGGTCAAGGACTGCACGATGACACTGATGCAGCTTTCCAAGCAGCAGGGGATCACCGTATTTGTTGTGGGTCATATCAATAAGGACGGCAATATTGCCGGGCCGAAGGTACTGGAGCATATGGTGGACTGTGTGCTGTACTTTGAAGGCGATCCCAATTCGTCCTATCGGCTGCTGCGAGCGGCAAAGAACCGCTTTGGCTCTACCAATGAGATCGGCGTGTTTGAAATGGGGGATACCGGTCTTGCGGAAGTACCCAATCCTTCCCAGATGCTGCTGGAGGGCCGCCCCGAGGGTGCGCCCGGTACTTGCGTTGCCTGCGTGATGGAGGGAACGCGGCCGGTGCTTGCAGAGGTGCAGGCGCTGGTGTCCAAGACTTCTTTCAACGTTCCCAGGCGGACAGCAGACGGCTTTGATTTCAACCGTGCGGCGCTGCTTCTGGCGGTTGCGGAAAAGCGGGCTGGACTGAAGCTGAGTATGTTTGACGCGTATATCAACGTCATCGGCGGTCTGCGGCTGGATGAGCCCGGCGCGGATCTACCAATTGTGCTGGCGGTGGCATCGTCTTACCGGGACAGCGCGATTGCCGACGATCTGGCAGCAATCGGTGAAGTGGGCCTCACCGGTGAGATCCGCAACGTGTCGAATCTAAGCCAACGGCTCTCAGAAGTTGCTAGACTTGGGTTTAAGAAGTGCATTATTCCCAAAAACGCACCTGAAAAGTTGGAAATTCCCGCAGGACTTACGGTGTATCGCGTCCGTAATATCCGGGAAGCCATCGAGATTGCAATGTAAAAAACAGAACCGGAGAGGGAAGACCT
Source organism: Oscillospiraceae bacterium (assembly GCA_017466215.1). Classification (GTDB taxonomy): domain Bacteria; phylum Bacillota; class Clostridia; order Oscillospirales; family Oscillospiraceae; genus Faecousia. Next base: position 72,363 of record JAFTUO010000035.1, on the reverse strand, counting down.
CTCCGGTTTTCTTATTCTTCGTGAGTAAAATCCAGTTTGGATAGGGGATTTGCCTCTGCCGCAATTTTCAACTCTGTGTTCTCAATATGGGTATAAATCTGGGTAGTATTCAGGTTTTCGTGGCCTAAAACTTCCTGAACTGTCTTAACATCCACGCCGCCGGACAGCATCATTGTGGCCGCTGTATGGCGCAGTTTGTGGGCAGAGAACTGGCTCGCATCCAAACCAGCCTGCAAAAAGGCCTTTTTGACCAATCTGTGGACCGCAGTAACGCTGATCCGGTTGTTGTCCCGGGAGCCAAACAGCGCACGGTTGTCCGTCAGCACCTTCTTGTGCCGCTCGGGGAGGTATGCGTCGATGGCCTTGCGGCAGGATGTTCCAAAGTAAACAAAGCGCTCTTTGTTGCCCTTACCGATGACCCGGATGCGGTCCTCATAGACATCTGTCAAATTGAGCCCCACAAGCTCGCTGCGGCGGATTCCGCAGTTCAAAAACAGCATTAAAATTGCATAGTCCCGCTTCTCATTTGGCCCGGAAACAGCCTGCAAAAGTGCGGCAGATTGCTCCAAAGTCAGGTATTTTGGTAAGCTTTTGCGCAATTTTGGGTACTCAAGATCCGATACCGGATTCTCAGAAAGCTGCTTGGTACGCACTGTCAGATATTTATAAAAGGATTTTAATGCAGACAGCTTTCTGGCTCTGGCAGAAGGGGAGATGCCGTACTCAGGAACGGTACTGTCCGGATTGGGTGTGCGGTCATTTGCCAGATAGGAAAGAAACTCAAATATGTCGGATGTTGTGATATCGCGGATGAAAGCGATGTCTACATTCTTAATGTCAATTTCATCCAAACGGGAATGGATGGGCATATCACTGCGCATCAGCTTCATAAAACGCAGGAACATCCTTAGATCCAGATAATACTCCTGAATGGTCAGGGAGGATTGACCTTTGATAGTTTCGTGGTATACGAGAAAGTCCCGCAGGATCTGGGGACAGTCGTGATATCGCTGCATAAATGACCTCCAAACCAAAAATTTGCCAAAGAGGGCAGGCTGGACCTTGATCCCGAATCCCGATCCGCCTACGCACTGAACGCAACAAAATAAAAATTTTGTTGCGTTCAAGGGGTTGTTTTCAATATATATTAAATATTAAATTTAATAATTTGTCAAGGGCTATTTTTGAGGCTTTTCGGGCTCTGGAGCGCTATTTTCGCAATATCTGCGTATTTTGCCTTGTTCTCACGATTTGCAGCAATACTTTGGTCATTACTGCTCGCGCAGATCTCTCCATTGCATTTCTCTGCCACTGCGCAATCTTCATTCCACATTGCATTGACATTACTCCAGCTTTGCTCAGCAAAAATCAATCAATGCAGATTCAGCAGAATGCCACTATATACTGAGCAAAATTACCGTAATCTTCATTAATTATTTTCTTTCATTCTTAGTCAGATGTAATTCTGAGCGATCATACATTCGGTCATAGATTATTGTTTCAGCAAACGGATTGATCACACGCCGTATCAAACCTGCGAGTGCACATAACGCACTTGCCTATTTATTGACAATTTCGTTTACAAACATTTTCGCTATTTTGTTCGCATTCGCATTTTGGCCCAAAAACGTCAAAAAACGCGTTGAAATTCATATGTTTAGGCCCGTTTTTTGCGTAAAAGTGGCATTTTATACGTTAATATCACTATTTTGCAGTCATTCTCCCCTGCAAAAGTTCAAAATTTGCAAATTCTAACAATCTTTAAATGTCAATGGATCGAAAAATTGCTTTACATTTCCCCTGCTAAGTTTTACAATATAATCAGAAAATTATAACATATGGAGGAATCCACTATGAGTGTTAAAAGAATCGGTGTTTTGACCAGCGGTGGCGATGCCCCCGGTATGAATGCTGCCGTCCGCGCCGTCGTCCGTACTGCCCTTTATCACGGCGTGGAATGCTACGGCATCCGCAGAGGCTATAACGGCCTGATCACCGGCGATATTATCAAGCTGGACGAAAAGAGCGTCAGCCGCACCATCAACCGCGGCGGCACGATTCTGTATACCGCCCGGAGCAAGGAATTTATGACCGAGGAAGGCCAGCAGAAGGCAGTTTCCACCTGCAAATTCCTGGGTTTGGACGGCATTGTAGCCATTGGCGGTGACGGTACGTTCCGCGGTGCCAGAGCTCTGAGCCACCACGGCGTCAATGTGGTCGCTGTTCCTGCCACCATTGACAACGATATTTGCTGCACCAATTACAGTATCGGCTTTGATACCGCTGCAAATACGGCCATTGATTGTATCGACCGGCTGCGTGATACCATGCAGTCCCACGAGCGTTGCTCCGTTGTTGAGGTTATGGGCCGAAATGCCGGCTATCTGGCTATGTATGTGGGTCTGGCCGTTGGCGCAACAGCTGTCCTCGTTCCGGAAAAGCCCATTGATTTCGAAAAAGACGTTGTCGAAAAGATCCGCAAGGCACATCTGAAAGGCTTTACCCACTATATGATCGTACTTGCTGAGGGCGCAGGCTCTGCTGCGGACATCGCCGCAAAGCTGAAGGACGCCATTGGACTGGATCCCCGGGTTACTGTTCTGGGTCACATCCAGCGTGGCGGCTCCCCTACCGCCCGCGATCGTGTCAACGCCACGAAAATGGGCTATTTGGCAGTAGAATTGTTGCTGCAAGGCAAGACGAACCGTGTTGTCTGCACCAGCGAAGGCAGCTTCACCGATATTGACATCGACGAGGCTCTGGCTATGGAGCGCGGTATTCAGAATATGGAGGTTAGCGTCCTGGACGCTATGACCGGTATCTAAAATACATATTTTTCGTGCGAGGTTATGATTATGAAGATCAAATCAGCAATTCGCATCTTGTTGGTCCTTCTCCTGTCAGTTTTTATTTGCACTGCAGTATCTGCGGATGACGAAGTTCTTACCTGGGCTGCTTCTGAGGAAACCAAAACCATCACAGTTGTGGAAGGGTCGCCTGTAACCTACCGCTATATTCCAAGCGAAACCGGACAATATGCAATCAAGCGCAAAACCTGGACGCCAATGGACTATGAGCTACACTGCGCAAACGGCGATTATATGGAGCGCGAGAATTGGTCCGGTGAAGATAATTACTCCTATGACATCTATAATCTGACCGCCGGAACAGAATATCTGATTTGGTTTAACTACAACGGTATGGAAGACCCGCAAACCGGCTCCTACACGGAAAATGTTACCATCGCCCCCTGGGATAATTCGCTGATACTTCCTGACTATCCCTACATTAAGGATAACCAAAAGATCACAGTAACATTGGCAGACGAGGAATGTGAATACTATCTGTACTCCCCTGCTGAGTCCGGTACATACTGCGTTGGCAGAAATACTTCCAATATTCGCGTCAATTTAAGCCCCGTTGTACAGGCGCCCAATCATTTTCCTCACGAACCGGAACATCTGGAATCCTGGAACACAGATACGCAGGAAGGATCGCTGTTTTACCTGGAAAAAGGCAATCTTTACCTTGTCTGCATCCAGAAATTCGGCTTTGATGGCAACACCGTAACGGACACGGCCTGGATCCGTCCGGGCGAAGCACCCAAGAATGAATATCCCGTCTGGGACATCAACGACACAAAGACCGTCTCTCTGAAAAAGGACGAGATCGCAAAATATTATCTCACGCCCTCTGCATCCGGCAAATATATGGTGCGCACCACCGGATGTATGCGCTTTGAGGTTCTTGGCGATGCCGGCGATATGCTGGGCACTGAATTTATGACCTCTGACGGCACAGAAGGCGTTGTTTTCGACCTGGTCGCCGGAAAGCAGTACACGGTGATGCTTCAGGAATGGGCCAGCCCTGAGGGCTCTGTAACCGGCACATTCAAGTTTGAAAAAGTAGGCACGGTCAAATCTGCCAGCATTTATGTGGCCAATTTTCATAGCGACACCTATTTCTTGGGTATTGATATTGACCCGATTTGCGGCTGCCTGGAGGGTGTTACCTGGAGCGTCAGCGATCCAACTGTGTTCAACATCGTTTACGAATCTGACACAGTACTGGAGCTGGGCATCCGCAAGGCTGGAACAGCAACCATCACAGCTAAAGTCGGTAACATTTCTGCCTCCATTGAGCTGACTGCACCCGGCAAGCTTCCCATCCTGAAAGAGGGCAAAACGCTGAACTTAACCATCGGCGGAACTGCCGCTGAATTTACACCTGCCAAGTCCGGCAAGTATCAGTTCACATTGATCCCCAATCGGGAGATGCTGTTCAGCGTCTACGAAAATGTGGAAGAAGATCCCTTATATTTTAAGGAAGCATTTTCTGAAAAACTGGTCTTTACCTTAAATCTGGATGCCGGTGTAACATACGAACTGGTCCAGCTGTTTGGCAGAAGCTCTGTAAGCGTCAAATATACTGGCGGATCTTCCTCTCAGGGCAGCACCACGCCCCCTACATCCGCACCGACTCAGCCTGCTACAGCTGCTCCCACCTCCCCTACTCAGGCGCCCACTGAGGCCACACAAGCCACAGAGCCTGTCAGCACAGATGCAGCGGCACCGTCCGCACCCACCGAAGGCAGCGGCGATCAGGATACTCCCATCTCCAGCCAGCTGATCACCAAAGATGATATTGATAAGGCCATTGACGGTGCAACGGAAAATGTGCTTTCCTTCTCCACCACCCAGATCGGCGAAAGCTTCCGCATCAGCGCTGACGCGCTGCAGGTAGCCGCTGACAAGGGCTGCAGCATTGCATTTGATTTCCCGGGGAATATTGCTGTCCAGCTTGATAACGCCGTTTTGAAGTCTCTGAGCAAGAGCGCAGCCGGCGAAAACATCTGCATTGAGACCACACAGCAACTTTACACTGCATTAAACGAGGATCAGCAAAAGGCCCTCGAGGGCAAGAGCCTTGTCTGTTTGCTGGATGTGGAGCTGACCGCTGGCGACACCGATATTCACGATCTTGGCGGAACGGCCCAGATCACATTCTCCAACATTGACACAAGCAAGGATTTGTCTGTTCTGTACCTGGCCGAGGACGGCTCTGTGGAGGTAATGGATATCACCAGTGATGGCAGTATCAGCTTCTGTACAGATCATTTCTCCCACTATGCGCTGATTTTGAATAACGGTCAAACGGATGCGCCCAACAACAGATGGATCCTGCCTGCGGTGATCGCGTTTGTCGTGATCGCCGGCGGCGGTACAGCTGCCTTCCTTGTCATCCGCAAAAAGAAGAAATAAGAAATAAGCGCGCTGCTTTCGCAGCGCGCTTATTCTATATCTTAGTCAGCAGGAACGTAGGAACAGGAGGTAAAACCGGTGGTATTTTCCTGATAACCGTCACTGACCACCAAAATCGTGCCATCATCCAGCAGCCCAAGCTGTAATGTGTGCACGACCGTCTCCGTCTGTTCAGTGCCGTTTACACGGAACATAACCGTCTCAGTGACCACTGCCTCCGCGTGGGAATCCCAGCAGTCAACACTGCCGATGGTGATAAACGACCGCAGCCATTCCACTCCAGAGGAATGGATCGCAGCCAGGTGGGAAGCTTCATCAGGTAGAATGCCGGGATTGATATTGGACATTTCTGCCGATGTTTCCAGCAGATAGGCTTCCCGCTGCGCAAAATATTCGCCGACTACATTCCAGACACCTTCCGGCGTGTAAAGATGGTCAATGGCCGTGTTGGATAAGATCCGGTAGCCGCCGTCCTCTGTAGGCTTCAGCTTTACCACATAATTGCCGTAAGATTTGGCAGAATATTGTACCATCATGGTGCCGTCTTCCAGCGTTTCAACGTAGACAACAGTCACATCTGCATAATGTGTGCCGGAATGCGCCATATAGTAGCAATCTGTCTCTTCAAGATAGACCAAGTTATCCAGGCCGATGCCATTGGTTTCATCCAGCGTGATGCCAAACAGCTCCGTCAGAACGGCTTCCATCTTATCTGCAGGCAAACGGATCAGATCCATCTCTTTCCAAAACTGCCCCATCTTCCCCTCCAGAAGCTCCAGCTCCAGCTCAGTGGGGGACTGAGATTCATCCTTGAAGCCATCATAAAACAGCATCTGCAGATCCACATCAGCAGGATTATCATAGACAGAAGTCAACGCATCATTATAAAAATGCTTTTCGCCGCTCCACGTCAGAAGATTCTGAAATTCCGCAATTCTGGGGTCAGTAGGCTGTGTAGGTTGCGTCTGCATAGTTGTAGGATCGGTGGGTTTCTGCGTTTGCGTGGGTTGCGTGGTCGTTTGCGTAGGATTACCGGTATTGGAGGCCGGCGTCGCTTGGCAGGCGCACATACAAACAAGAAGCGCGAAAACAATCAGTATCATCAGCGTTCTCTTCATTCTTCATCCCTCCTTAATATCGAGTTGCAGGACTCCGGATCCTTTCTGCACTTCCATCATATACCGGAAGAATATTCCTTGTCAAGTTACAGTATTGTTACTATTTTGTAATAATTCGTAACTTTTTGATGCCATTTTGTAACCTTTTACTGGAAACATACAAAATAAGAAAAGGCCCCCTTGTGTAAAGGGCGGCAAAAAAACACCTGCTCCAACATACGGAACAGGTGTTTTAAGCTTTAGGATGGCATTTTTCGTAGACAGACTTCAGCTTCTGATTCACCATATGGGTGTACAGCTGTGTGGAAGAAATATCGCTGTGGCCCATCAGCTCCTGCAGAGAGCCCAGATCCGCGCCGTTTTCAAGAAGATGCACCGCGAAGCTGTGGCGCAGCGTGTGGGGCGTGATCTCTTTCTCGATCTTTGCGGTGATCTGATAGTGCTTCAGGATCTTCCAGAAGCCCTGACGGCTCATCCGCTGGCCGTTTACGTTAACGAACAGTGCGCTCTCGTCCGGAGTAGCCAGCATTGAATTGCGAATATCCTTCAGATAGGTGCTCAGCGCCTTCAGCGCGCCGGGGTACAGCGGAATCGCTCTGGACTTACGGGCGCTGGAACACTTAATGATGCCCAGCTCCAGATTCACATCGTCCACATCCAGCTCGATCAGCTCCGTTACGCGGATGCCGGTGGCATACATAACCTCCAGCATTGCCTTGTCGCGGTAGCCCTTGGCGTCCACGCAGACAGGCTGTGCAAGCAGCAGCTCGATCTCACGGCCACTCAGGATCTGGGGAAGCTTCTTCTCTCCCCGCTCCACGTGAATGTCAACCACCGGGGTCTTCTCCAGGAAGCCGGTGGAGACCACGTAGCTGTAGAAATTCTTCAGACTGGCAAGATTCCGGGATACCGTCGCTGCGGAGCGGCCCTCATCCTCCAGATGGGTAAGATAATCGCTGATATTCAGTTGTGATGCATCCACCACATTTGCTACCCCGCTGCTGCTCAGCCAATCGGCAAACTGCCGAATGTCGCGCATATAGGAGGCTATTGTGTTGGCGGAGGCCTGTTTTACCTTGGACAGGTAATTTTCATAAGCCCGAATCAAGTCCAACATGAATACGCGTACCTTCCCTTAAATGATCTTCGCCAGAAACGGCGAAATGAACAAACAATTTATCAGTGCTGTAATAACCGCAAATCCTATACAGATCCGGAAGTCCTTCTTCTCAGAGCTATCTCCAAGCGTCCGCCTGAAGCAGTACCAACAAAGGACAGGAACAAGAATGATATCTGAAAACAGGAACAGCCATCTGACCAGCCAGCCGGCTGACCCGAAAGCGACCCAGATCAATGAGCCCGTATAAGCAAAGGAAAACAGCTTACAGCTGCAGACCGTGTACAGAAGCCACAGCCCGGATATATTGACCGCATAAGCGGCGATCAGAAAAGGCAGCAACTGCGAAGCAAAGGACACAACGATCGACACCGGGGCGGTAACAGCCTGGCGCATCAGAGAAAAACAAGAGATGTCCGCAAACGCAGCAAACAGGGTACCAAGAATCAAGCCCATAACGCTCCAAAGAAGAAGCGCAAATGCAGGATGTCTGATCCATACAAAAAAGGCCTTAAAACGAATGTCCTTATGCATATCCATAACCTCCGTAAATTTAGCGTCCGGAGTATTACGGAAACCAACCGCAAGAGGGCAAACCTACCCCATATATTCATACTGTACGAATACTATACTCCAAAATCAACGCAAAAGCAAGGATGTTTTGTTCATTTTTACGATTTTTGTCAATTATGCCGATTTTTATGTCAACATTGTTATGTAAACAAAATTAACTGGCGCGGAATAAATATGTACCATTTTTGACTATTTACCAAGATGTTGCGCACAGTTAATAAATCGTCCACTAAATGTAGGTTTTGCAAGATTACCTGCAAAATTTGTGCAGCAGGTAAATTATAATTACCCACCGCACATTTTTGTACAACTTAACGATAAGCAGGAATTTTGATCTTGCTTTTAGAGGATTTTTTGCGCAATCCGCACAGCAATATCCCCCCTGCCCCGAGGATGACCATCAGCGCCGTCAATCCCACTGCGTCATAGACGCCGTCGAAAAATACCGCAGTAATACTTAGCAGCACCAGATAATAAATCAATGCCGTCAAGCCGCATACCAGCAGCTTCTTCTGCTTTGTTAACGCCGAAGCTAACCACACGCCCAGCGCCGATGAGATCGCTACGATCACCATTGCGCCGATCCCTGCGCTGCTCATCCCCACGGTTTCTTTTACGATCAGATATGACATTACCAGCGCCCCGATCAGCATCACGGCAACCGCCGCGATTACGCCGATGATGACACCTGCCGGTATACTGATTTTATGTTTCACAGCCAAGTCCATCCTCCCCTTTCGATACAAGCTATGCCCCCAAGGCGCAAAAAATAACCGGGAGTTTCCTCCCGGTTATTGAAATATAAATTACTGTGCCATCTGTGCTGCGCAGGCGTTTAACAGTTCCTTTGCTTCCGCTTCCGTCTTGCCGACAGCGGTGTAATAGAACTTGACCTTGGGCTCTGTGCCGGAGGGCCGAGCGATCACGCTGCCGCGGTCACCAAGCAGCAGCTCCAGAACATTGGACTTGGGCAGATCAATTACGGTAGTCTCGCCGGTCTGCAGATCGGTGGCCTGGCTGATCTTATAATCCCGTACTGCGGTAACCTTGGCGCCGCCGATGGAGGCAGGTACATTTTCGCGCAGATCGGCCATCATCTTGGCAGCCTTCTGCATCGCGTCAGCGCCGGTAAGCTCGATGCTCTCAACGTGAGCCAGATAGTAGCCAAACTTGGCATACAGCGCATCCAGCGCGTCCACAATGGTCTTTCCGGCCTTCTTGAGGCTTGCCGCCATTTCACATACCAGCATAGATGCCACAACGGCATCCTTATCTCTGGCGTATGTGCCCTTCAGATAGCCGCAGCTTTCCTCAAAGCCGAAGACAAATCTGTCGGCTTCACCTTTCTGCTCCAGTTCCAGTATCTCGCCGCCGATGTACTTAAAGCCCGTAAGAACACTCTTCATCCGGATTCCGTAATACTCTGCGATACGGTCAGCCAGCGGAGAAGAAACGATGCTGCGCACCGCTTCTGCGCCCTCCGGCAGATCGCCGCGGGCAGTCCGGGCTTTCAGGATATAATCCAGCAGCATACAGCCAAGCTCGTTGCCGGAAAGCTTGCGGAAGCCGTCGCCGGTAGGTACAGCGATGGCGACGCGGTCAGCATCCGGGTCAGTGCCTACGATCACATCGCAGGGTGCTGTCTTGGCCACCTTGTAGCTCTCATTCAAGGCAGCATCCGTCTCGGGGTTGGGATATTCGCAGGTCTTAAAATCGCCGTCAGGCTTCTCCTGGCAGCCAACAACGGTGATATTGACACCCAGACGTCCCAGCACCTCGCGCACGGGCTCATTACCGGTGCCGCACAGCGGGGTGTAGACGATGTCCAGGCCGGCAGAGCGGATCATATCCGGGTCTACGGCCTCGTTCAGCACAGTTTCGTAGTACCGCTCCCAAATGTCCTGGCCGATATAGTGGATGAGGCCATCGTTCATATAGGCTTCAAAGCTCTCCTTTTCCGGTACGAAGAACGGGATCTCCGCGATCTTACCGGTAACCACAGCCGCAGGCTCGTCAGTCATCTGGCAGCCGTCAGGGCCGTAGCACTTAACGCCGTTGTACGCGCCGGCATTGTGGCTGGCGGAGATAACGATACCGCAGCCGCAGCCCAGTTCCCGCACTGCGAAACTCAGCATCGGGGTGGGTGCAAGACGGTCATACAGCCAGGTTTCAATCCCAGCTTCAGCAAAAGCAACTGCGCAAATTTCAGCAAAAAGCTGAGAGTTATGTCTGGAATCGTAGCCGATGGCCGCTTTCTGCGGCAGATCTGTACCGCTAAGCCAGGCTGCCATACCCTGGGCGGCTCTGCGGACGGTGTGGCGATTCAGACGATTGCTGCCGGCACCCATAATGCCCCGCATACCGGCAGTGCCGAACTGCAGGTCGCTGCCGAAGCGGCCTTTCAGCTCCTCTTCATTTCCTTTCAGCGACGCTAATTCCGCCTTATCCTCGGCCGGCAGATCCGCATCACACCAAAGCTGATAACGCTCCAAATAATCCATATGTTTCCTCCTATCAATGCTTTGAAAAAGACAGCTCAACTTTTCAGTTTGAGCTGTCTTTATAGATACAAAATGATATCAAACTTCCTCAGACTTGGTCTCGGTCAGAGCGCGGAAACGTGCGCGGGTCTCGCGGACATCGGCCAGAGACTGTGCAATGGTCTCCTCGGTGGCACGCAGAGCATCGTCCATATAGGCGTTGCTGGCCTTCTTCAGCTGCTCGATGCGGCCCTGTGCGGCTTCGACCATCTCCTGGCACTGACGCTTGGCTTCCAGATAGATTGCCTGCTCAGAAACCAGCTCTTCAGCCTTCTTCTGTGCATCACGGACAATGCCCTCAGCCTCACGGCGGGCCTGACCGATCAATTCGTTACGGGATTCAACGATGGCGCGGGACTGCTTCAGCTCTGCGGGCATCTGAGCGATGATCTCATCCAGCATATCCAGAACCTTATCACGCTCCAGAATGCACTTGTCTGCACCCAGCGGCAGTGCGCGGGCGTCCTCCACCAGGGTGTACAGGGCACTGATGATATCTTCAATGTGCTGCTCGTTCATTTTCTATTTCCTCCTTGATGTATGGTAGATACACGCTTTTTAAAATCATCTATAATCTGCTCCGGCAGGAAGTCTGACAGGTCGACATCGTATGCGCCCAGTTCCTTCACCGTGCTGGAGCTTAGATACATATATTGGTGCTCAGAGGTCAGAAACATCGTATCCAAATTGGGGTTGATCTTATGATTGATCAGTGCCATCTGGAATTCGTTCTCAAAATCAGAGCCGGCTCGAAGACCCTTAATGATCACGCAGCTGCCCTTGCGTCTGGCATAGTCCGCCAGCAGCTCATTGGAGCTGTCGACCTCCACATTGGGGATATCCGCTGTAACCTTGCGGATCATATCCACCCGCTCTTCCTGAGAGAACATTGGATTTTTGCCCGCGTTGATCATAACACAAACGATCAGCCGGTCGAAGATATTCGCCGCTCTGCGGATAATATTCAAATGTCCGCTGGTTACCGGATCGAAGCTGCCCGGATAGATCGCGATCTTCATATCCTAGTCCTTTCGGTATAGGGTCAGTAGGGTTTTGCCGTATTTATAGTCTTTGGAACGGGAATAACCGGAAAATTCGCATAAAAGTGCCTTTCCGACAGGGCGTTCCGCTACTATTATACCACCAGATTCCAAAATGTCAATTTCCGTTATCTTTTTTAATGCATTTTCTAAAAAAACTTCTGCATACGGTGGATCCAGGAAAATGATATTAAATTTCTGATTGCAACGAGACAGAAAGTCCAAATAATCCCCACGAACGACCTGGCTGTCCGCTTCCATTTTGCAACGGCGCAGGTTTTCCCGGATCAGATTGCAAGCTTTATCGTCCGCATCCACGAAAACTGCGCTTTTTGCACCGCGGCTGAGGGCCTCAATTCCAAGCTGACCCGTCCCGCCGAACAGGTCCAGCACCCGGGTATTCGGCACATCAAACTGGATAATGCTGAACAGCGCTTCTTTGACACGATCCGTCGTAGGACGTGTCTTTAAGCCGTCAGGTGTTTTCAGTTGTACACCGCGGGCTTTGCCGGTGATCACGCGCAATGTTAAGCATCTCCTTCCGGGTGAAAATGTTTGTAAACTGCCGCGGCTGCATCCTTTGGCAAGATCCGCTCCAGTTCATATATGGAAGCTTTCCCGATATTGGCAAGGGATTTGAATGTCTTCAGCAGCTGCTGCTTCCGTTTGGGGCCAATCCCGACAATGCCGTCAAGCTGAGAGTAATGCAGCCGTTTGCTGCGAAGCTGCCGGTGGTAGCGAATGGCAAAATTGTGGGTATGCTCCTGAATATTGCCGATCAGGGCAAATACCGCCGGCTGGCTGCTGATGCTGATCTCCTCCCCTTCCGGCGTTATCAGCGCCCGGGTACGGTGGCGGTCATCCTTGACCATACCGAACACCGGGAAAGACAAATCAAGCTCTCTGAGGGCATCTACAGCCACGTTTGCGTGGATAATACCGCCGTCGATCAGCAGAAGATCCGGGGCAGTCTCAAAGCCCTTGTCCCCTGCCTTATAATGTGCAAATCGGCGCAATATCACCTGGTGCATAGAAGCATAATCGTCCTGGTCGCTAAGACCCTCCAGCTTGAAGCGCTTGTAGTCGGCACTTTTGGGCTTTCCATCCTGGAAAACTACCATACTGGCCACGATGTCCGTGCCGGAAATGTTGGAGATATCAAAGGATTCTATTCTGGCGGGCGGCGCCATATTCAGCATTTTCCCCAGAAGTACCAAGGTGGCGGATACACGCTCTTCCTTGCCGGTAACCCGGTCAGCTTCTTCAAATGCATTCTTGTTTGCAAGCTCCACAAGGCGCATATTGTCGCCCCGCTGAGGGATCATCAGCTTCGTTTTTGCGCCGAATTGCTGCAGCAAAAACTGAGCGAAAAGTTCACTGTCTTCGATCTGAAAAGGCAAAAATACCCGTTTTGGTGCCACACCACGGCTGAGATAATACTGTTTGATCAAACTGGAAACCGCCGCTTCCTTGTCGTCCGGAACGGCAAAAACCTCGTAATCCTTATCCAGCAGATTGCCGCCGCGGAAGTGCAGCACGGCAAAGCAAGCCTTGCTCTCCGTCTCAGCGTAGCCCACAACATCCGTATCTGCCAACGCACCTGCGGTAACGGTCTGCTTTTGTCCCAGCTGCTCTACGGCATTCAAGCGATCCCGCAGGGCAGCAGCGCGCTCAAATTCCAGATTTTCAGACGCTGCGAGCATCTGCTTGCGTATATCATCAGCTACACCCTTATAGTTGCCCAGCAGCAGCTGTCTTGCCTGCTCCATCAGCTGCCGGTACTGCTCCTGGGTTTTATCCGCCATACACCATCCGGCGCACTGATTCATATGGTAATTCAGGCACGGGCGGTCCTTGCCAATGTCCCGGGGGAATTCCCGGCTGCAGTTTGGCAGCTTCAGCGTGGTACGGATGGCTTCCAGCACGCTCTGGGTTACACTCCTGCTGCCAAACGGGCCAAAATAGGATGCACCGTCATTTGACAGCTTGTTGACCATTTTCAGCTTGGGATAGGCTTCCTTCATATCCAGCCGCAGGTAGGGATAGCCCTTATCATCCTTCAAAAGGATGTTGTACTTGGGCATATACCGCTTGATCTGCGAGCATTCCAGCACCAGCGCCTCAAATTCAGAGGCCGCGATGATCACGTCAAAATGGTCAATCTTCGACACCATAATCCGGGTCTTGGGCGAATGAGAAACGGTATCCACAAAATACTGGCTGACCCGGTTTTTCAGCTTCTTTGCCTTGCCGACATAGATCACCTTATCCGACTTATCCCGCATAATATAAACACCGGGCTGCAGCGGCAGACTCCGCGCTTTTTCCTTTAACTGGTCAAAAGTCATATCCCACTCCATAAAAGTACCGCCCCAATGCTTGTTCGCATTGAGGCGGTTTGCACACAGCTAATCAGTATACATCCTGCTGAAGCATAGTCTCCAGCGCGTTCACAGCCGCCTCTGCATCGGTGCCATCGGCAGACAGTGTAACAACTGCACCGGTAACGATGCCCATAGACATAATGCCCAGCAGGCTCTTGGCATTCATCTTCCGGCTGCCGGATTCCAGCCAAATGCTGCTTTCGAATTCGTTGGCCTTCTGCACGAAGTATGTAGCCTGACGGTTATGCAGGCCGGACTCGCAGCGCACAACGATTTCCTTGATACACATAGTACACTCTCCTTACTGTTCTTGCTTTGTGGACGCAAGATCAACCGAATACTATGATAACAAATTTAACAAAAAAGTCAACACCTTTTCGTCATTGTGTGCAAATAGCCAAGAAAATCAACGAAATTCCGCGATTGTAACGCCGTCTTCGCCCTCTCCGTACACGCCCAAACGGTAAGTTTTTACAAATTTGTTCCGTTTCAGCTCCTGCTGGACGGCGGTGCGAAGAGTTCCTGTCCCCTTGCCGTGGATAATGCGGACAGAGGAAAGGTTGGACCGCATTGCCTCATCCAGGTATCTTTGCAAAACACCGATGGCCTCGATGCTGTCCATTCCACGAAGATCCACTTCAGAAGGCATAGCTGCCATTTTCATCTCCCGGCCGGAATGCTGGGGTCTGCCGCCCTTGGTCTTGTAGGGATTCTCCACTTCCAGCAGATAAACTTCATCCGGCTTGGCAGACATTTTCAATATGCCTGCCTGCAGCAAATATGTGCCGTCCTTGTTGATGGCAATGACGCTGGCTTTCGTGCCCAGCTTCAGAAGCTCCACCGTATCGCCCACCATTACCGCACGCTTCGGCTCGGGACGTTTAACGGTCTTCTGGCCTTCGCGGAGCTTGCCCTCGGCCTCATTCAGGCCCTTGCGCAGCTCCGTCTGCCGCTGGTTGATGCCGTTGACATCGCCGCTTTCGATCTGCTTGCGCAGCTCTTTCAGCTCCTCAGCAGTCTTGTTGGCAACGAAGCGGGCATCGTCAATGATCCGCTGGGCTTCCCGGCGGGCAGCTTCAAAGGCCTTTTCCTTTTCTTTCTGCATCTGGGCGCTGTATTCCTCACTCTGGCGCTTGATCTTCTCCGTTTCCGTGCGAAGGCGCTCCGCCTCAATCCGGGCAGACTCCATCTGCTGCCGCTGGGATTCCAGCTGAGAAAGCACGTCCTCAAAATCCTTATCGCTCTTGCCTACCAGGTCGTCCGCTTCCTTCAGGATCGCCTCAGAAAGTCCCAGCTTGCGGGAAATGGCAAAGGCATTGGATTTGCCCGGCACGCCGATCAGCAGCTTGTAGGTAGGCTGCAGAGTCTCCACGTTAAATTCGCAGGAGGCGTTGATCACGCCCCTGGTGCGCATAGCATACAGCTTCAGCTCCGCATAGTGGGTCGTTGCCACCACGCGGCTGCCCATTTTGCGGCAAAATTCGATCAGAGCAATGGCCAACGCCGCACCCTCGGCAGGGTCAGTGCCCGCGCCAAGCTCATCAAACAGCACCAAAGTCCTGTCGTCGCATTCGTCCACAATGTCCACGATGGTACGCATATGGCTGGAGAATGTGGACAAGCTCTGGGCAATGGACTGTTCGTCGCCAATATCAGCCAGAATCGCATCAAAGGTAGAAAGCTGGCTGCCATCCCCTGCCGGGATGTGCAGACCGCACTCCGCCATCAATGTCAGCAAACCAATTGTTTTCAGAGTAACCGTTTTGCCCCCGGTATTGGGGCCGGTGATGATCATAGAGTCAAAATCCTTGCCCAGCCGAACAGAAATTGGAACAACGGTCTTGGAATCAATCAGCGGATGCCGGGCGTTGCGCAGCTCCACGATGCCCTGATCGTTCATCATCGGCTCCCAGGCCCGCATCCGGTAGGCAAGCTTTGCTTTGGCAAAGATCACATCCAGCTGCACCAGAAGCTGCACATCCAGAGTTATATCCTCCCGGTGGGCAGCGGCTTCGGCAGAAAGCTCCGCCAGGATCCGCTCGATCTCTTTCTTTTCCTTGAATTCCAGATCCCGCAGGGCGTTGTTGGCATTGACGGCAGACATAGGCTCAACAAAATAAGTTGAGCCGGTGGCGGACACATCGTGTACCAAGCCCGGAACATCTGCCCGGTGCTCGCTCTTGACGGGCACAACATACCGTCCCTGTCGAATGGTAATAATAGGCTCACGCAGGTATTTGGAATAGGCCGGCGATGAGATCATCTTCTGCAGGCTGTCCTTAATTTTTCCGGCTTCAATGCGCATATGCCGGCGGATATCCGACAGCGCCGGGCTGGCGTTATCAGCGATCTCTTCTTCAGAAAGGATCGCGCCGCTGATGCGGTCTTCTAAGTATTTATTGGCACTCAGCGCCTGGAACAGCGGGTCGAGAACAGTTGCCTTGTCCTCATCGTCGCCGTAGCTTTTCATATTCCGGGCGCAGCGCAACACGGCTGCGATGTGCAGCAGCTCAACCGGCTGCAGGCATCCGCCCCGGTCAGCCCGCTCCAAGGAAGCGGAAACATCGGTAACACCGGAAAAGGAAGGATTTCCCTTGCGGGTGCAGATATCTGATGCAGCTGTAGTCTGCTCCAGCAGAGCCTTGACCTCTTCCAAATTAGAAGTGGGTCGCAGCTGCAAGCAGGCCGCCTTACCGGCGCTGCTGCCGGCGCATTCAGAAAGCTGCGTCAGGATCTGATCCAGTTCCAGCTTTATTAAAGATCTGTCGTATAACTCAGACATAGTTAACTCCTAAATGTAAAGGGACTTGTAAAAATCCAGGGTTGAAAAACCTCTTTCGAGTTGTGTCGTCAAATAGGCTTCCGTCAGGTGGGAAAGCTCAGCCATATTCTCCTCCCCCAGCTGAAAAGCAAACAGCTTTTTGGGGTCGCAAAACGCTATGTAGCGCATCGCCGCAACGATGCCGGGATTCACCGGCAAACGAAGTCCACCCGACCCCATACTGCGGCAGCTGCTGCATTCCAGACAGCCGGCAGAAATATCAAAGCGATCCGGCATTTCATTACCGCACATATGGCAGCCGGAAATGTCCGGCATATAGCCAGCAAGGCAAGCCGCACGAAGCTCAAACACCGCTTTTACCGTATTTTCCGGCAGGCTCAGAGCAGAGATCCCGTGCAAACAATTGAGTACCAGACTCAACAGCTCCGGATTCGGCAGGTCCTCCTGAGAAAGCACCTCTGTAACCTGACAAAAATACGTTCCCAGAGACAGCTTTGTCAAATCCCGCCGAAGATCCTGAAACAGCTCGATGGAAGATGCCTCATTGATGGTGTACATACCCTTGTATTCAAACAGCGTATACGAGCCGTAGGCCAACAGCTGGCAAGGCGCGATCAGGGGGCTGTTACGCCGACGCAGACCTCTGGCTTTCACCGTCAGCTTGCCGTAATTCGGCGTTAGCAATGTCAGCAGCGCATCGTGGTCATTGTAATCCGTGACCCTCAGCACCAAGCCCTGCGTCGTCAAATACATTCCGTTCCTCCATCTTCAGCGCACGTGTATAGGCGATATATGCCTCCGGCGCGCCGGTCTCCATAAAGATACTCCAATAATCCGCAGCATTCATTTTCATCCCTCCGCTGATAGGATTTGCAGAAGAGACGAAAATCACACTGGAAATTATTCGCTGTAGCCGAAATTGCGCACCAGGAAATCGCTGTCTCTCCAGTTTTCCTTAACCTTGACCCAGGTGGTCAGGAATACTTTGGTGCCCATAAATTTCTCACAGTCGTTTCGTGCCATTGTGGAAATTTTCTTCAGCATTGCTCCCTGCTTGCCGATGATAATACCCTTGTGGCTTGCCTTTTCACAGTAAATGGTGGCATCAATGTCAATGATGCCGCTGTCCCGCTCAGAAAAGGTGGTGATCTCAACCGCCGTTCCGTGGGGGATCTCCAGATCCAGGCACCACAGCAGTTTCTCCCGGATGATTTCCGCCATTACCTGCCGCTCCGGCTGGTCGGTGGTCATATCCTCCGGGAACAGGAACGGGCTTTCCTGGGCGTACTTTTCGCACTGATTAAGCAGCGCATCCACACCGTCGCCAGATTTGGCGCAGATGGGGATAATGGCGGCAAAGTCAGCCGCCTTGGAATACACATCAATGACTTCCAGAAGCTTTTCCTTTTCAACGGTGTCGATCTTGTTGATGGCCAGCACAGCGGGACAGTTGCTGCCCTTGATCCGCTCCAGAAGGCCCTCTTCCTGAGGACCGATGGATGCGATGGGCTCAACCACAAGAATGGTCAGATCCACATCAGAAATGGATTCCCGGGCCACGTTGACCATATAATCGCCCAGCTTGGTACGGGCCTTGTGGTAGCCCGGAGTGTCCACAAACACGAACTGGGTATCTTCTCTTGTCAAAACGCCGCAAATGCGATTACGGGTCGTCTGGGGCTTATTGGACACGATTGCGATCTTCTCACCCACCAGGAAATTGGTCAGGGTGGATTTGCCCACATTGGGCCGACCGGCAATGGTGATCATAGCGGTTTTTGTTTTCATAAGTATGCTCTCCTATCAGTCTCGTTTCATACCCGGGATCATCGCTGCTATGGCTTCTTCCCGCGTACGCATTTGCTTCTTCTGCTCGCCCTCGTCCAGATGGTCATAGCCCAAAAGATGCAGCACGGAATGGATGGTCAGATAGCCCACTTCCCTGCGGGCGCTGTGGCCAAACTCCTTTGCCTGGGCCGTTGCCCGCTCCAGGCTGATGCACATATCTCCCAGGGGGCAAAGTTCGGTTTCCGGGTCAAGATACTCCGTCCAATCCTCCGGCGGCTGGCCGGGTGTGAGCGAGAACATCGGGAAGCTCAGCACATCGGTAGGACGGTCAATATCCCGACTGGCCTTGTTGATGGCGTGGATGCCATTGTCATTTGTAACCAGCACATTGATCTCACAAGGAACAGTAACGGATTCTGCCACCAAGGTGGTCTCGATGCACTTTTTGATCACGGCGGCAACAATCGGCTGCTTAAGCGTGAAAATATCGAAGGTAATGTTGATCTTTGTATGCATATTATTTCTTCCTTTGGTAGCTCTTTTGCTCTTCTTTCTTCTTTTCCGCCTTTTCGTAGGCGTTGATAATCTGCTGCACCAGCGCGTGGCGAACGACGTCAGCAGAGGTAAGCCTGCAAATGGCAATATCCTTGACACTTTCAAGGACACGGACAGCGTCCTTAAGTCCGGAAATCTTATCGTCCGGCAGGTCGATCTGGGTTACGTCGCCGGTGATGACGATCTTTGAGCCGAAGCCCAGACGGGTCAGGAACATCTTCATCTGCTCCCGGGTGGTATTCTGCGCTTCGTCCAGAATGATGAAGCTGTCGTCCAGCGTGCGGCCTCTCATATAGGCAAGAGGTGCAACTTCGATAGAGCCCCGCTCCTGATACTTTTGGAACGTTTCAGCGCCCAGCATATCGTAGAGTGCGTCATACAGCGGACGCAGATAGGGATCGACCTTGTTCTGCAGATCGCCGGGCAGAAAACCCAGCCGCTCACCGGCTTCCACCGCCGGGCGTGTCAGTATAATGCGATTTACCGTCCGCTCCCGGAATGCTGCAACTGCCGCCGCAACGGCAAGATAGGTCTTGCCCGTACCGGCAGGGCCGACACCGATGGTAACGGTATTATTCTGGATGGCTTTCATATAGTCCTGCTGGCCAACGGTCTTGGCCTTGATGGGCTTGCCCTTGGCGGTGATGCAGACCACATCCTTGGCCATCTTGGCAACCAGGGCATCGTTGCCCTCCTGCACCAGCGTGATCAGGTAGCGCACACGCTGCTCATCAATCGTTTCTCCCTTGGCGGCAAGGGATAAAAGTCCCTCCAGTGTACGGGCGGCCTTATCTGCAGCTTCTGCATCGCCGCTGACCTTCAGCTCCGTTCCCCGGTTGACGATGGTAACGCCCAGGGCCTCCTCGATCCGCTTGATATTCTCATCAAAAGATCCGAATACAGTGATCAAGTCTTCCACCCGCTCTGCATTCACGATCCGTTCTATCATATTACTCATAAGGTTTTATGGTCTCCTCACTTCGCACCTGCCCGATCATCTCGGTGCAGGCATAATTTCCCTGGAATCTGTATACACCGTCCTCTGTCGCTCCGTTCTCCAAACGGGAAACGACTGTGCCGGCAACCATCTGTTCCTGCAGATACCGCTGTGCAAAATTCGACAGACTGGGCTCAGGCAATGTAACACCGGCTTCATCATAGCAGACAATGGTTTCTGTCACGATGATAATCGGCAGCTGAAAACCGCCCGGCAGCGTTACATAGCTTTCCTCGTACATTTTATCACAAGTGGTAGGTGAAATTCCACTACCTTTGTAGAAATTTATCCGTTTTTTTCCGATTATTACGGAATATTTTTTCTGTGCAGCCGTTTTTGTCTGCTGAACTTGCCATTGAAGTGGTGTTACCGCCGTCAAATTACGGTTTGTTGCGGCATACACCTCTCCCCGGGCCTGGGTCGCCTGGATGGCGATGCCACAGTCCGTATAGCCGGAGATCAGCACCTCCCCTGCCTTCACCGCCTGACCCACCTTGCACACGGGATTGCCCCGGGTAACGGTGCATTCGGTAATCACACCGTCCCGCGTTGCAACAATACTGCTGACGCCGTTGTCGGGTTGTGGCAGCTGAGCAGGTGTCCGTTCCCGGACGGTAATGACAGCTGTACAGCCGGAGGTGTTGATCCCCGCCCATTGCAGCTCCGGGATAGCCTGCAAAAGGGCGTTTTTCATCTTTTCGCTTCTGACCTCCCGCCGGGATATACCAAAGGAAATGCCGCATTGCTGGCATTTCTCCAGGATTAATCGGGTTGGGATCGTTGTGTTCCCCTCAATCTCGAAGAAAAATACCCGGGTGGGTAAATACATTGCGATCAACAGAAGCAGCGATATCCCAATGGTCAAAATTGGTCGGTGAAAAAGTCGCTTACCGATCCAGTATATGCCCCGGCGGCGGGAAACGCTCAGATCATAGCCCCGTTTTTGGGCCAGTGCCGTCAATTTCTTCACATCCTGCCGTTTGACGTAAAAACGGGTAATGATATCGTCATCTTCCCGGCGTGCATCGTAAACTGTGATCCCAGCCCAATTTACCTGCGAAATGGCAGCTGCCGGATCGGCGCTGGTCAGCTCCATTTGCACCATACCGTTTAAGGATCTCCACAAGTCCATTACCGGCCGCTCCTTTCCAGCTGTACACATTCGATCCTGCCGGTAACGATCAGCTGATGACCGGTCATTCGTGTCAGCTCCAGCTGCGTTCCAATGATCACCACCGAGCCGTATTTTACCTTGACGCTGATCCGGCATCTGCCGTACTGCGTTACACCGCAATGATGCTCGATCAGCACACGGCGATCTCCTGCGATCTCCACCAGCGGCAATCCGGGAATCGGCTCATCACCAAGATCTGTCGCCATCGCAATGCGCTCCATAAAATGCTTATCCATAGTCCATCCTCCTTTGAGAAAGTATATGAATGGACTTGTCTGCGATTGCATAGATTCTTCTGAGGTGATACGTTATGACGAGGAAGTTACGGACAAGCATTTTTGCTGCATTTGGACTGCTTATGCTGATACTGGACACAAAAACAGCGCTTCTTGGCGCATCTGAAGGGCTGGAGCTTTGCATTCGTACGGTGATACCGTCGCTGCTGCCCTTTTTTGTGCTGTCAATATTGCTGACCTCTGCGCTTACCGGGGAAAGCATCCCGCTTTTACGGCCCTTGGGCCGGCTTTGCGGTGTGCCACGGGGTTCAGAATCGCTCCTTTTGGTGGGAATGCTGGGAGGCTATCCTGCCGGCGCACAATGCGTGGCGCAGTCCTGTCGGGATGGTACGCTGCGAAAATTCGATGCCCAGCGGATGATCGCGTTTTGCAACCTGGCCGGACCTTCGTTTCTCTTTGGCATCGTGGCGGGAAGTTTCCCCAACCCTTACGCCCCCTGGGCGCTCTGGGGTATCCATATCGCATCTGCGATTCTGGTGGCGATTGTACTGCCCGGAAGATCCGGGGACGCTGCCGTCCTGCATCCAGGAACGCCAATAACACTTTCAGCCGCCTTGCAGCAAAGCCTGCGAATTATGGCCAGCGTATGCGGCTGGATCGTTTCGTTTCGCGTTATTCTTTCGTTCCTGGACCGGTGGATCCTCTGGCTGCTTCCAACCCCGGCGCAGGTGGCGATCACAGGAATTCTTGAACTCTCCAACGGCTGCTGTGAACTGTCCAGGATCAGCGGCGACGGTCTTCGCTTTATCATCAGTGCCGGTCTTCTTGCCTTTGGTGGGCTGTGCGTTTTGATGCAGACCGCATCCGTTACTGACGGGCTTCCCCTAAAAAAATACTTCTGGGGCAAGCTTTTACAGGTTTTATTTAGCGTCGTGCTGGCAGCAGTTATGCAGTTTGCACTGTTTCCGCAAGCTGAGCGAATGCGGTTGCCGGTGATCCTATGGCCGGCAATTCTCGCAGCCATCCTCGTGATTCCCAAATTTCTGCGTAAAAATCAAAAAAGGAGTAGCATTTCCCTGCCGGTTGGTGTATAATACCCCCGTAAGGAGGGATATTTATGCTGTTCAAGAAGAAAATCCAGCGTTCCTGCGACTATTGCGCATATAGCACAAAGCTGGATGGCGAGCAGGTGCTTTGCGCAAAGAAAGGCGTTGTTACCTGTGAAAGCTGCCGCAAATTCCGCTACGACCCCACCAAGCGCATCCCTCTGAAGGCCAAGGCACTTGACTTTGAAAAATACGACGAAGCAGATTTTGTGCTGTAAAAAATCCCTCCGGTGTTCCGGAGGGATTTTTATGTACTTAATCTTCAAATCGCTCAGCAACGGATTTCAAATGACCGCGAATGGGAAGCTGCTGGGGACAAGCCTTTTCGCATTGGCCGCAGCCGATACAGTCTGATGCCTTGCCAAAACTTTGGATCAGCGCCTCATATTGCGCCTTGTCATTCTTGTTAAAGGCAGAAAAATACTGCGCAATCGCGATATTCTTCGGGCAGCGTTCTATGCAATAGGCGCAGCCGGTGCAGGCGATCTCCGCCTGTCCGCCAATGATTTTTCCTGCAAAAAGCGCCATCTGCATTTCATCCGCCGTCAGAGGCTGGAAAGAGCGCATATAGTCTGTATTATCCAGCACCTGCTCCAAATTGCTCATACCGCTCAGAACCATCATCACATTTTCAAGGCTGGCTGCAAAGCGGATCGCCCAGGAAGCAACAGAGCGCTGAGGGTCTGCATTCCTGAACATCATTTGTACATTGGGAGGCACGTCCGCCAGCGCGCCGCCGCGTACAGGCTCCATAATGATAATGGACTTACCGTGGCGTACAGCGATCTCGTGGCACTCCCGGGCGCGTACCTTCTCATTTTCCCAGTCCAGATAATTGATCTGCAGCTGCACCACGTCCAGTTGTGTATATTTGCTCAGCAAATCTTCCAGCAATTCGGGGCTGCCGTGGAATGAAAAGCCAATCTTCTTCGCCAGACCCTGGGCCTTCTTCTCCATCAGCCAGGTGAAGCAATCGAATTGCAGAAATCTGTCGATATTCTGCGGCCCGATGGCGTGAAGCAGATAGTAATCGAAGTATTCAAGACCGGTCTTGCGCAGCTGTTCATTAAAGATCTTGTCCCGGTCTTCCAGCGAATTCAGCGGCCCGTTGGGCAGCTTGGAGGTAACCGTAAAGGCATCTCTGGGATAGCGCTTCGTCAGCACCTCATTGACGGCGCATTCACTTTGCCCGTCGCAGTACATCCAGGCGGTATCAAAGTAGGTAAAGCCCCGCTGAAGATATACATCCACCATTTCTTTCAGCTGCTCAATATCAATACTGCCGTTGTTATTGGGGTCAGTCAGCGGCAGGCGCATCAAGCCAAAGCCCAGCTTTTTATCCATATTTCTCTCCCCTACTGCATCATTTCAAGCAGTTGTTCTTCCGTAAGGATTGGAATTTCCAGTTCTCTGGCCTTGCGCTCCTTTGAGCCGGCGTTTTCGCCCACCACCACATAGGTGGTCTTTTTCGACACAGAGCCGGAGACTTTGCCGCCAAACAGCTCAATTTTCTCCGTAGCTTCGTCCCGGGTGAACTGGGTCAGCGCGCCGGTAAGCACAAACGTCATACCCGCAAACCGGGTATCGGTCAGCGCCCGCTTGCTCTCAAAATTCACGCCGGCTTCCCGAAGCCGCTCAACCATATGCCGGGACTGAGTCTGGCCAAACCAATCGCAAATATTCTTTGCTGTAACCGCGCCCACATCGGGCACTTCGGTGAGCTCCTCCAGCGTTGCATTCATCAGCGCATCCAGATTGCCAAACTGGGTTGCCAGCACCTTGCCGGTCTTTGCACCAACTTGGCGGATTCCCAGGGCATAGATCAGACGGCTCACGTCCCGGTCCTTGCTTTCTTCAATGGCAGCCAGAAGCTTTTTCGCCGCAATTTCACCCTTTTGCCAAAGGCTCTTCATTTGCTCCAAAGTCAGATAGTAGATATCTGCCGGGGACTTGATAAAGCCCTTTTCGATCAGCGCATCCACAATGGAGCTGCCCAGGCCTTCGATATCCATGGCATCCCGGCTGACAAAATGCGCGATATTCCGGCTCAGCTGCGCAGGACATTCCGCGCCGGTGCAGCGCATAAACGCACCATCCTCATCCTTTTGGGTCGGCGCACCGCACACGGGACAGCTGCAGGGCAGAAAATAAGGAACTGTTCCCTCAGGTCGCTTGGTAAAATCCACCTCCAGGATCTCCGGGATGATCTCACCGGCCTTGCGGATCTGGACAGTATCGCCGATGCGGATATCCCGATCAGAGATAAAGTCCTGGTTGTGGAGCGTTGCGTTGGTAACCGTCGTGCCGGCAAGACGCACCGGCCGCACCACAGCCTTCGGCGTCAGTACGCCGGTTCTGCCCACCTGCACGATGATATCCTCTACCACCGTAGGTTTGATCTCCGGCGGGTACTTGTAGGCAACGGCCCATTTCGGGAATTTGGCTGTCGTGCCCATCTTCTGGCGCTGGATAACATCATCCACCTTAATAACGGCGCCGTCAATATCGCAGGTCAGGCTTTCCCGGTTTTCGTTGATCGCCAGAACGTGATCCACGATGGCATCGGCGCTGCTCAGTACCGCAAAGGGTATCACCTTGAATTTCAGTTTCTGCAGAAATTCCAGGGATTCCCGATGGCTTGCAAATTCCACGCCCTCTGCCAGCTGGACGTTGAAGATGTAAATATCCAGCATCCGGCTTGCGGCGATCTTAGGATCAAGCTGGCGCAAAGAGCCTGCAGCCGCGTTCCGGGGGTTGGCAAACAGAGCCTTTCCGTCGCGCTCCTGCTGCTCGTTCAGTGCGGCAAAGCTTTTCTTTGGCATAAATACCTCACCCCGGACGATCAGCCGTTCCGGCGCGCCCTCCAGCGTCATAGGAATGGAGCGGATGGTCTTCAAATTCTCCGTTACATCCTCACCCACATTGCCGTCGCCCCGGGTCGCACCCCGGACAAACCGGCCGTTTTCATATTCCAGCGCCACGGAAAGGCCGTCTATCTTCGGTTCGACAGAAAAACAGGTCTCCGGATAACAATCCAGCGTTTTCGTCAGAAATTCCCGCAATTCGTCTGTAGAGAATACGTCCTGCAGGCTCATCAGCGGCACGCTGTGGGTATGTTTTTCAAATTTGCTCAGCGCCTCGCCGCCCACACGCTGCGTGGGAGAATTGGGCTGGGCCAGCTCCGGGTGTGCCTTCTCCAGATCCTCCAGCTCCCGCAGCAGATGGTCGTATTCAAAATCCAGCATTACGGGATCATCCATCACGTAATAGCGGTAATTTGCTTCATCCAGGATCTTCGTCAGCTCATCTATTCTCTTTTTAATCTCCATAAGATCCTCCCGTTTGTAAAAAAGTATCCGGCACCTGCCCGACGATGATGGTCTCTGCCACCACCACCTGGCTGGAAACTGTAAAAATATCCGTACCGCCCAGCACCAGGATCGCAACATCCACGCTGACATCCATTGTCAGCTGCTGCAAGGTCTGGTTGATGCCAGCTTCGGTAAATTTACTGTGAAAAGTCGCGTCAGAATTGCGGATCGACAAGATCCGCACCGGAATGGTCGGCCCTCTGCCGGAGAGAAATTCCGGCAATATCAGGCTGCCCAGCGGAATGCCGAGATCGCTGGTATCCAGCGCCAGGATCTCGTCATTTATGATGCTCAAAATGTCGGTTTTCAGCCGGTTGACCTCGCTCATATTGGTCTTCAGGGCGGTGATCCGCCCATCCAGATCCTTCTCGAAATACACGATCCGTTCATACAGAATGTTCCCGGTCTCGATCTGGCGGTCGATGGCTTTATTAATTAGATCTGATGTGGAGTTGCGCACCTGGGTCTGGGAAAGGGTGCGGATCACATCCCGATACCGGATGCGAAACAGCGTAAACAGCACCACCGCGATCACCACCATCAGGCAGAAAAACCGAAATCCTTTGCGAAGACGATCACGCACAAAACCACCTCCCCAGGTGATTTTATGCGAAAAAAGTCCAATAATTACAGCTTTTTCATATGAGCAGATGCGGTCTTCGCCATCAGCTTCTTCGTGCCGATCTGGTCAAATGCAATTTCAAGCAGCGCATCGCCGCCCATCTTCATCACAGACAGCACCATACCCTTGCCAAAAGCAGTATGCTGCACCATATCGCCCTTGTTCAGCTCCAACACAGGCGATTTCGTGGACGCTGAAGCGGCAGCCGCAGGTTTATAGCTGGGCTTCGCTGCCGGGCGTGTGTAGCCGTAATTGGACCAATATCTACTGTCAAAATAGCCTGTTATTGCCGCTTCTTCGCACTTACGGACGATATCCGCTTCCGGCAGCTCCTGCAGAAAACGGGACGGGATGCCGGCAGCAGTGCGTCCGTAAAGCATTCTCTTTCTCGCATGGCAAATGGTCAGCGTCTGCTTTGCGCGGGTGATGGCCACATAGCAAAGCCGCCGTTCCTCTTCCATTTCCTCCTGATCGCCGATGCTGCGGCTACCGGGGAACAAGCCGTCCTCGAAGCCCACCAGGAATACGTGCGGGAACTCCAAACCCTTGCTGGAGTGCATCGTCATCATCACCACAGCATCGTCGCTCTCGTTGTATTCCTCAATATCCGTGTACAGCGAAATTTCTTCCAAAAAGCCTGACAAAGTGGGCGTTTCCGCGTTTTCCACATAGGTCAAAATGCTGGATTTCAGTTCGTGGATATTCTCCAAACGGGTACGGTTTTCTTCCGTATCCTTGGCCTGCAGCATATCTGCATAGCCGGTGCGGATCATCAGTTCCTCGTAAAAATCCGGCAGGGGCATCCCATTATCCAGCAGCTCCTGCAAGCCCTCAATGATGCTGACAAACTGCAGCATTTTCTGGGCAGGCTTTTCCAGTGATGCATAGGAATACGGATCGCACAGCACATTGTAAAGCGGCACTTGCTCTGCCGCTGCCATCCGCTCAGCAGTCTCGATGGCTTTCGCGCCGAGACCTCTGGGCGGATTGTTGACGATGCGCTTTAGCCGCAGATCGTCTGCGCGATTGTGGATGACGCACAAATACGACAGCATATCCTTGATTTCTGCGCGGTCAAAGAACCGCGTGCCGCCGATGATGCGGTACGGAATACCGTTGCGCTTCATCGCATATTCCAAGGCGTTGGATTGGGCATTTGTGCGGTATAAAATCGCATAGTCCTTAAAATTCTTACCCTTTGAGCCGGCGAAGATCTGTCCCGCGACAAAATTGGCCTCCAGGCCCTCATCCCCTGCCTCGTAGACAGTGATGGGCGAGCCTGCGCCGTTGGCTGTCCACAGCCGTTTACCTTTTCGACCCAGATTGTGGGCGATCACCGCATTGGCGGCGTTAAGGATAGCCTGGGTGGAGCGGTAATTCTGCTCCAGACGGATGGTCCGGGCGCCGCGGTACTGCTTTTCAAAGTCCAAGATGTTGGCAATGGTGGCACCGCGGAAGCGGTAGATACTCTGGTCATCATCGCCAACAACACAGATATTCTCATAGCCGCCGGCTAAGAGACTGGTAAGTAAATACTGCAGATGGTTGGTGTCCTGGTACTCGTCCACCAGCACATAGCGGAACTTCTTCTGATAGTATTTGCGCACGTCCTCGTGTTCCTGCAGCAGCCGCACGGTCAGCGCGATGATATCGTCGAAATCCACCGCATTATTGTCCTTTAAGCGGACCTGGTACTTCTTGTAAGCCTGTGCTATATGCAGGAATTTCTGATCTTTCTGACCCTCCGCCCGCTCTAAAAGCGCATCCGGCGAGACCATCTTGTCCTTTTCCTTGCTGATGATATTCAGCACATACTTGGGCGGAAATGTCTTGTCATCCAGGCCCATATCCCGGATAACATCCTTCATAATGCGCTCAGAATCCGCGGTGTCATAGATGGTAAAGCTGCGGTCGTACCCCAGCCGGTCGATATCCTTACGCAGAATGCGGCAGCAAGCGCTGTGGAATGTCATTGCCCATATGTCCTGCGCCTGGGGGCCCAGCATATTGGACAGCCGATCCTTCAATTCGTTGGCAGCCTTATTGGTAAAGGTAATGGCGATGATGCTCCAGGGCAAGGCCGGCTCTAACGCACACAGAAGATCTGCACGATCTCTGTCAAACTCCGTGGGGTCAGCGGGGAAATTCTCCAAAAACTCCACATCCGCTTCGGTAACCGTATCGGGCACAAAGTTACTGTCGCTGGCGCAGCCAAAGCGCATCAGATTAGCGATCCGGTTGATCAGCACGGTGGTCTTTCCGCTGCCAGCGCCCGCAAGCAACAGCAGAGGCCCATCCGTAGTCAGGACGGCCTCTTGCTGCATATTGTTTAGTTTTGAAAACTGGCCGGCGATGTATTTACGCCGCGCCGTTATAAATCTTTTTTCGTAGCTTTCTGTCATATCTACACCTGCTCATAGTGATGCATCTATTTTACAGCATATTTAAGCAAAGGTAAAGTAGAAATATTCACAGAAGCAGTTTTTTTAGATTGCCAAGAGCCTTCTTTTCGATACGGGACACCTGCACCTGGCTGACGCTGATGACCCGGGCTACCCGTTCCTGGGTCAGGCCGTGGAAATAGCGCAGCATAACCACCATTTTCTCCTGTTCCGGCAGCTTCTCGATGGCCTGCCGCAGGGAGATCTTCTCCACCAGCTTTTCTTCAGATTCCGTATCTGTCAGCACATTTTCAAGGGTAAAGCCATCCTCGCCGGACTCCTTTTGGATGGACTCTGTTGCCGCTGTGGCAGTTTCCGCAAGGGCGATCTCTTCCGGAGAAAAGCCCGTGTGCTGCGATATCTCGGCGATGGTTGGCTCGCGGCCCAGGGACGATGTGAGTTGTCCCCGCGCAGTTTTGATGGTCGCCGCCTGTTCCTTGATGGAACGGGAGACCTTAACTGCCCCGTCATCGCGCAAAAAGCGCCGTATCTCCCCGGAGATTTTGGGTACAGCATAGGTGGAAAACTGCGTTCCGTACTCCAGGTCAAAGCCATCCACCGCTTTCAGAAAACCGAGACACCCCAGCTGATACAGATCCTCCGTATCCGCACCGCGGCCGATAAACCGCTTCGCCACAGACCATATGAGACCGGCATTTTCCGTAATCAGCTGCTCTGCTGCCTGCTTGTCCCCCGTCTGCGCACGGCGGATCATTTCCTTCTGATCGGTCATTTTCTTCGCTGAAGTCTACGGCGCATATGTACCGTCGTTCCCTTCCCCGGCTCAGAGCTCAGCTCAAAGGAGGTCATAAAGCTTTCCATAATGGTAAAGCCCATTCCGCTGCGGTCTGAGCCGCCGGTGGTGAACATAGGCCGCTTCGCCTGCTCGATATCGGCAATTCCGACGCCCTTGTCCTTGACCACGATATCCAGAATATTGTCCTTCAATATCCGGCAGCGCACCGTAATAATGCCGAGTTCATTGGGATAAGCGTGGACGATGCAGTTGGTTACAGCCTCAGAAACCGCTGTGCGGATGTCCCCCAGCTCCTCCAGCGTCGGGTCCATCTGTGCGGCAAAGCAGGCAACGGCAGACCGTGCGAACGCCTCGTTGCTGGATTTGCTTGGGAATTCCAAGATCATAAAGTTGTTGAATTTCATCTTACTGCCTCCTTAATTTCCACTAATTTATCAATTCCGGATGCCCGGAAGACGCGCATTGGCTGGGCGCAGATCCCGGTCAATACCAGCTTGCCCTCGATCTGGGACATACTGCGCAGCGCATTGATCACCACGGCGATCCCGGAAGAATCCACAAAAGTCACATCCTGAAAATCCAGAATACATACATCCGGCGTATAGGCTTCGATCTTGCCGGCGATGGACTGGATATAATTTTTGGCACAGTGATGGTCGATCTCACCGGTCAGCGCCACGGTGAGATGACCGTTTTCCAGAAAACTGGTAAATTGCATTTGTATACCTCCTGCTGAATTTCATAATTTATGCTTTCAATCACAAGTATAATCAGGGGAAAATGAATTTGCTGTCATAATTGAAAGGGTAATGAATTTTTGCTATAATTTTCTTGTAATGTGTAACCCCGGCGCTATAAACGGTGCTTATTGAGGTGAAGGCCTTCCATTTTGCACAGAAAGGAGAAGCAGCTATGGATGACAGTCGTATCGTTGATCTGTATTTACAGCGTGACGAATCAGCACTAAGTCATACGGCCGATAAATACGGCAGCCGTCTTCGCACACTGTCGTACCGGATCGTTGCGGACTATCCAACCGCCGAAGAATGCGAAAATGACACCTACATACAGGCGTGGAATTCCATTCCGCCCCACGAGCCCAGGAACTATCTATACGCATTTCTAGCCCGGATCATCCGGCACATATCGCTTAATTTCTGCCGCCATCGTGACCGGCTGAAGCGCAGTGCCCATATTGTAGAGCTAAGCGCTGAAATGGAAGCTTGCATTCCTGCTCCCAATGACTATGAATGCAGTGTGGACGACATTGTGCTAAAGGATGCGATCAATAGTTTTCTCAGCCGTCTGGATGCAGAAAAGCGGAATATCTTTATCCGTCGGTACTGGTACTTAGACTCCATAGAAGAAATTTGCAAGCGCTTTGCCTTATCGGAAAGCAAAGTAAAGGTCCTCCTCTTCCGCTGCCGCAACAAGCTGCGTCAGCAGCTGATCAAGGAGGGCTACACATTATGAGAGGTTATGAATTTTTAGAAAAAATGGGTCTTATCGACCCCAAATATATAGAAGCTGCAGATAAACCGCCGGTGCGTTCAGTGAACATTAGGCTGAAGCTGGGCGCTGTTGCCGCCTGCATTGCAATCCTGATTGCCGTATTTTTCAATCTACCACGGCAGGAAATTCCCCAGCTGGATCCCACGCAACCGACGGGTACCCACACGAACAATCACGGTGGTGCCGGCGGTGGAGGATACAGCGCATACGACATCTCACAGATCACCAACGCAAATCCATGGTACGATACCGCTGAATTAGTATCCCTTCCCATCTATGACAACCCGCTTTCATCCAACGGAGCCGGCGAAGCCTGGGGCGCAGATATCGCTGAGCTAAAAGCTTTCGCATTGGATGTTGCCGAAAGACTTGGGCTCGAATCTCCAACTATGGAATACAGAAATTATCGAGGAGACCCCGTCCCTGAGGATAGCACAGGGCCGACCATGGTGATCATTGAAGCAGATGGGGTACAAATTAAGGTCGACCAAATAATGTCCGCTAGAATTGATTTTGAGCCTGCAATTTCCCTGCCCCAAGAATACAATCCCTCGTACAATATGTCCTATGACGAAGCACTTGCCATCGCTGAGTATTTGAAATTTGAACATAGTGAACTGCTCTGTATGGACGATCCGCAGATCAGCATTGAGGGTCACTACAACTTCTTTGGTGAGCCAAACTACCAAGTCTATTTCTATAATGGCAGTGACAACCTTACAGAGGAAATCACCAATTATAACTTCCGCTTCATCAAATTCTGGTGCAGCGATGAAGGATTGTCTACCGTCATCATTGAGCAAATAGACTTATCCCATAAAGTAGCAGATTGTCCCGTCATCAGCGTATCCGAAGCGCAGAATTTGTTGCTTGATGGTCAATATGCAACCAATTGCGGCGATGCATTTCCCGGAAAGGAATATATCCGCAAAGTGGAACTTGTATATCGAAATTCCGTATTTGATGACTATTTCATTCCCTGCTACCGCTTTTATGTAGAAATTCCCAATATAGAACTTACAGAGCAATCTGACCAAAACATCAAGATCTATTCAACCTATTATGTTCCGGCAATAGAGGGCGACTATATCGAACAGTTGCCTTAAAATAGAATCAAATAAAAAAAGGGACTGCTGAAATTCAGCAGTCCCTAATATTTTGCCTTTTACAGCTTCTTCATTGCCGCTTCGCTTTCTTCCAGCTGGGCGATCAGATCCTTGGTCTTCTTGGCCTTTTCCCGCTCGGCGTTGACAACAGCTTCCGGGGCGCGGGAGACAAAGTTCTCGTTGGAAAGCTTGGCTTCCAGACCGGCCAGGAACTTTCTCTGAGCCTCCAGCTCCTTGGCGATGCGCTCCAACTCCTTCGCCACATCCACCAGCTGTCCCATCGGGATATACAGCTTGGCATCTGCGGTGGTGCAGCAGACCATACCGTCCAGGTTTTCAGGCTCTTTCTCCAGCAGCGTCATCTGATCGGCATAAGCCAGTCTCTGGATGAAGCCCTCGCCCTCAGTAAAGATCTGGGGCTTGGAGGTCAGAACGAACAGCGCAGCCTTCTTACTGGGGGGAACATTCATCTCGCTGCGGCGGTTACGGATGGCACGGATGGCGTTCATAACAGACTCCATCAGCGCTTCCTCTTCCTTAAACGCCAGATTCTCGCTGTAGGTGGGCCAGCTTGCCACGATCAGCGCCTCGCCCTCGTAGGGCAGGCTCTGCCAGATCTCCTCGGTGATGAACGGCATAAACGGATGCAGCAGCCGCAGCACCTGATCCAGAACATACACCAGCACCGCAATCGCAGTCTGCTTACGGCTCTCGTCCTCAGAATACAGTCTTGCCTTGGTCAGCTCGATATACCAGTCGCAGTAGGTGTCCCAGATAAAGTCGTAGATCTTGGAAATGGCAACACCAAGCTCGTACTTCTCCAGATTCTCGGTAACCTCAGCGATCAGCACATTCAGCTTGGACAGCACCCACTTGTCGGCGATCTCCAGCTTGTCGGCGGCAGGCAGCTCATTCTTGGCATCGTCAGCCAGGTTCATCATAACATAGCGGCTGGCGTTCCACAGCTTGTTGGCGAAGTTACGCATCGCCTCGCAGCGCTCCACGTAGAAACGCATATCATTTCCCGGGGAATTGCCGGTAACCATATTCATACGCAGCGCGTCGCAGCCGTACTTGTCGATCATCTCCAGCGGATCAATGCCGTTGCCCAGGCTCTTGGACATCTTTCGGCCCTGGTTATCCCGGACCAGGCCGTGGATCAGAACGGTGTGGAACGGCGCTTTATTCATATGCTCCATACCGGAAACGATCATACGGGAGACCCAGAATGTGATGATATCATAGCCGGTAACCAGCACATCGGTGGGATAGAAATAGTCCAAATCTTCCGCCTTTTCCGGCCAACCCAGCGTGGAGAAGGGCCACAGCGCAGAGCTGAACCAGGTGTCCAGCACGTCGGGATCCCGCTCGATGTTGGTGCTGCCGCACTTTTCACAGGCGCAGGGATCTTCCCGGGTGCAGGTCATATGGCCGCACTCAGCGCAGTACCAAACAGGAATCTGGTGACCCCACCACAGCTGACGGGAGATGCACCAGTCGTGGAGATTCTCCATCCAGTTCATATAGTTCTTGGTAAAGCGCTCGGGAACGAACTTGGTCTCGCCGTCCTTGACGCAGCGGATGGCTTCTCGTGCCAGAGGCTCCATCTTCACAAACCACTGGGCAGAAACGATGGGTTCAACATCGTTGCCGCAGCGGTAGCAAGTGCCAACGTTATGCTGATGCTCCTCAATCTTTTCCAGCAGGCCCAGCGCATCCAGATCAGCAATGATGGCCTTTCTGGCATCATAGCGGTCCATACCGCAGTACTTGCCGCCCAGATCGTTGATCTTGCCGTTGTCATCCAGAACGCGGATGGTCTCTAAGTTGTGGCGCAGGCCGACCTCAAAGTCATTGGGGTCGTGGGCAGGGGTCATCTTGACACAGCCCGTGCCGAATTCCAGATCCACATAATCGTCTGCAACGATGGGGATCTCCCGGTCCATCAGCGGCAGCAAGCACTTCTTGCCGATAATGTCCTGATAGCGCTCGTCATTGGGATTAACAGCAACACCGGAGTCGCCCAGCATCGTTTCGGGACGGGTGGTAGCCACCACCACATAGCGGCCCTCTTCGCCCACAATGGGGTACTTCAGATGCCACAGATTGCCGGGCTTGTCCACATACTCGACCTCAGCGTCAGACAGCGCGGTAACGCAGTGGGGACACCAGTTAACGATGCGGCTGCCCTTATAAATGAGGCCCTTTTCATAAAGCGAAACGAACACTTCGCGCACAGCCTTGGAGCAGCCTTCGTCCATCGTAAATCTGGCACGATCCCAGTCGCAGGACGCACCCAGCTTCTTCTGCTGCTCGACGATACGGTTGCCATACTTATGCTTCCAGTCCCAGACACGCTCCAGGAACTTCTCACGGCCCAGATCGTGGCGGCTCAGGCCCTCCTTGGTACGCAGTTCTTCCTCAACCTTGATCTGGGTGGCAATACCGGCGTGGTCCGTGCCGGGGACCCACAGTGCATTGTAGCCCTGCATCCGCTTGAAACGGATCAGAGTATCCTGCAATGTTGCGTCCATTGCGTGGCCCATATGCAGCTGACCGGTAACATTGGGGGGCGGCATTACGATAGTAAATGGCTTCTTGCCGCTGTCCTTTTGTGCGTGGAAGTAACCGTTATCCTCCCACATCTTGTAGATTTTCGATTCAACCTGCTGAGGATCATACACCTTGGGCAGTTCTCGTGCCATAATAAACACTCCTTTGCAAACAAAAAACGCCCCGAGTCAAACGACTCAGGGCGAAAAGTTACGAATTTCCGCGGTACCACCTGAATTTCCGGAAATTCCGGACACTCAAAAGCTGTAACGGGCTGACCCGCACTTTCCTACTAACCTTTCAGAAAGCAAACTCCGGGGCGACAATCCGCGCACAACTGCATTCCCTCGCACCAACCGGGAACTCTCTGAGCAGTATCAAGGGCGGAAACTCCCCATCACCGTATTTCCAAGATAAAATAACACATTTTTCCCTTTCTGTCAACCTCGGTTTTGGGATTGGGTAAATGTGCTGACGGTAGATGCGATGACACAGCATAGCTTAATTTGATATTCCTCACTTCGCAGCTTTGCTTCCTCCTCCGGGTTGGAGATAAAGCCGCATTCCAAGAGAACACCGGTGCAATCAATATTCTGCATCAAGTATACCCCATCAGCCTTTTTGCTCTTGCGGTTGCTGCCTTTGCACAGCGTCTGATTGAAATTTGTCTGCAAAAGCTGGGCCAATCCCCTGCTCTCTTCCGCGCCGCCGTAGAACACCTGCGCGCCGGAATAACGCCCGTCAGGAAAGGTATTCTGATGAATGCTGATAAGAAGCGCATTGGGTGTTTCGTTGACGATCCGCACCCGCTCTTTCAGGTCAGACACCTTTTGGGAGGCGATGGTATTTCCTTCAGTATATATGGATGTATCCGTTGTGCGGATCATCACAGTATCGAACCCCAGCAGCTGCATCACAGCTTCCAATCGCAACGCGATATCCAAATTCAGCTTGCTTTCCAGCACGCCGCCGCAAGAGGTTGCGCCGCCGTCGATTCCGCCGTGTCCGGCGTCGATAACAATGATATTCTCCCGCTCAACTGGGCGATTTTGGGCGATGGTGGTCGTCGCTGTGCTTCCCCACATCGCAATGCCAATAAACATAATAACTGTCAATAGATAAAACGGCAAAAAGCCGACCCAATGATACCTCTTCACGGACAACACCTCACAGCATTCTATGCACCGGAGGCCGCCTTTTGAACGAAACGGCGAATTTCGGCATAGTATGCTTTGGAACGACTGTTCTGAATATATTCCGATTGGAGGAATCACATTGGACTATCGCAAATCTGAGCAAGCAAGCTGCAAAATGGGCTATTTGCCGGCAAAAGCACCGCTGGCAAATCCCTACGTCCCCTTTCAGGCGGACGATCCGCAGCGCTATGAGGCCCGAAAGGCACTAATCAGAGGTACTCTCTACCCCGGTCTTGACCTGCCGTTTCACGGTATGGTCAACACAAAGGAAAAAGCACCCACACCCAAGAATGATCTGCAAGCCGTCGGCTTTGCAGTCAATGAACTTGCACTGTACCTGGACACCCATCCCTGCGACAGCGAAGCATTGGCACTCTACCGCGCCTATCAAAAGAAGTATCACGAAATGATGAGAAAATTCTCCGAAGAGTGCAGACCCCTTACACACGTAAATCCCGTCAATGATAAGACGTATACCTGGCTTAACGATCCGTGGCCCTGGGAATACGCAGCAAATAAGGAGGGCTAAGCTATGTTTCTTTATAACAAAAAACTGCAATACCCCGTGAAGATCGCTCGTCCCAATCCCAAACTGGCGTCCATTATCATCAGCCAGTACGGCGGCCCTGACGGCGAGCTGGGCGCGTCGCTGCGGTATTTGTCCCAGCGGTATTCTATGCCCTTTGACGAGCAAAAAGGCCTCCTGACGGACGTAGGCGTGGAAGAATTGGGCCACCTGGAGATGATCGGTGCCATCATCCATCAGCTGACCCGAAATCTCAAAGAGAAGGACATCGAAAACAGCCCCCTGGCGCCCTATTTTGTTGATCACACAGTAGGTGTCTTCCCCACAGCCGCATCCGGCTTCCCGTACAGTGCTGCAAGTATGCAGGTCAAGGGCGACCCCATCGCTGATCTGACCGAGGACCTGGCTGCTGAGCAGAAGGCCAGAGTTACCTATGATAACATTCTGCGGCTTTCCGACGATCCCGATGTGAACGACGTCATCAAGTTCCTGCGCCAGCGCGAAGTTGTCCACTTCCAGCGCTTCGGCGAGAGCCTGCAGCAGCTGCGGGAAAAGCTGAATCAGAAAAATGTCTACGCGATGAATCCAGCATTCGATATGTAAAAAAGAAGCCCGGAGATTTCTCTCCGGGCTTTCAATTTTCATTAGGTCAGCAGGTTTTCGTTAGTTTCGGGATCAAAGAAGTGCATAACCTTGCCTTCGAAAGTGATATAAATCGTGCTTCCGTAGACCATTTCCTTGCGCTGCTCGTCTTCCAGAGAAACGGTGGGAATACGAACGATCAGCTTGTCGCCGTTATCTTCCACAACGTGCAGGTGCAGCTCGCTGCCCATCATTTCGTTGACGCGAATGGTGCAAGGAATTGCGCTGGCATCCGCCTTATCGGCCAGGTTTACGTGCTCAGGCCGCACACCGAGAATGATCTCTCTGGAGGTAATGTTCCGCTCGCGGAGCATATCTGCCTTCTTGCCGGTAACCTCGATCTTTGCGCCGTAGGGAGTAACATAGTACTTGCCATCTTCATAAACCAGATTGGTCTTGAAGGCATTCATCTTGGGCGCGCCGATAAACTCAGCTACGAACAGGTTAACAGGCATATCGAACACTTCCGTGGGAGTGCCGACCTGCTGAATAAAGCCGTCCTTCATAATGACGATGCGATCGCCCAGAGTCATAGCTTCGGTCTGATCGTGGGTAACGTAGATGAAGGTAGTGTCGATCTTCTGGCGCAGCAGAATGATCTCAGCACGCATCTGGTTACGCAGCTTGGCATCCAGATTGGACAAGGGTTCGTCCATCAGGAACACCTTGCTGTCACGGACCATAGCACGGCCAATGGCCACACGCTGACGCTGACCGCCGGAAAGCGCACGGGGCTTTCTGGTCAGATACTCGGTAATGCCCAGGATCTCGGCTGCGTTCACGACGCGCTTATAGACCTCGTCCTGAGGCATCTTCTTCAGCCGCAGGGGGAATGCCATATTCTCAAACACCGTCAGGTGGGGGTAAAGTGCATAGTTCTGGAAGACCATTGCAATATTACGGTCGCGAGGCTGCAGGTCATTGACTACAACACCGTCGATCTCCACAGTACCCTCGGAAATGTCCTCCAGACCGGCGATCATACGCAGAGTGGTGGACTTACCGCAGCCAGACGGGCCAACGAAAACGACAAATTCCATATCGGCAATCTCCAGGTTAAAATCCTGGACAGCTACGGTATCCTTACCGTAGATCTTTTTTACATTAGTTAATTTAACATTTGCCATACTCTATCCTTATCCTTTCACTGCACCGCCGGTAACACCCTCGACGTAGTACTTCTGCAAAGCAAGGAAGACTGCCGTCACAGGGATCGCTACGATCACGCCTGCGGCACAGAACATGGTATAATTGGTGTTCAGCATCGTCTTGGAAAGCCACTCGAACATACCCACGGCCACGCTCATACCGGCGGAATTCTCGTGGATAATGTAGCTTG
The DNA here is from genome assembly GCA_017466215.1 of Oscillospiraceae bacterium. Taxonomy (GTDB): domain Bacteria; phylum Bacillota; class Clostridia; order Oscillospirales; family Oscillospiraceae; genus Faecousia. Next base: position 33,627 of record JAFTUO010000035.1, on the reverse strand, counting down.
CCAGCATAAAATCGCCCCAGGGAGCCATAAAGCCCATCAGGATCGTATAGATAACGATAGATCCGGACAGGGGCATGATAACCTTGTAGAACACCTGCATACGGGTAGCACCGTCCACACGGGCGGCCTCATCCAGGGTCTTGGGGATGGTATCAAAGAAGCCCTTGGAAATGTAGTAGCCCATACCGGAGCTGGCGCAGTAGACGATCACAAGGCCAACAGGCGCCATTTCCATAGTCAGGCCGGCTTCGGAGAACACCTTGTAGATGAGGATCATCGTGAGGAATCCGGGGAACATACCCAGGATCAGCATCAGATTCATCAAAGGTTTTCTTGCCTTGAAGCGCAAACGGGACAGGGTATAACTCATAGACAGAACGAAGAAGGTCTGGAAAACAGCCGTGGCAATGCCCATCAGCGCAGTGTTAATAAACCACTTCAGGAAGTCCGTTTCCTTAAACAGGCGGATGTAGTTGTCAAAGCCCCAAACCTCAGGGAACAGCTCGCCGTCCATACCCTTTTCGTTGACCTTGAACGACTCCATCAGGATGCCGAAGAAAGGAAACAGCCAAGTCAGGGTGATGGCGATCAGCACAATGTATATGATGGTGTTGCTGATGCGGCGGCTTGCTCTTGCGCCGAGGCCGGATTTCTTGATCTTATTTTCAGTTTTCATCACTGGAAATCCTCCTCGTTCTTAGTAGACGGGATCACATTGTAGATGATCAAAGACAGAACAGCGCAGACAACGAAGATCAAAATACCGATAACGGATGCCGTGTAGTATTTGGATTCGGCGCTGCCCAACGCCATCTTATACAGCCAGGTGATCAGAAGATCCGTATGGCCAACCGACACGCCGCCGGCCGAGCCGATCTGGGTATTGATCGGGTTGCCGCCGGATAGCAGGTAGATGACGTTAAAGTTATTCAGGTTGCTCACAAAGCTGGTAAGCAGCGACGGACCGGTAACAAACAGCATATACGGCAGTGTGATCTTAACATACTGCTGGAATGGGCTTGCACCGTCCACGCGGGAGGATTCGTACAGATCGGCAGGGATATTCATCAGAATACCGGTAGCCTGCAGCATCACATACGGAATACCGACCCAGATGTTTATAATGATGACCAGCGCTCTTGCAACCGCGGGAGAATCCCACAAGGAGAAATAATGGTTTGTATTCAGATAATTCTTGATTGCGGGGATCTTACCCAGCAGCTCGCCAATGATACCAGAGGAATCGAACAGCTTGGAAACGTACAGCAGCGATACAAACTGCGGGATCGCGATGGTCATAACCAGCGCGGTACGCCAGAACTTCTTCAGCTTGATTCCCTTCTTGTTGATCATCATGGCGACAAACATACCCAGGAAGTAGTTGGTAAAGGTAGCAAAGAAAGCCCACATCAGTGTCCAACTCAGGATCTCACCAAAGGCAAGACCCAGACCGCCGTTACCGAAGTCCAGCAAATCGTTGAAGTTATCAAGGCCTACCCAGCTGAACAGGTTGGAGTAGCCGTCGTGGGCAGCGTCATAGCTGGTGAAGGCTACCAGGATCATATAGATGATGGGCAGCACCGTAAACAGCAGGATGCCGATCACAGGCAGCGCCAGCAGCGTCTTATGGAACTGATCGTCCACCAAAGACTTCAGATCGTCCTTGCTGCTCTTGATCTTCTTGCCCTGGGCGGTGATATCCATACAGATCCGGCACTGCTTGACCTGCAGACGCCAGGTGTAAATAAAGGCAAAGATAAAGATGATGGTCAAAAGGCCGTAAAGCATAACCTTGACAGAGTCATCACCGGGGACCCAGACATCTGTGTCAAAAATGGGATCGTAGGTGAAGCCGCCCTGAACGGTACCGACCGTTGCACCATTTTGAAACCAGTTGCCCTTGCTCAGCCAGTAAATACCGCCGCTGGGAACCAGCATATAACCGATAAATACGATCTCAAACAAAAGGAACAGCAGGCCGCGGGCGATCTGTCCGTAAAACAGGTTGCCAAAGCCAAAAATAAAGAAAGAGGTCTTTACAGCCCAGTTACCCTTGATAAAGGTGGTGCCGATGTCTACAAATTCGTCTTTGATTGCGATACCGCAGCGGGCAAAGAAGCGGCCGATCGCCAGGATCATATTTACGAACCAGCCGGGGATCGCGCAAAAGAATCGCTTCAGATTATACAGAAGCACTTGGAATTTATTGAGTTTTAGGTACTCAAGATCTGTTAATTTTTTCATAGTTCCTGGTTCTACCTCCCCTTTGAATAATTAAAAGGCACTGTTAGCCGCTACACAAGACATTTTAGGTCCTTGCATACCGGCTAACAATGCCTGTGTAAAGAGAAACGGTAGGGTGCCTTGCGGCACCCTACCGCGAAAATGTTCGTAATTAATTATTCAGCGGGGATCAGCTCGACGGTACCGGTCTGCTCGCCGTCCCAGGTCAGCTTGACCTGATACTTGCCGTCAGCCTCAACAACGATGTTAGCGCCGTTGAACTCAACGCCGAAGTTCACGTCCCAGGAAGCGCCCTGGCGGAACTTGAACTCTTCGCCGGCCTTCAGCTCCAGAACTTCGGAGGTGTAGGTGCCGTCGCCGTTGTCGGTCATAGCAAAGTCGGTATCCCAGTTGGTGTTGCAGATGTTACCGATAACGCCCCAAGCGTTCTTCTGCTCCTCGGTCATGGAGAACAGACCGTTGATAGCAGCGGTGTAGTTGTCCAGAGCGGTCTGCAGAGCTGCATCGTCAGCAGCAGCCTTTGCGTCAGCGCCCAGAACCTTGGCGATGTCCCACCAGGAGCCGTGGATCTGGCCCTGAGGTACGCCGTAAGCAGCCTGCTTGTTGAAAGCGGCCAGAGAAACATTGGACTGAACAGCCTCGGAAGCCTGAGCCTTCAGGTTGGAGGGGCCCCACTGGAACTCGGTGTAGCGCTGAGTCTGGCACTCCTCGTTGGTCAGGTACTGAGCCAGCAGGGACAGAACAGCGCCCTTCTTGGCATCGGTCTGAGGCTTAACACCCATCAGCTTGTTGCCGGTGTAGCCGCCCAGGTGGTAGGACTTGCCGTCAACCTCGAAGGAGGGCAGGTCGGTTGCGCCCATGTTGTCGCCGAAGTGTGCAGCAGCAGCGTCGGCGTTCCAGATGCCGGTAATAACAACACCAGCGTCGGTGAAGATGTCAGCATTGGAATCGTAGCAGGTGGACTGTGCCAGCTTCTGCATGCCCTTCATGGCAGCCAGGCCGGCAACGGAGTTAAAGTCGTCATCGACGGAGGTGAACTCGCCCTTCTCGTTCATGCTCCAGTTGGACTTACAGCCGGTAGCGAAGAAGAAGGAAGCGGTGTACCATGCGTTCTCCAGAGCGAAACGGAACTTAACATTGTTGGCCTCGCAGGCAGCAATGATCTTCTCCATGCTCTCAGCATCCTCATCGGTGATGATGCTCTTGTCGTAGTACATAAAGTAGCCGTTGTCGGAGGTCATGGGGTAGGCATAGATGGTGCCTGCCACGGAAGCAGCAGCGACAGAGGTGGCGTCGTTGGCAGCAGTGATGGTCTCAGCAGCCTTAGTGCCGGGCTTAGCCAGAGCGGCAGCCTGCACCAGACGGGCCAGCTGGTCCTGTGCGAAGCAGTAAATGTCGGGAGCGGAAGCAACGTCAGCAACGACCTTGGAGCCAGCGTCAGCCTCGGTAACGCCCTCGATCTGGGCATTGATCACGATGCCGGGGTTAGCTTCCATAAAGGCTGCGATCTGAGTCTTGAACTGGTCGGCAACGCCTTCCTTCTCAGAAACCCACATAGTAATGTCGTAAGTACCGGTCAGGTCGGAGCCGGTGCCGGTGGTGCTGCCTTGAGTTTCAGCAGGAGTGTTGGTAGCGGGAGCGCAAGCAACAACACTCAGTGCCAGAACAAGAACAAGCAGCAGTGCGATGATCTTCTTCATAGTATTTCCTCCTAAAATTTGTGTTTGTGTACGCATATCGCGTACACATATTATAATATGTTTTCTGCTGTTCGTCAATAGTTATAAAAAATAAAAATTAAGAATTTGTCAAATTGTTAAATATTGCTTAAAGGGAAAATACATCGAATGCAGGCAGCTTTTGTCCTTCATAGTCGAATAAGCACTGATTTGCCCATTCATTGGAGGTGGATTTGCCCTCTTCGTGGATATACTTCTGCCCTGCTTCCGATGCCCAGCATATCCCCTCGCCCGGCAGCCACAAAGGCTCCCAGTAAAATACGCCGTCAATTCCGTTGCTTTTCGCCTTCTCCAGGAAATCCCGCACAAAGGCGGCCTGCCCCTGGGGCGTTACAGGATATTTTTCCGTAAAACCGGGAACACAGGCCCGCTCGGCATCAATGACAAGTCTGCGCTCCTCGCCACCGAGAAGATAGGGCTGTGTCGTGAAGCCGTAGCCCAGCTCCATAACCATACGCTCCTTGCCAAAACGGCGGCAGGCATCCAGATTGGCGAAAAGCTCCTCCGGCGTGCCGTGCCAGTAAGGATAATAGGAAGCGCCGATGATGTCGTAGTCAATGCCGGCTTGCTGCATTTCGGTGAAGAACTCCTGATAAACCTGCTGATCGTTGCTTCTTTCCAGGTGCAGCACGATTTTCGCCTCCGGCGTGATCTCCCGGCAAGCCCGGCAGCCTGCCCCGATCAAACGACAGAAATTGCCGTAGTTCCCTCTCGTTCCGTCAGCTGTTTCCAGCTTGCCGACGGGCCAGAGGATGCCGTTGGTGATCTCGTTGCCCACCTGGATCATCTCCGGCGCCACGCCGGCGTCGCAAGCTTTCAGCAGGCAGTCCTTTGTAAATTCGTACACCGCATTTACCAGGGCGTCGATATCGTAGTCTGCCCAGGCTTTGGGCGGGAATTGTTTGCCGGGATCGGCCCAGAAGTCACTGTAATGCAGGTCCATCAGCAGGTGATAGCCCTTGCTTTTTGCCAGCTTTCCCAGCCGGATATAGTTATTCAGATCGCAGCTGCCTGCCAGATAGGGCGTTCCATCAGCGGCAAAAGGATCGTTCCAGATCCGGATGCGCATCCAGTTTACGCCGTTGGCAGAAAACGCATCCAACGGGTCGATCTGCTCACCGCCGCAGCGATATACCGCGCCGTGTTCCAGTTCCTCCAGATAGGTGGAAACGTCGATTCCAAGGATCATTGTGTGCCTCCCTGGTGGGGGACAAAGGTCACGGGCTCGTTGTCCTCGCCAAAGTCCTTGACACGCAGCTTCATACACCGGTAGCGGAAGCGGATCTGCTCGTTGAGCCGCAGAACGTCCTCCTCCTGACCGGTGAAGCCGCAGCGCAGGCAGTAATATTCCTTCTTTTCTTCCTCGTAGAACATATCAATGTCGATATCCCGGATAAAGCAGGAAGGACACCGGTAATTCAGTTTGCCTTTTCCAGCTTGAGCCATGTGGTGATCCCTCCTTCCTTGATGGTTTTGGTCAGCTTGAGCTGATAGACGGGGGAGAAGGCAATGCCTTCGCTGACAGCGGCGGTGTCATTGTCGCCGCCCATTTCTACGGTGGTCATCACATCCGGAATGGTAACGTATGCCCGCTGGGAAGCGTGCTTTTCAATGGTTTTTCCATGGTAGGTGTAGGGCATAGCTTCCTCGTCCACGCCCAGAGTCAGCCCGGTCATATCCGCCTGATACTCGGTTGTGCCGAAGGCACCGGTGAAATACTCCTCAAATGTGATCTCCTCGCCACCCAAGTCGGTCAGAAGCTCACGCTGTGTGATCAGCTTGCCTTCGCCCTCCATAATGGTAAAGACGGAACGCAGCGCAATGTCCTTTCCGCCCAGCGTTACCGTGACAGGATCGGTGGTGAGCCGGACGCCGCCGGGGATCTTGTCGTATTTTGCCATCGTGCGGCACAGGCAAAGGTCTGTGCTTTCTCCGCGGCAGCTTACCTTGCAGGACTTGATCGTACCTGCGCCGGCATAATGGGTGAAGAATCCGGCGCGGTAATTGATCTGGATCAGATACGGATAGGACGCATCATATACATTTTCCGTGCCAATGCCGGTCTTCTGGGGAATTCTGGCCACGTAGGGACGCAGATCTATCAATGCGCCGCCCTGGTTAAAGTCCAGGCAGGTACGCATAGCAGGGTCAGCATACCAGAAATATTCCTTATTGCTGCCGTAGAGGATATCCTTCCACAGGGCGCATTCGCCGCGGTTGTAGTCGGGGTGGACAGAGCGGTAATGGTCGGCAAATTCGCTCATAGTCATATCCACCAGCTTACCCTCAGACTTGAGCTTGCCGTAGTACCTCATTCCGTCGTCGTAGGACTTTGCCAGCAGCTCATAGGGAGCTTCCCAGCGACCGCGACGGTTCAGCCAACCCGGACCGACAAACATCATATTGTAGCTGTAGCCGTCGTTGTACTTAGAAAGGTGATGGTACTGGTCGATCAGGTTGTACAGATAGGGATATTCGTACTCCCCATCTTCCTTGTAATAGATCATTCCGCGCAGCACATTCTGGGGATGCGTGCCGAAATTCGAGCCGTTACCGTCAAAGCAGGCCATCAGATCCCGGGAAAGATGAGGGATCGCGACGATGCCGCTGTCGTCCTCAGCATTCTTGGCAGGACAGTGGGAATTGACCTTGGAGGGGATCCAGGGATTCCAGGGGCCGCCGTCCATAAAGGTGTACCAGGAATTGTTGCAGGTATGGTAGGCCTTGGGGCCCTCCTCCCAGCAGGTAGCAACGGCGCACTTTACGCTGGGATACTTTTTCTTGATATAGTTAATGGTGTAGGCATCGAGGAAATAGCTGCTGGTGGATTCCGGGTAGAAGCCAAAGGCATCGTAAAATTTCCCGAATACATCGTCAACGATCTCTTCCTTTGTCTTCTCGTCGAACATCCAGATGCAGAAATCCTCAGTTTTATACTTTTCCTTGAACTCAGGACACGGAAGACCCAGCAATGACAGGCCAATCTCATCACCGTACTTTTCGTGTTCTTCCTTTGCCAGAGAAATGATCACGTCAGAAAAGAGGGATGCATAGGTGATTTGGATGGTGGTCTTCAGCCCATACTTATGGGCGCAATCCTGCTGAAACCGGAAAATATCCAGCGATTCATCCCGGACGCCCTCCCCTTTTCCCAACGCTTTTTCGGCGTATTCAGGGGAAAGCTCCGGTCTGTGGATAATATTAACGATCAACTTATTATTCATATTTTCCCTTTCTAAAGTGGATTATTTTACGATCACGCTGGTCTGCGGGCCGACAGTAAGCATAGTTCCCTCCAGCTTCGCATCGCCCATACCGATATAATCGCATATTTCATCGAAAGCGCAGTCCTTGCACTTGCTCAGGTCATAGGAAACCGCTTCCGTAGAGGTATTGTGGAACAGACCTACGGTCTCTCCTTCATAATCAATGCGGAATCCGCCGAAATTCTTCTGGCCGCACTTCAGGTCTGTGTAAAGGCCTCTGGCAATCGCCGGATTGCGGCGGCGAACAGCGATCAGCCGACAATAATAATTATAAAGGCTTCCTTCATCCTGCAGCTGATCGGCAACGGTCGTGGTGATCTGATTCTTCAGAGGATAGGTAGAGCCTACCGGATCACCGATCCCATCGCCATCGCCCCAAAGCATTGCAAGACGGCGGTTGGCATCCGTATTTTCTCCGCCGCGGGAGCCGCGCATACCGATCTCCTCGCCGTAATAGATCACGGGAGAGCCCGGGCTCAGCAGATAAAGATTAGCTGCCATCCGCATATTTCCATCCAGAATAAATGCGCCGGCAATGCGATCCATATCGTGATTGGAAAGGAAGGGCATTACCATACCGTCCGGGTTTGCAGCCAGGACCTTCTTCTGGTACGAATCCAAATAATTGGTGTATTTGGAGATAGAGCTTCCCTTGGCAGCGGTAGCAGCAACACCCTCTGCCTGGGCCATCGCGAAGTTGAAGCAGTTCATAGCCGGGTAGTATTCCAGAATTTCAGTCTCACCGGACCAGCATTCACCCACGCAGTAGATATCCGGCTTGATTTCCTTCAGCTTCTGCATATACCACTGCCAGAATTCCACAGAACTGGCGGTATCGCCGAAGTAAATATACTTGACAGCATCGAAGCGGAATCCATCCACGCCAAGATCCAGATAGTATTTTGCAATATCCAGCGTTGCCTGGCGCACTTCCGGGTTGTCAAAATTCAGCTCCGGCATTTCTCCAGAGAAATTGCACTCATACCAGCAGTCAACACCGGCGATCTTCTGATAGCTGATGCCGTTTTGCTTCTCGGCTGTGGTTACGCAGGAATAGAAATCGTAGTAAGGATTCTCCGTATCGCCGTTCATTCTTGCTTCCTTGAACTGCACAAACCATTCGTGCTTGGTAGACGTATGATTGATTGCCAGGTCCAGGATCAGCTTGATATTGCGCTGATGGCAAAGCGTGATCAGCTCTTTCAGGTCCGCTTCCGCGCCAAAACGCCAGTCGATCTGGTAATAGTCAGATGCGTCATACTTGTGGTAAGACGGAGAAGAAAAGATAGGTGAAAGCCAGATGCCCTGTACGCCCAGGCTTTTCCCGGAATGGATATTGCCGTCATTCAAGTAATCCATTCTGTTGATGATTCCGCGGATATCGCCGATCCCGTCGCCGTTGGAATCGGAGAAAGAGCCGACAAAAATCTGATAAAATGTACGGTAGTTATCGTCCACAGGGTCTACCTCCGGTGCAGGAGTGGTCGCAGGTGCAGAAGCAGGGCTGCAGGCTGCCAGGCTGACTAAGACAGAAGCAACCAGCAGCATCAAAATAATCTTCTTCATATTCATCGTGCCTCTCCCCTATCTTACTCCGTAACGGAATTCAGCAGAGCATCGTCGATCTTGCCCCAGGCATTGGGCCCGGCGCATTTGACATAGATGCCCACTGCAATGGAATCACCCTCAGTATAGGCAATATCCTTGATTTCGGCGGTGTGCCATTCGTTGTAAACGGTGATCTGGGTGGGCGCTTTCGAGACGATCTCTCCGTTGATCTTCACATAGGCATAGATATCGGTCTCGCCGCCGTCGCCGCCCATAATGGAAATGGAATAGTCATAATTTCCTGCAGGCAGGTCGGTAACCGCCTGCTCCAGGGTAAATTCCACGCAGTTCTCACCTGCACCCCAGAAATGATAGTGCTTTGTACCGGTCATAGAGTCGGTAACCTTATCCTCCACGTGAAGCTCGTCAAAGGTCTTAATACTATTGGCGACCCAGCCGGTCTCACCGTCTTCAAAGCTCCAGTTGTTCAGGAAATTGAAGTTGACCATAGACACATAGCACTTGGCGCTCATTCCGCCGGCAACGCCCTCAATGGTATACTTGGCCGCGCCGCCGTTTTTCATCGCATCATAGTCAACATCCAGCCACTGGACAGGAATCTCCTGCTTGGAATTGTCCAGCATTACGGCGTTCACCGTTTCGGGAAGCTTGATCTCTCCGTTCAGGTCAAGGATCAGATCCACGTCTTCAATGGCATCTGCGCGGTTTTCCACAGCATTGCCGTCTTTCATCAGCGCAAAGACCTTCAGAGCTTCCGTAACCTTACCGTTGGCATCAAAGAACGCCTGATTCTCCACGGAGCAGCCACCGTACCATTGACCGGCATCATCCGGATCATACTCTGCAGCATAGGAAGATGCCCAACCGGAGCCGTGCTTCTCCCAAAGATCTGCATTTTCCTCATAGCTGTTCGTGCCTACAGAGATCCAAGTGCCCTCCCAGTAGAAAACGCCGATGCCGTTGGTGGTCTTGTTGACCACCGTGTCCACCACGTCCCGAACCAGGTTTGCCTGTCCCTGCTGGGTAAAGGGATAGTTCTTCACGATGCCGCCGCCCTCACCGACAGAATTGCCGTAGAAGTCGGTATCTTCGGCACTATAGGCATAGGAAGTCTCCGCAACCATAACCTTTTTGCCGTAGGTCTCGGCGATGTTACTCAGCACCTGGGCCAGGTTGTCCAGCGTGCCGTGCCAGAACGGATAGTAAGAGGATGCAAAAACGTCATAGTCCACTTGATAGTAGGCAAGATTTTTGCCGTAGCTTTCAAAGTTTGTGATCTTTTCCGGATTTGCAAAATGGACTGCCACCAATGCGTCCGGGCATACCTCCCGTACAGCCTTGGAGCCTGCAGACATCAGCTGCATGATCTTCTTCCAGCCGCCGAGAGCGGTGCTGTCCTCGCCGCACATAGAGCCGTTGGTCTCATTGCCGATCTGCACCATTCCAATGTCTACACCGGCGTCAACCAGCTTGTGCAGGCAATCCTTGGTATACTGATACAGCGCCTCAGACTTTTCGTCAATTTTCATTCCCTTCCAGGCCTTGGGCACCATCTGCTTGCCAGGATCTGCCCAGAAGTCAGAGTAATGGAAATTGACCAGCAGCTTCATACCGTGCTGCGTGGCCCGCTTGCCGATGGCAATGGCATTTTCAATATCGCAGTTACCGCCGCCGTAGCCGTTGCCGTCAGCATCAAAGGGATCATTCCAAATGCGTACACGGATATAGTTGATCCCGTTCTCGCTTAGGATCTGGTACACATCCTTTTCTGCACCGTCATAGTCATAGTATTTTACGCCGCTGTTTTCCAGCGCCGGCACGCAGGATGCATCCATACCCAAAATGAAATCCTCGGGCAGATTTTCCACCTTCTGCACATAGAGCGTGTCGGAGCTGACCTTGCTTTCCGGCTGCTTGGCGCAGCCGGGCAGAAGCATCGTTATCATCAAAACAGCAACCAAAACAGCCAGAAATATTCTATTTTGCTTCATAGCTGCCACCTCTCATATCAACCGTTTACAAAGATAGCTGCGCTGATAGCCTCCACAGTAAACGTGCCGCTGTTGCTGGAAATCACTTCTTCACCTGCAGCGGAAGCATTGGCAACCAAGCTCCACTCTCCGTCCAGCGTGCAGGGCAGATTGGTATTGTGGGGATTGAGCAGAGCAAGCGCCTTGTTGCCGTTTCCGTCATCCAGTACTACCTTCAAAACGCCGTTGCTAAGCGCCTCGGCAGTAACCGTCGTATTGGTGTCGGTGAAGACGGAGTATGCCTTACGCATTTCGATCAGGCCCTTATAGTACTGCATCGTTGCATACTCGCGGTTACCCTCTTTCAGTACGGACCAGTCGATATTGTTGATGGCATCGCTGGACTTGTAGCTGTTTTCATCGCCGTCTTTGGTGCGCAGCATTTCTTCGCCGGCCTGCCAGAAAGGCGTGCCCTTGGAGATCATTAGGATCGCTGCACCCAGATTGTTCATCTTGTTTCTCTGGTCGTCGGTCTTGTCGGGGTTGGAAAGCAGAAGCTTATCCCAGAGAGTATTGTTGTCGTGGGCGCTCATATAGTTGATGACCATAGAATCCGGCACCGTCCAGCCCTGGCCAACGCCCTGGCCACCGGAAATACCGAAAATAATATCCTGCAGCGTTGTCTTATAAGCGCCGCTGATATAGCCCTGAGAGGTCTTTTCAAACACGCTGCCCTTCAGGCCGTCGCGGATCACGTCGTTAAACACCGCAACCGCACCGATGGCATCGCCGGTAGGTGTGATCTGACCGATATTGGTCTGATTGGCCTGCGCGCTTCCGTCGATGGTAGCGCCCATAGTCCAACCCTCACCGTAGAGAATGGCATTGGGATTGATGGCGTGGACTGCAGTTTCCACTTCCTGCATCGTCTGCAGATCGTGCAGACCCATCAGGTCAAAACGCAGGCCGTCCAGCTTATATTCGTTGACCCAGTAGCTGGTGGAATCCACCATAAACTTGCCAAACATATATCTTTCAGATGCCGTATCGTTACCGCAGCCGCTGGCAGAGGAGTTAGCGCCGGTGCTGGTGTAGCGGTAGTAGTAATAAGGAACGATTTTATTAAAGGAGCTGTTGGCGTCATAGGTATGGTTGTAGACCATATCCATAATCACACCGATACCGGCTTCGTGCAGCGCCTTGACCATCTGCTTATATTCGTTAATTCTGACCGCACCGTTAAAGGGATCTGTGGAATAGCTGCCCTCGGGGACATTGTAGTTCTTGGGATCATAGCCCCAGTTGAATTCCGGCGCAGAGCTACTCTCATCAATGGTAGCAAAGTCATATACAGGCAGCAGATGCACGTGGGTAATGCCCAGCTCCTTCAGATAATCCACGCCAACAGCCTCGCCGTGCTCGTTTACAAGACCTGTTTCGGTGAAGGCCAGATATTTGCCCTTGTAGGCAGAGTCTGCGATCTTATTGGAGAAGTCTCTGACGTGTACCTCCCAGATGATGGCTTCGGAATAGCTGGAGATAGGATCGCTGAGCTTGGAAGAATCCCAGCCCTCAGGATCTGTCTTGGAAAGGTCAACAACCATACCCCGGTTGCCGTTGACGCCGGCAGCCTTTGCATAGGGATCAACTGCTTCCTGCTCACCTGCGCAGGTGGTTACAGTGTAGGTGTAGTACGTTCCGTGGCCGCAATTCTCTGTATGAGACCAGACGCCCTTTTCGCCCTTGATCATTTCCACATTCTTATAGGCATCCACGCCATCACCGGCCTCAAAAAGGTTCAGCACGACCTTAGACGCCGTAGGCGCCCAGACCTTAAAGGTGGTATTTTCACCGTCGATCACTGCGCCCAGATCATCGCCGTCATAGTGGTAGTTCTCGGCAAAATACTCTGTATCAAACACTTCGGTCGGGATCGCATTCTTTTCACCGTAGCCGGTGATCTCGATGCGGTAGGTCTTGGAAAGATCCAGCGTCTCGCCTACCAGAATATAGCCTGCGGTGGCTTCCTTACCCAAAGTGGAGATTTCCGTAACTTCCACCAGGCGGTCGCCCTCATAAACCTTAATATCGCTCAAATTGGAAAGTGAGGCCTTGGGGGTAATGCGGTACTGAATTTTGTTTTCGCCTACAATACCGGCAAGGGAAATTTTCTTCGCCATATCCAATGTTTTTCCTCCATCGTTACTGATATACTGATTTGCATCGCCGGATTTCAGGTAGACAAATGTCTCTCTGCCCTCTACAGCGGCAAATCTGTCCTGTTCGTAGTCCTTGGTTGCATTGCCCCAGGAGCTTCCGCCGGGGTCAGAGCAGTCTCTGCGGACGATAAAGCCCACTTCTTCCACGCCCTCCGGCACATTCACAACCACCTTCGCGCCGTATTCACATTCGTGGAACAGATAGCCCTTGCCTGCAACATCGCCCCACCAGATCCAGATATCACAGTTTTCGTAAGTTCCGGGATATGTCCAGTAGAAGGTAACCTGATTGTAGCCATCTACCAGGGGCTCTGTGTATTCTTCAGGTTTCTGCTCGGTTGTGGGCTCAGTTGCTGCAGGCTCAGTATTCGTACCGCAGCCGGCCAGCGCCATAGTAAATAACATTGCCAATAATAGAATCAGGGAAATGGAACGCAGTAAGTGTTTCATAAATATTCTCCTTATCTGTTTATTTGCTTCGTTTTGTTTTTTGCGTAAGCTCCAGAATTTTGCTTCTGAGTTTTTTCGTGTTATAGCGCGGTCCGATGCGCCAGGTCCAGTTGCCGGCGGATGTTGCCGGGATGTTCATTCTGCCCTTTTCGTTGGAAAGGAGCAGATAGTCCTGCATCGGCACCATCGCCAGATTTGCAATGCTGTTAAAGGCGAATTCGATCAGGTCATAGGTGCGGTGGCGGCTCTTATCCCGCGGACATTCTGCGTTAAATCTGCGCCGTGCATCACCGGACAAATCCTTGACCCAGGTATAGGTGCAGTCAGAATCGTGGGAGGATGAATACACCACACAGTTGCGGCTTGTGTACATTCTGGGCAGATTTTCGCTGTCCTCGTCATAGAAGGCAAAGTGCAGCATCTTCATACCGGGAAAGCCCGTGTCATCCAAAAGCTCCCGGACATCTTCCGTGATAAAGCCCAGATCTTCTGCAATGATCTTCGCCTTGGGGTAGCGCTGACGAACAGCGCGGAACAGCGCAATTCCGGGCGCTGACTCCCATTTTCCGTTTCGGGCTGTATCCTCACCGTAGGGAACGCTGTAATATCCCGCAAAACCCCGGAAATGGTCGATTCTTAGAATATCGTAGCGCTTGAATGCAGATCCAAGCCTGCTGAGCCACCAGGAAAAGCCTTGCTTCTCCATCAAGGCCCAGTTATAGATGGGATTTCCCCAAAGCTGACCGTCGGGCGAAAAGCCATCCGGCGGGCAGCCCGCCACAACGGTAGGATCGAAATTCCCGTCCAGCAAAAACTGCTCCGGATCTGCCCAGGTGTCCACGCTGTCGTGGGCAACATAGATGGGCATATCACCGATGATCATAATGCCTTTTTCACGGGCATAGCTATGCACAGCCTGCCACTGGGTATCAAATTCATACTGACACCAGCACCAGAAGTCCATTTCGTTCTTGAACGCATCTGCTTGTTGTATGGCCTTTTGGTAGTCCCGGTGTTCATCACTCCACAGCGTCCACTGGCAGTGATTATAATGCACCTTCAGCGCCATAAACAGCGCGTATTTTTGCAGCCACGAGCCATTCTTTCTTACATAATCCCGATAGCCTTTGTCTGGCTGAAAACGGGAATGGGCCAGCCGCAGCACCGGGAATCGGCTCTGAAAAAGGTTGCCGTAGTCCACCCTGGCGGACGTATCCCTTTGGGCAGTCAGTTCTTCTTTCGTCAGCAGTCCCTTTTTGTGAAGAATGGGAAGATCAATGAAGTATGGATTTCCTGCCGCAGAGCAAGGCGACTGGTAGGGGCTGTCGCCGTAGGAGGTGGGGTTCAGCGGCAAAACCTGCCAGCATTTCTGTCCGCACGCATCCAAAAAATCCACAAAGTCAAAAGCCTCTTTTCCGAAGCTGCCGATGCCGTATTTTGACGGCAGGCTGCTCACGCTCATTAAAACGCCGGATTTATGGCGAAAACCAAAGTTTTTTGTATATTGCATAAAATATATTCCCTTCGGTACATTTTACTGCTACAAATTTACCACAAATTTTGAAAAAGTACAACCACCATATTTTATAAATTTAAGAGAACTTTACCTTTTTTCTCTATCCGCAAAGAGGAACGCATCCCTTGCAATACAAAAGAAATCTGGTATAATGATCCCATCATTCAATAAGGAGGATCGCAAGTGAAACGGTTTCGCAAGGTCTATCTGGAGATCTCCAATATCTGCAATCTGCGCTGCAGCTTTTGTCCGGGCACAAAACGTCCCCCAAAGGCGATGACGGAGGAGGAATTTACTCTTCTTCTGGGGAAACTGAAGCCTTATACGGACTTTTTATATTTCCACCTGATGGGAGAGCCTCTGTGCCATCCCCAGTTAAGCCGCTTTCTAGATCTGGCGTGGCAGCAGGGTTTCAAAGTAATTATAACAACAAATGGGACGCTGTTGCTCCGTCATTATAAAATGCTTATGCAATCACCGGCTTTACACAAAATAAACATTTCGTTGCATAGTTTTGAGGCAAATGAACGTGGTGTTACTCTTGAGAATTATTTAGATACCTGCTTTTGCTTTGCCAAGTTTGCCGCAGGTTTAAAAATCATCACCTTCCGGCTGTGGAATCAAGGCGGTGAGAACGCAAAAAATGACGAGATCGTGCGTCAGCTCGCATCCTACTACCCGAAGCCCTGGATAAAGACTCGTCGTGGAACCCGCGTCGCAAAAAATGTTTATCTGGAGTATGGCGATAAGTTCGACTGGCCTGATCTCAAGGCAGAAGAAGGCACGGATAAGATATTCTGCTACGGCCTGCGGGATCAGATCGGTGTTCTCTGCGACGGTACGGTAGTCCCCTGCTGCTTAGATCACGAGGGCGATATTTCCCTCGGCAATCTACTGACGCAGGATATGGAAGAAATTCTGAATTCTGAACGTGCGCAAGCCATTTACAACGGTTTTTCGGGCCGCAAAGCCTGCGAGCCTCTATGCCGCCGCTGCGGCTACGCAAGAAAACTATAATATAACGCCCTGTGGATTACCACAGGGCGTTTCGTTATTCAACAATATACGCACCGACGATCTCGGCGTAATAAGCGTAATGGAAATCTCCGTCCGGATAGTATCTGTCAAGAATATCCTGAGGGATGGTATCCAGGGTCTGCTCCATCCGGTACAGCACCTTGCACTCCAGGGTCAGGGGCAGCTCCTTGATGCCGGGCACGCCACAGTTCAGCGGCTCCTCCAGAGTCAGATTCAGCTCCTTGATCTTATCCATATCCCGGCCGGACTTTGTGCCGCAAATGCCCAGAATCTTGCTGTCAAAATCACCCACGGGGACATTCACGGTGAATTCACCGCTGTTTTCAATCATCTGGTGGGTGTAGCGGCTTCCGCGAACATAAGCGACAAAAATGGGTCTACCCCACTCCACACCCATCGTGCCCCAGCCGATGGTCATCGTATTGACCTGGCCATTTGCTTTGGTAGTCAGCAGAATGCCCTTTTTCATCGCCTTGCAAATATCGCCGGCGTAATCAAATGCGTCAATGATCTTCTTCATCTTAGCTCCTCCTTAAATGCGGAATCATTTCACTGCAATCTTTTAAGACCAGATGCGGTTTATCCGCAGATGCAGCCAAAATCTCATATGTGGTCTCGCCGCTCATCACCAGCACCGTCAGCGCGCCGGCATTTAGGCCGCTTTTAATATCGGTATAGATCCTGTCGCCGATGACAACCGTCTGCTCCGGGGTAACGCCCCACTTTTCCATCGCGAGTCTGGGCATCAGTGCCGAGGGCTTGCCGATGAATAGAGGCCGCTTGCCACTGACATTAAAGAGCATATCGCTGACACTTCCGCAGTCAGGAACGCTGCCGAATTCTGTCGGGCAGACGTAGTCCGGATTGGTGGCGATATAGGGAATGTCCCGGGTGCAAAGCATTTTCGACACATCGTGCAGCTTCTGAAAGGTCAGCTCCGTATCAAAACCGCTGACGATCACCTCGGTCTTTTCGGTGTCCTCCGTGATCTCGAAGCCTTCCTTGATCAGCTCCTCTTTCAGCGACTTTGTGCCGCTGACATAGAGCAGCTTGCCGGGATAGTGCTTCTTCAGATAATAGGCAGTCGCCTGGGACGAGGTCATAAAATCATCATATTCCGCCTCAATGCCCAGCGATGCCAGTTTTTTGATGTAATCGGCCACACTTTTGGAAGAATTGTTGGTCATAAACATATAGCGACCGCCGGTTTCCCGGATGGTATTGAGCAATTCCTTCGTGAAATCAAACAGCCGATTTCCCAGATAGAGCGTTCCGTCCATATCAAAAAGAAACAGCTTGCAGCCTTTCAAACGCTCCACGTTCATCACCTCAATATCAATCTTTGTCCCAGAGGCAGCTCCAGTTTTGAACAAAATACTCGATACCGGAGTACACCGTAGTTACCACGATCACCGTGATAACGATCCAGGCGATCCAGGACACAGCAGGAAACGCCATCCAGACGCAAAGGCCCACCATCGTGCTGGCGGTCTTGACCTTGCCGCTCCAACCGGCGGCGATAACCTTGCCCTTGCCTACTGCCACCAGCCGCAGGCCGGTAACAGCAAATTCTCTGGCCAGCACGATCATCAGCGCCCAGGCCGGCATCGCGCCCCATTCGCAGAACATTACCATCGCCGCGATGGTCAGCAGCTTATCCGCCAGAGGGTCTAAAAACTTGCCAAAATCGCTGATCTGATTGCGCTTTCTGGCGATCTGTCCGTCAATATAGTCGGTAATGCTGGCAATAATAAACAGCGCCAGCGAGATCCACATCCAGACACCGGGAACACCGCCGCCCAGATACATAAACAACATAAAGAGCGGAATGAAAGCCACCCGAATCATTGTAATCTTACTTGCTAATGTCATTGGTTATTCCTCCACAACAAATCCGGACAGATCGCCCTCAATCAGGCCGTCAATCTCAACAGTAACAAGGCTGCCCTCTGTCAGGGCTTCTTCGCTGGCAAGCCAGACTCTGCCGTCGATCTCCGGCGAATCGGCGTAAGTACGGCCAAAATACTGCCCAAATTCCTCGTCAAAACCGTCCACGAGGATTTCCATTTTTGTGCCGATCAGGCTTTCGCTATAGTCGTCCATAATGGCGGACTGGATAGTCTGCACCATTTCTGCCCGCTCTATGGCAACGCTCTGGTCGGGATGCTCCATTTCAGCCGCAGGTGTGCCATCCTCCGGGGAGAACGGGAATGCGCCCACACGCTCCAGGCGCTGCTCTTTCAAAAATTCACACAGCTCGATGAATTCCTCTTCGCCCTCACCGGGAAGACCGGTGATGACGCTGGTGCGCAGCACCAGGCCGGGAATGCGATCGCGCAGCTTCTTGAACAGGGCTTCCAGGAACGCCCGGTCTCCCCTGCGATTCATCAGCTTCAGAATCTTGCTGTTGCAATGCTGGATAGGAATATCCAGGTATTTGACGATCTTGGGCTCATCGGCCATCACGTCGATAAACGCATCGTCAATTTCGTCGGGATACACGTAATGCACCCGGATCCAATGCAGCTCATCAATCTTGCAAAGCTCCCGCAGCAGCTCCGGCAGCAGCCTTTTATGCCCGGGAAAATCTGTTCCGTAACGGCTGGTGTCCTGGGCCACGACGATCAGTTCCTTGACGCCGGAAGCGGCCAAAAGTCGGGCTTCATACAGCACATCGTCCATCGGCCGGCTGCGGAATTTGCCACGCAGATACGGAATAATGCAGTAGCTGCAGCGGTTGTCACAGCCCTCTGCAATCTTCAGGAATGCATAATGCTCCGGTGTGGTGAGGATTCTGCCGGTCTCCTGCTCAGGGGTGTCGATCGAGCCAAAGTCAAAGACATTTTCGCCGTTAAGCACGGCTTCCACGGCATCCACGATCTTATGGTAGCTGCCAGTACCCAGAACGCCGTCTACTTCCGGCAGCTCCTCCAGGATCTGCTGCTGGTAGCGCTGGGAAAGGCAGCCGGTAACCAGGATCTTGCCCACCTGACCCTCCGCCTTCAGCGCGGCGGTCTGCAGAATATGTTCGATGGCCTCCGCCTTTGCAGAATCAATGAAACCGCAGGTATTGATCACCACGCAATCACAACCGGCGATGCCGGCACAGACTGTATGACCGGCTTCCTGAATGCGATACATCATCCGCTCGCAATCCACCTGGTTTTTGGCACAGCCAAGTGAGATGAATCCAATGTTTGCCATTTTAGTCCTCCGGGAATTCCTCTGCGTCCAGGGAAAGCTGCTCCAGCCCCCGCTTGATCTGCCCGTACCGATGCCCGCGGCGCAAAAGCGCGTCAATGGCGCGCTTTATGGCCTTTTCGTCGGCATCTGCGGACAGTTTTGCACGCAGATATTCCAAAATTTTATCCTCTTGCTCCGGGTAATCCGTCAGAGCATCTTCCCAAAATTCCTTGGGGATTCGCTTTTCGTAAAGTGCCTGCTTTGCCCTGGAAAGGCCGTAGCCCTTGCGGATGCAGCTATGCACGATCTGCTCGGCAGTTTTTGCATCATCCACCAGATCAAGGTCAGACATCCACTTTACCGCCTCCTGGGCCTGAGCGGGGTCTTCCCCTTTTTGCACCAGACGGCGCTCCAGTTCCCGCTTGGAAATGCTGGAGGCAGACACGATCCGCACCGCCCGCATCTTGGCAGACATCTGCCCTGCAGCGGTGCGCAGCTTTTTGATCTGCTCGTCGTCCATTTCCAGGCCGGCATAGAGGGAAAAATCCTCTAGTGTTTGGCGGTAAAGACGCATAGTAGTGCCGTCCTCAAGCCGGAGGGTGTAGCGCCCCGCCCGGTCCGCGGATGCGGCAATATGCTCAATCCTCATCGTCGAAATCGTCCGCGCTGACGGCAATAGGCTTCTGCGCAGCAGTTGCCGGGGTCTTGGCGACCATCGTTGCCTTCATCAGGTTTTCACGGACCTTTGCTTCCACTTCCTCAGCAACGTCGGGGTTGGTCTGCAGGAAGGTCTTGACGCTGTCCTTGCCCTGGCCGATGCGCTCGTCACCCATACTGAACCAGCTGCCGGACTTCTGGACGATATCCATCTCCACAGCAAGATCCACCAATTCGCCCCACTTGCTGATACCCTGACCGTACATAATGTCAAAGTAAGCCTCACGGAACGGAGGTGCGACCTTGTTCTTAACCACCTTAACACGGGTGCGGTTGCCAATAACATTACCGGCTTCCTTGATGGACTCGGTGCGGCGCACATCCAAACGGACGGAAGAATAGAACTTCAGCGCATTGCCGCCGGTGGTTGTCTCGGGGTTGCCGTACATCACACCGATCTTCATACGCAGCTGATTGATGAAAATGACTACGCAGTTGGTCTTGGCGATGGTGCCGGCCAGCTTACGCAGAGCCTGGCTCATCAGTCTGGCCTGCAGACCGACGAAAGTATCGCCCATTTCGCCCTCAATCTCCTGCTTGGGTACGAGAGCCGCAACAGAGTCAACGACTACCGCATCCACAGCGCCGGAACGCACCAGTGCATCGGTGATTTCCAGGGCCTGCTCGCCGGTATCGGGCTGAGAGATCAGCATATTGTCAGTATCGACACCCAGAGCCGCGGCGTACACGGGGTCGAGCGCGTGCTCAGCATCCACGAATGCCACTTCGCCGCCCATCTTCTGCGCCTCTGCCAGAATGTGCAGGGCCAGGGTGGTCTTACCGGAAGATTCCGGTCCGTAGATCTCGATGATACGGCCCTTGGGAACGCCGCCAATGCCCAGCGCGGCATCCAATGCCAGCGAGCCGGTGGGAATCGCATCCACATTCATATCGGGGCGATCGCCCAGACGCATAACGGTACCCTTGCCAAAATTCTTCTCGATCTGAGAAATGGCGGTCTGCAGGGCTTTCTTCTTGTCGGATGCGGGGGTAGGTGCTTCGTAAACTGTCTTTTTAGTAGCCATTGTTAATCATCCTTCCGTTGGGCGATTACTGCCCGTTCTCTGTCATTATAATCTCTGGAACGCTCCAGAATGGTATACTGATTTTTTTCCAAGATGTCGCAAACCGCATCAGCCTGCCCCATACCGAATTCAAAGCACAGGTAGCCGCCGGGTCGCAGCGCATTCTTGTAGTTTTCCGCGATGGCACGGTAGAATTTCAGGCCGTCATCGCCGCCGAAAAGAGCCAGATGGGGCTCGTATTTGCTGACGCTGTCGTCCAGTTCTTCCATTTCCCGAGCCGTGATGTAGGGCGGATTGGAAACGATCAGGTCAAATTCACCCAAAAACGCGCCGGGCTGCTGCAGGGCATCTGCCTGCACAGCGCTGACTCTCGCGCCCAGGTGATTGCGTGTAATGTTCTTCTTCGCCACCGCCAGGGCTTCCCGGGAGACGTCCGCCAGGGTAACTCTGGCATTTTTGACACGGTCTGCAATGGCAAGGCCGATACAGCCCGAGCCGGTACAAAGGTCCAGAATTCTGGGTTTTCCCTCCATCTGGGCCGCTGCCGCAATGGCAAGGTCGGTAACCGCGCAGGTGTCATCCCGGGGGATCAGCACATTGCGGTCTACAAAAAGCTTTAGGCCGTAAAACTCCCACTCGCCCAGAATATAGGCCAGAGGCTCGCCCTTCAGCACCCGCACCGCCAGAAACGGCAGCTGATCACACACCTCCTGCGGTGCGTACAGCGAGCCGTCAGCCAGCAGCTGTTCCCAGGGCTTTCCGCTCATATGACACAGCAGCTGCCGGGCAATAAAACCGGCTTCATTAGCGTCATTAGCCTGCATCAATGTCCGTCGGGTGTCCAGATATAGCTGAGAATAGGTCTTTACCAACGGTCATCCCCCTCATTTTCCGGGAGTACCGCTTCCACCGCAGTGATCGCAACCTCGATCATAGAATCATCGGGCTCGTTGGTGGTAAAATTCTGCATCCACATACCCGGCGCGGTCAAAATGCGGGTAAAAAAATTGTCGTGCCTACCGGCCCAGCGGTTGATCTCGTAGGTTACTGCAACCACCAGCGGCAGTAGCAGCAGCTTGTAAACGATCATTATCAGCCGGTAAAGGAATGCTCCCCGCATAGCCTCCAGCATCGGGAAAGCAGCCAGCAGTGCAGACGATGCCACCGAGAACACCAAAATGGAGATGATCATCACCACCAGCAGAAAGCTTGTGCCGCACCGGGGGTGCAGACGGGTCTGCAGGCGAACATTTTCAACAGTGAGGGGCAAGCCAGCCTCGTAGCAGCGGATGGTCTTATGCTCCGCACCGTGGTAAGCAAACACCCGCTTCATCTCGTTCATCCGGGACACCAGGATCATATACACCATAAAGATGGTCATACGGACCAGGCCCTCGATCAGATGCAGCACCACGTTGCTGTGGATAAAGGTATCAAAGAAGCCCACGATCACCGCAGGCAGCAGGAAAAACAGCAGGATCGACAGACCCAGACCAACTGCCACGGCAATGCCAACCAGCCATTTCTGGAATTTCTCGTTGCCTAGCTTCTTTTCCAGCCACAGATCGAATTTGGAGGGTGCTTCCTCCTCCACATCCGGGTTCAGGTCAGCGCTGTGCATCAGCGCTTTCACGCCAGCCACCTGGGAATCAAAGAAATTCACAGCGCCGCGGATCAGCGGCCACGTGGCAAATGAGCCCTTGGGATGTGTTTTGCGGGGGGTAACCTCCACATTGAGCCCGTCCGGACGGCGCACAACAATGGCATCCTTCTCCGGGCCGCGCATCATAATGCCCTCAATCAGCGCCTGACCGCCGATCATCGTCTTGAATTTTTCACAGCAGGGCTGTACATTTTCTTTTTTCATAAGACCTCACTTATTGGAACGCAGGCGGGCGCACCGTTACCAGCGTGCCGCCGCCCTCCGCATTTTCAAGAGTCAGTGTGCCGCTGTGCAGATTTACGATCTCCTCGCAAACTGCCAGACCGATTCCGGTACCGCGGTTTTTCATACTGCCTCTAAAGAATTTCTTTTTCACCAGCGGCAGCTCGTCCTCCGGGATGCCGGGACCGTAGTCCCGGATCTGGATGACCACTTCGTCGCCGTCCATAAAGATGGATGCGTCGATCTTCTTGCCATCGCCGCCGTGCTTGGCAGCGTTGTCAAGGATGTTCAGGAATACCTGCCGCATTCTCTCGTGATCGCAGGAAATTTCGGGGATATCGTCCTCATTTTCCAGATATTCCAGCTGGATACCGTCCTGCGCCGCACGACTGCTATACATAAACACCGTATCTTCAAACTCAGAACGGATGTCATAAAGCTCCATATTCAGGGTCATTCTGCCGTCCTGGATGCGGTTAAAGTCCAGCAGATCCAATACCATTTCTGTCAGCCGTCTTCCCTCGCGCAGGATGATCCGCATTCCTCTGCGGGTATCCGGATCAAGGGTATCGCCAGAGAGCAGCGTTTCACTCCAGCCGGTGATGGATGTCAAGGGTGTACGCAGTTCGTGGGACAGCGAGGAAATGAAATCCCGTTGTACCTTTTCATTCTGACTGATCTGCAGGGACATTTCATTGATGGTATCGGCCAATTCACCGATCTCATCGTCGTACTTTGTCTGGATTTGGCTGCCGTAGCTGCCGGCAGCGATCAGCTTCGCTTTTTCCGTGATCTCCGCCACGGGAACGATGATGGAGCGGATGTAATAGCTGCTGCTCAATATGACCACCAGCACCACCGCAGACAGCGCCAGCAGCGCACAAATCGCCACGAATGCGATCTGCCGGTCCACCAGCTTCGTGGAGGTAACGTAGCGCAGCACGCCGATGACCTCGCCGTTATTGTAGATCATCGCCTTGCTCAGCGCCATTACCCGTTCACCGGTTACCGGATCCCGGCCGATGAACTTACCCACATCCCGGGTGGAAAAGGCATCGTCAATATCCGACGTGGCGGGAGATTCGTCCATCCAGTTTCCGTAGGAGGTTGCCACCACTTGTCGGTTGACGTCGATAAACTGCAGCTCCAGCTTATCCTTCTCGGAATAGGATTTTGCGTAATTAATGCAGGATTGGTAGAAATAATTATAGTCCTGCTGAACATTTTCTGCGAAAAAGTCCGCAGTATTGCCGGCGCGGTAGCGCATATCCGACTCCAGCGCCGAGTAGTAATACACACCGAAGACCGCCGACACCACAAACACACAGGCCAATCCGAAAACGCAGACTACGCCTACTGTATTCATCATCCAGCGTCTTCGCAACGAGCCTGCCCTTTTCATCTCAACCCTCTTTTTCCGGGGTTTATCGACCCCATTGATAACCGTGTCCCCATACCGTCATAATATAGTCCGGATTTTGGGGATCGTCCTCGATCTTGATCCGCAGACGGCGGATGTTCACATCCACGATCTTCAGATCGCCAACATAATCCCTGCCCCAGACCATCGCCAGAATATTTTCTCTGGAGAGGGGCTTGCCGGGATTTTGCATAAACAGCTTCATAATGGCGTATTCCACCTGGGTCAGGCGCACCTTGACATCGTTCTTCTCCAGGCTGTGATTGCGCAGATTCAAGGTGAACGGACCTTGCTTGAGCATATCGTAGGTAACCTTGGTATCGTTGCCAACTCTTCTGAACAGCGCGTCGATCCGGGCTGTCAGTTCCGCAGGAGAAAAGGGCTTGGTAACATAGTCGTCCGCACCGGTCATCAGGCCGGTAACCTTGTCGTTCTCCTGGGTGCGGGCGGTGAGCATAATAACGCCGATCTTCATACCGCTGGCGCGGATGCGGCGGCAGACCTCAAAGCCGTCGATATCGGGAAGCATAATGTCCAGGATCGCCACGCCGATGTCGGGATACTCCTCCAGCTTATCCAGCGCTTCATAGCCCGTACCGGCCTCCACGACCTCATAGCCGGCACGCTTCAGGTTGATCACCACAAAACTGCGGATATTGGCCTCGTCTTCCAGTATTAAAACTCTTTTCATAGCTGCACCTCTTACATCATACCGGAGTTCCAATCGTCAACGATCAGATGAAAGCTCTCGATCAGACTCTCCTGGGTCATACCGTAGGCTGCGGATGCGACCTCCAGCTTCACAGCGTAAACTGTGGATTCATTCTTATACACAACAAAGCGGTTATCTTCCACCGCCTGCTCCTCCCGGCGCTGACCGGTGAGCACATACAGTGTCATCAGCTTTTGACCGCGCTGATTTTCCCCATCCCAAAGGCCAAATTCATAACTGTTGCCTCGCTGTGCGGCGGTGAGATCTCCGGCGATGCGCGCATCAACCTGCAGATACCATCTGCCGACAAAGTTATGATAGGTGTACATCTTGTCCACCGTCGTTCCGTCGGCATTCAGCGCATACCAGCGGATCACATACTGGGTCTCATCGGTTTCGGCATTGCCTGCCGAGGCCAGGGAGATCAGGCTGGGCAGCTCCAAAGCGCCGTCGCCGTCAATATCGTCAGCGTAGACGTAGTAATTACGGATGGTCTGAACGCTCGTTCCGGATTCGGCTGACAGCGAAACATTGGTAAGCTGACCGTCCAGCAGCGCACAAACATCAGTAATAATGGCGTTTTCATCCAGACCGCTGGCAACATACACTGCCGCAACACCATCGTTCAGCTTGCCAAGGACGATGCGCTTGATGCTGTCAGCAGAGGCAGACAGCGCCACCTCCTGGGATCTTTGGATCGTGCCGTTTTTGCTGCCGTAAAGCTCCGCCACGCAGTTTCCGGCGTTTTCCACATTTGGATGGATCACAAAGACTTCACTCAAGCCGTTACGGTCCAGATCGCTGCAGAGCAAGCGGGAGTAATTTGTCGATAATATCCGCTCCATCTGCCCATCAACCATCTGATAGACGGACATTGACTTCAGCACCTGGTCGCTGACCTGATGCCCCACGATCAGCTGCAGTCCCTTGCCGGGATTGATCCGCGCATAGGCCACCTGATCAAAGGACGAGCCAATACACTCAATGGTGTCCTGCAGCCAATATTCCTCGCCGTCGCCGCTGAAGATAAAAATGCGCAGCGGCTCTTCCGCAGAATTGCTTTTCGCGAACAGCAGATATTCATTATATCCGTCGCCGTCCAGATCGGCGGTCTGCAGCGTTTGCTGATGCTCGCCGCTCAAGGGTGCGGCGTATTCCCAGCCGCTCATTGCGCTCTCCATTTCAGACTGCAGATTTGTGTAGCCCTCAGAGCGTTTTGGCAGGCTGTACAGGTCGTTGACGGTGCGGAAGCTGCATCCGCTCAGAAGCAGAATGACCGCCAGCGCAGCAGCAAATACACGTATTCTGTTCACAGCGGTCATCACTCCTTTCAGCATTTTATTATAGCACAAATTTTCGAAAATGTAAAGCTATTTCAAAACATCATTGCCATCGCCCAGCAAACTTCTAAGCTCTTCGATCATCGCGCTGTCAAGGCTTGCTTTCGTGCCCATCAGCTTGCGGGTATCGGCGAAGAAGACCTTAACTGTATTGCTGCCGGGGAACATATTTACGATAGCCCGGACCTTCTGGAATCTGGGATCGCTCTCCCCTGTCAGCTGCAGATACAGCGTATCGGCAGTAACCGTTTTCGGCGCTTCCTGGGGTGCAGGCGCGTTCTCCGTGTAATCGGTAATGGGTCGGGCACGGTTGATAACGATCTGGGGCTCTTTTTCGTCCCGGATAGACAGCCGGCCGGTGATAACCACCGCACTGTTTTCCCGCAAATAGCCGCCGTACTGGCTCAGCACATTGGAAAATGCCAGCATTTCGATGGACGAGGTATCATCCTCCAGCGTTACATAGGCCATCATCGAGTTATTGCGGGTGGTCTTCATCTTCACGCTCTGAACGATGCCCGCCACGCTGATGATGCTGTCATCGGCGTACGTGCTGTCCTCGCTCATCAGCTTGCCGATGGGGACGACGTGGGTATTTCGCAGGAACTGGCGGTAATCGTCCATCGGGTGGCCGGACAGATAAATGCCTGTTGTCTCCTTTTCCAGGGCCATCAGGTCTGCCTTATTCATTTCCGGCAGCTTAGGAATCGGGATGGCTGCGGCCTTATCCTCCGCATCCAGCATGGAGAACAGACCCATCTGTCCATCCAGATTCTTCTTTCTGGAGGAAGAAACGCTGTCCATCATACTCTCGTATACCGCCAGCAGCTCGCTGCGGTGATAACCGAAGCAATCCATCGCGCCGCACTTGATAAAGTTCTCCACGGCACGCTTGTTCAGCTCGCCCTCACCCATTCTCTGCAGGAAATCCTCCAGCGACTTGAAATCGCCTCCGTCAGCGCGGCGGGCTGCCATCGTACGGATCAGACCGCGGCCCACATTTTTCACCGCGCCTAGGCCGAAGCGGATCGCATCGCCCTCCACGGTAAAGGTATCGGAAGAACGGTTGATATCCGGCGGCAGAACGGGGATGCCCATACTCTTACACTCGGCAATATAGCCGGAGACCTTTTCTGCCGAGTCCAGCACAGAGGTCATCAGCGCCGCCATATACTGCTTTGGATAATGGCACTTCAGGTATGCCGTCTGGTAGGCAACCACGGCGTAGCAGACCGCGTGGGCCTTGTTAAAGGCATAGTTGGCAAAGGCAACGATCTCATCGTAGATGGACTGCGCCACAGCCTCGGGAACACCCCGCTGGATACAGCCGGGAATGCCCTGATCGGCATCGCCGTAGACAAAGGTTTTGCGCTCGGCGTCAATGATCTTCTGCTTCTTCTTGGAGATGGCGCGGCGAATGTTGTCCGCCTGGCCCATAGAGTAGCCGGCCAAGGAACGGAAGATCTCAATAACCTGCTCCTGGTAGACAATGCAGCCGTATGTAACCTTCAGAATCGGCTCAAGCAACGGGGTTTTATAGGTAACCTTGCTGGGATTTAATTTGTTGGAAATAAACTGCGGAATCGAATCCATAGGACCGGGGCGATACAGCGCCACCACAGCCGTAAAGTCTTCGATGGACGACGACTTCATACCAACGCAAACGCCGGTCATACCGGCAGACTCCAGCTGGAACACACCCTGGGTCTTGCCCTCTGCCACCATCGCAAAGGTGGCGGCGTCATCGTCTGGGATCTTATCCATAGAGAAATCAGGCTCAAACTGCTTGATCTGATTTTCCGCATCCTTGATGACCGTCAGGTTGCGAAGTCCAAGGAAGTCCATCTTCAGCAGACCCAATTCCTCGATGGTGGTCATCGTGTACTGGGTAACCATCGTCTCGTCATTGCGAGCCAGGGGCACATAGGTATGCACCGGGTCGGCGGTGATCACCACGCCGGCGGCGTGAGTGGAGGTGTTTCTGGGCATACCCTCCAGGCTCATTGCCGTATCCACCAGCTTTTTCACCTGCTCGTCGCCATCATACATTTCCTTCAGCTTGGGGCTGATCTCCAGCGCCTGCTTCAGGGTGATGTGCAGCGGCATGGTGGGTACAAGCTTTGCCACCACGTCCGTCTGGGCATAGGTAAAGTTCAGCGCACGGCCCACATCCCGGATCGCGCCGCGTGCCGCCATCGTACCAAAGGTTGCGATCTGGGCAACGTGATCCTTGCCGTATTTGCGCATAACGTACTCAATGACCTCGCCCCGGCGTTCCTGGCAGAAGTCCGTATCAAAGTCGGGCATACTGACACGCTCGGGATTCAAGAATCGCTCAAAGATCAGGCCGTACTTCATCGGGTCAACTTCCGTAATATGCAGGCAGTAGGCCGCAATGGAAGCCGCACCGGAGCCACGGCCCGGGCCCACGGGGATACCCTCCTCCTTGGCATAGCGGATGAAGTCCCAGACAATGAGATAGTAGTTCACATAGCCCATCCGGCTGATGACATCAATTTCGTATTCCAAGCGCTGCAGGTACTCTTCAGGTGGGTTGCTGTAGCGCTCTTCAAAGCCTTCGTAGCACAGCTTGCGGAAATACTGCTCGTTGGTGAAGCCGTCAGGGATCGGGAAAGACGGCAGATGGTACTCGTGGAACACAAATTCCACATTGCACATTTCGGCGATTTTCGCCGTATTTTCAAAGGCTTCGTCGCAATTCGGGAACAGACTGCGCAGCTCTTCCTCAGACTTGAGGTAAAACTCGTCGGTCTGGAATTTCATTCGGTTTTCGTCGTCCACAGTCTTGCCCATCTGAACGCACAGAAGAACATCCTGCATCGCAGCATCTTCCTTGCGCAGATAGTGGGCGTCGTTGGTAACCACCATCGGCAGGCCGGTCTCCCGGGCAATGCGCTGCACGCCCTGATTCACCGCGCGCTGCTCCTCAATGCCGTGGTCCTGCAGCTCCAGATAAAAGCACTCCGGGCCGAAAATATCCGCCATCTTCAGCGCATATTCCTTCGCCGCCGCATAATCCTCATCCATAAGATACTGGGCAACACCGCCGGCAAGGCAGGCAGACAATGCGATTAACCCATCGTGATGCTTGGAAAGCAGCTCCAGGTCCACTCTGGGCTTACCGTAAAAGCCGCGGCTGTTGGCCTCAGAAACCAGATAGCAAAGATTCTGGTAGCCGGTCATATTCTCACACAGCAGCACCAGATGGTAGGGGTCATTGTCAATACCGTGGACACGGTCTTCCATACCCCGGCGGGCAACATAGACCTCACAGCCGATGATTGGCTTCACGCCGGCATCCTTAGCCGCCTTGTAGAAGTCGATACAGCCGTACATAACGCCGTGGTCGGTGATAGCAATGGCGCTCTGTCCAATCTCCTTGACCCGGTCCATCATGCCGTTAATACGGCAAGCGCCGTCCAGAAGGCTGTATTCACTATGTACGTGCAGATGAACGAAACTCATTTATACAGCCTCCTTTGAAAGTTCTACCAACTTTTTCAGCCGGTGATTCATTGCCGGTTTTGTGATGGGCGGCTCCATCATAGCTGCCAGCTCCGTCAGGGACGCTTCGGGGTTGTTCTCCCGGGCAATCAGCGCCTGCTGCAGCTTTTGGGGAAGATTTTCGGTCAACCCCCGCTCTCTGATAATGCGGATCGCAGCCAGCTGTTCCTGGGCTGCCTCCACCACTTTGGAGGTGTTGGCATCGTCGCAGTTACAGCGGCGGTTGACCTTGTTGTTCAGTTCTTTTTCAAGTCTGGCTTCCATAATGCCCATCGCCGCCACCGGCGCACCCAGATAAGTCAGCAGATCTGCAATCTGCTCACTCTGCTTTAGGTAAAGCACCTGCGCACCGACCCGAACTGCGGTCTTTGGATAAAAGCCCAAAATCTCTTCCATCAGCGCATAGGTCTGTCGTGCAACGGCGCTGTGGGTGGTGGTGATCTCGATATGATAGCCCTTGACAGGGTCGGTTACAGAGCCGCCGGAGAGGAATGCACCCCGCAGGAACGAAGCCTTGCAGCATTCTTCCTCGACAACCGCCAGATTCACATTCAGCGCCAGGGTATCCGCAGGATTGAAGCCATAGGCCGCCATGATCTGGGTGATTTTTTCCCTGTCCGTGATCTGGAATATCAGTTTTCCGGAAGTTTCCGTTTCCGGAAGAACGTCAAAACTGACGGAAAATGCCTTTTTGAACAACTTTGGCAGGTTTTGCGCAAATTCGCGGCTTTCCGTGATGATCCGGATGCCGTCAGCGCTGAAGCTGTTGCAGAACAGCAGAATACCAAAGCATTGTGCCAGCGCGCAGCAGCGCTTCTGCGGGAAGACCCGACAGATTTCGGCTTTTGCCGTTGCAGAGAACGAAATGGCCATTGCGGGCCCTCCTTTCATAGGTTTGTTGATTTACCAGATGCGAACTTCCGGCTCTAAGCGAATGCCGGATCTTTCATATACAATGTCAGAAACATTTTTCAAAAGTGTCTTTACATCTTCGGAAGTTGCACCGCCCAGGTTGACGGCGAATCCGGCGTGCTTGGTGGAGATGGCAGCGCCACCGACCTGGTAGCCCTTTAATCCTGCCTCGTCGATCAGCGCAGCGGCGTAACCGCCCACAGGGCGCTTGAATGCAGAGCCGGCAGACGGCAGATCCAGGGGCTGAGATGCAGAGCGTTTTGCCATCAGCTCTTTCATTTTCGCCTTGATTTCCTCCGCAGACGTCTTCTTCAGCTGAAACACCGTGCAGACGACGATATCGCCGGTCTGCTCCAAAATGCTGTGGCGGTAGGAAAACTGCATATCCGACCGTGAAACATTACGAAGGCTGCCATCCGGCTGCATCACGACAGCAATTTCAAATACCTGGCAGATCTCGCCGCCGTAAGCACCGGCGTTCATATATACGCCTCCGCCAACTGTGCCGGGAATGCCGTGGGCAAATTCCAGGCCGGACAAGCCGTGCTTGGCGGCGAACAGTGCCGCACGGGTCATCGTAACGCCGGCCATAACGCAGATCCGGTCATCAGCAAGCAGCTGCATACCGTCCAGACAGTCCTTAAGGCATATCACGATACCCTCAAGCGGTGCATCCGGTGCCAGCACATTCGTGCCTGCGCCCAGAATTCTGGGTTTTACGCCCAGCGCAGATGCCCGCTTCAAAATATCCGCCAGCTCATCCGTGTTTTTTGGAAAGGCCATTACCTCGGCTTCACCGCCGATGCGGAAGGAGGTGTGGTTGCTCATAGGTTCGTTATATTTCAGCTCACAAACGGAGTTTATTTGCTTCTGTAAAGATGTCAAATCCCTCATAAACGCCTCCGGGTGTATGATATCTTTTATACTATATCACACCAAAACTAATTATGCAATTTATTATTTTATATAAAATAATAAAATACGCCCACAGCAAACTGCAGGCGTATAAAGTATTTTTCTTTAGGATACGGAGATAATAGTGGTGTAATCCAATTCAGGGAGGAAAAATTATGAAAAAGACGATTACACTTGTACTGATCCTTGTCCTTACCCTTAGCCTGTTCGCAGGTTGCCGCAGAGGCACAACTCCGGAAGATATGGCAACCGGCGCCAGCAAGGCAATGGAGGATATGATGCCCGATGGCGATAACAGCCGCGCAACAGACGGTGACGGCTATATCGGCGACGGTAATGGTATGCTGCCCAACGGCTAAGTCAGGCTTTGTCCTGGCTTACATAGGCGCTCCAGTCCAGCTTGATTGAACCGTCTTCCTCAACGATGCAGGGAATGCCGATCTTTCCCTCCTGCCGAGCGGTGTCAAACAGTTCGCCTTTGTCACGAATGGCAAGAAATTCTTTCAAATGGATCAGGCTGTCAGCAAAATCCAGAAATTCATAATCGACGCCTGCGGCGGTCAGCTCTTCACAGCACTGTACGCAGTCGGGACAAAGCATCGAGCCGTAAATTCTCAGCATTTTCCTCTCCCCTTACAGAATCGTTACATAGCGCTGCAGATTCTTCTTCATCCGGTCCGCTGCTTCTACGGCCTGGGCGACGAAATCCGTACCATCCGTGCCGTTTTCTTTCCAGGCGGCGGTGATGGATGTGCCGGCGCAGACCACTGCGCCATAGCCGAATCGGTCAAAGGCGTAGCTGCAGTTTTTATGATTGCCGCTGGGATATTCCAGGCCATCCACCAAAAGATAGGTGAACTTATAGCCGCTGCGGATGGCGCGGATGCTGTTGGGCGCACCGGCGCTTACAACCGCGCAGACCCGGGAATAGCCGTTTTTGCCAAAAATAGTCTCGCCGTGGCGGTTGACGATATCCATCGCAGCGGTGTGGACCAAACGAGTGCCGGTCATCAGATCCTGCAGTTCCATTGCGGTCTTATTGGCAGAGCGCACAACCACAAAAAGGTCCTTATCCGCCTTGCAATAGCTCAGGAAAGGCTTGATGGCATCACTGCCGATATAAGGGCTGATCAGCAGACCATCGCAGGGAAACGCTTCCCCGCCGAAAATGGTATCCGCGGTCATCTGAGCGTCCTCAGGCGTCAAAATTCCGGGGGCATCCAGAAGCACATAATAGCCCAGATCCTGGGCCTCCTGCATCAATGCAGACAGCGCCGCCAGGCCCTCACCGCCCATCAGCGCAAAGGCATCAAAACGGAAACGGACGGCAGGCATAGAATCCTTAAGGCCGTTCATCAGTTCCCGGCAGAAAAAAGCATAATTTTCCACCGCACTCCCCTGGTCGATATGCGCAGGAATAGCATCTGCGGCCGCGGTCAGATCCAGCATGGAGGGATTTTTCATCTTGCGGATCTTATCGTGAAGCTTATCAATAGACATACTTGGCCTCCTAACAGTAACATTTCTTACATAAATCATATCACAGCTTTTGCCGATTGACAAGAATATTGCAAAAAATCTTCCAAATTTCCCTGCGCGCCTTTTGTGTCGAACCGGGCATACTAAAGGCGAAGGGAGTGAGGGAATTGAAAGCAAAAGGCTGGGCAATCACCTTGGGTGTCGGCGCTGCCGCAGGCGCGGTGGCTGTGATGATGCTGCCGAAGCAATCTACCGCGCGAAAGCTGGTAAATAAAGCCGCTTGCGCCGTAGAAAACGCCGCGACCAACGTCAGCGACAAGCTGATGAATAAAATGGATATGTAACAAAAACCGGGAGGCTGAGCTGAAGTGATAAAATAATGGTAGACACGAAAGTGCCTGCCATTATTTTTTATGCTATTATAGATTTGGAGGTGGTAATATGGCAAGAAAATACACTGTACGGAGCAAAGAAGAAAAACTATCCATTGTCAAACGAAACCT
>JAFTUO010000034.1 GCA_017466215.1 Oscillospiraceae bacterium | reverse complement strand
GGCACGCTTGATAGCGGTGGTAAGGTCACGCTGGTGAGCGTCGCAGGTTCCGGTGGTACGGCGGGGCAGGATCTTACCACGCTCGGACAGGAAACGGCGCAGCTTTGCGTTGTCCTTGTAATCAATGCTGGTCACCTTATCCACGCAGAATGCGCAAACCTTCTTGCGCTTGCGGGGGCGAACACGCTGTTCGTTAGCCATGAAGATTACCTCCTTCGTAAGTCTAGTAGAAAAGTCAAGATTTTAGAAAGGCAGCTGTGCGTCGTCGTCTTCCAGCATCGCGAAGTCGGATGCGGGAGCGGCAGGAGCAGCGTAACCGCCAAAGCTACCTGCGGGAGCAGAGTAGCTGCCGGCAGAGGGAGTACCCTCGCTGCGCTTGCTTTCGCCGAAGTAGACATTGTCTGCCACGACTTCTGCGCTGCGGCGCTTATTGCCTTCCTTGTCGGTCCAGCCGCGGATCTGCAGCCGGCCGGAAACCACGATCATCGAGCCCTTGGTGAAATACTTGCTGACGAACTCGCCAGTCTGTCTCCAAGCGACACAGTCGATGAAATCGGTTTCTCTTTCGCCGCCGTCTCTGCCGGAGAAATCTCTGTCAACAGCTACGGTGAAGCTGGCAACGGCGATGCCGCTGCCGGTACGGCGAAGCTCGGGATCGCGGGTCAAGCGACCCATAATCGTAATGTGGTTGAGCATAATCTTACTCCTCCACTGCGGTGGTCAGGCAGCGCATGACACCTTCGGTGATTTTCATAACGCGCTCCATCTCGGCGGGGAAATCGGGCTTGCTCTCGAAGTTCATCAGAACATAGTAACCCTCGGGCTTGTCGTTGACCAGGTATGCCAGGCGACGCTTGCCCCACAGGTCAATGTTCAGCAGAGTACCCTCCGCCTCCACCATTGCCTTGAACTTTTCCACAAGTGCGTTGATGCCCTCTTCGCCCAGATCGGCGTCGATGATATAGAGCACCTCGTACTTACCGGTGATCTTAGCCATGTTGTTTGCACCTCCTTTTGGACTTTTGGCCTCCGGCGCTGCCGGAAGCAAGGATATGCCTGCACACGCAGGCTAAAACATTATAGCCGAACATTTTTTGTTTGTCAACACGCAAATAGGAAAAATTGAGGATATTTTCCCAATTTTCATACATCATTTGTTGCGATTGGGGAATACTGGCTGTGAAAAGGCGGTGCTTTGAATGAAAGAATTTATGAGCGGAACAAAAATCGTCTGCGGAGCAGGCGCGGTGCGGGCGCTAAGGGATGTAAATGCAAAAAAACTGCTGGTGGTGACAGACCCCTTTTTCGCCAAAAACGGGACGGCCCAGAAAATTGCCGCGGCTGCAAATGCACAGCAGGTGCGGATTTTTGATCAGGTTGCCCCCGACCCGACGGTGGGCTTGGTGGCAGAGGGGACGGCGGTGGTGCGGGAATTTGGGCCCGACGTGATGGTGGCGCTGGGCGGCGGCAGCGCAATGGACTGCGCCAAGGCGATGCTCCACTTTGCCGGCGGCGAAACCAGACTGGTGGCCATTCCCACCACCTCCGGCTCGGGATCAGAAGTTACGGATTTTGCAATTTTGACCCACCAGAGCGTGAAGCATCCTCTCATCGACAGCCGGCTGCGGCCGGAAATGGCGATTTTGGATGAAGATTTGCTGACCGCTCTGCCGCCAAGCCTGGTGGCGGACGGCGGATTCGATGTGCTTTCCCACGCGTTGGAAAGCTTTGTAGCGCAAAACGCCAGTCCCTTTACGGACGCGCTGGCAAGTGCGGCATTTTGCAGCGCTTTCGGGTCGCTGCCGGCTTCCTTTGCCGGGAAAGTCGAGGTGCGGGGCAAGGTGCATATCGCGGCAACGATGGCGGGGATGGCCTTTACCCAGGCGGGCCTGGGGGTCTGCCACGCCCTCTCCCACAGCCTGGGCGGGATGTTCCACGTGCCCCACGGGCGGCTGAATGCGATCCTGTTACCCTCGGTGATCAGCTGCAATGCAGCTGCCGCGGGAGAAAAATATGCCCGGCTTGCCCGGGCGGCAGGCTTGGGCGGCAGCGCCGAGGCGGTAGCGGTGCGGAATTTGAAGAACGGTCTTGTGCGCTTGCGGCGGGAGCTGAAGCTGCCGGAAACCTTGGCCCAGGCCGGGGTCGCACCCCGGGATGTGTGGCACGCTATGAATGATATCGTATCAGCGGCGCTGAATGACCCCTGTTGCCGGACAAACCCTGTGCGGGTGGAGGATTTTATGCTGCGGCAGATCTTGGAAGAGGTTACGGGCCGTGTCTGAAGTCTTGCACAGCGTGGGGCTGGATGTGGGCACGACCACCACGCAGCTGGTGATTTCTCAGCTGAAAATCCAGAATCAGGCAGGCAGCTTTGCCGTGCCCCAGATGGCCATCACGGAGCGGGAAATTTTGTACCGCAGCGGCGTGTATTTTACGCCCCTCATTGGCGAAAATCTGGTGGATGGCGGGGCGATCCGGACCATCGTGGAGAAAGAATACGAAAAGGCCGGGGTCAAACGGGAAAGCCTTGACACCGGCGCGGTGATCATCACCGGCGAGACCTCCCGGAAGGAAAATGCCCGGGCGGTGCTGGAGAATCTATCAGAATTTGCCGGGGATTTTGTGGTGGCTACTGCCGGGCCGGATTTGGAAAGCGTGCTGGCGGCGAAAGGCGCCGGGGCGGTGGAATATTCTGAGAAAACCGGCAAAAGCGTGCTGCATATGGACATCGGCGGCGGCACAAGCAACCTGGCGCTGATCGAAAACGGCAAAATTACCGCCACCGGCTGCCTGAATGTGGGCGGCCGGCTGCTGAAATTTGACGAAAAGGGGAACATCACCTATGTTTCCCCGGTGCTGCAGCGGTTTGGCACAAATGTGCAGGAAGTTGTGGAAATTTTGGTGCAGGCGCTGGAAATGGCGGCTGGATTGCGCGAGCCAAACGAGCTGTTTCCCCATTTCTGGACGGAAGAGTGTCTAAACGGGGATCAATGGCTGAAAGCTTTGCCGGATGGGGAACTGGTGATCTCCTTTTCCGGCGGTGTGGCGGATTGCATTGAGCAGGCGCACGAGGCGCTGGCCTTTGGGGATATCGGCCCAAGTCTGGGCAGAGCCATTCGGGAGAGCTTGCTTTGCCGCGGAGAATACCGGCTGGGAGAGCAGACTATCCGGGCTACGGTCATCGGCGCAGGCTGCCACAGCGCCCAGTTGTCGGGCAGCACGGTATTTTATCAAAATATTGCATTTCCTCTGAAAAATTTGCCGGTGGTGCGCATTGCGGATACTGCGCAGATCCGGCAGCGGCTGGAAGCCCAGGATACCGACGCGGTGCTGGCAATGAAAGGGCTTTCCTCGCCAAATTATGGGGAGGTGGTGCGCCTTGCGGAGCAGATCGTGGCGGGCGCAGGCGGCAGGCCCGTATTTGTGGCGCTGGAGCAGGATATGGCGAAAGCGCTGGGGCAGGCAATCGCTTTACGGCTGCCGCCCGACAGACCCTGCCTTTGCATCGACAGCGTGGGTTTGGAGGAGGGCAGCTTTCTGGATGTGGCCGCCCCCGTTGGGCCGGCGCTGCCGGTAGTGATCAAAACGCTGATTTTGGGAGGTTAATATGGAAAATGGAAGTTTGCAGGCCGTACTGGAGGCGGTGATGGCGCGCATCTTTGTCCCGGTGGAGGCGTCCGGGCGGCACGTGCATATTACAAAGGAGCAGGCGATGACTCTTTTTGGCCACAGCTTGACGCCCAAGCGCCCGCTGTCCCAGCCGGGACAGTATTTGGCCAATGAGCGCGTTACCCTGGTTGGGCCGAAGGGGGAAATGGAAAATGTGGCGGTGCTTGGCCCGGAACGGCCTGAGGGGCAGGTGGAGATTTCCCTGACGGACGGCAGGGCGCTGGGCATTACGCCGGCGCTGCGGCTGTCGGGGGATGTAAACGGCTCGCCCGGTGCAACCTTGCGGGGCCCCCGGGGGCAGGTCAAGCTGCAGCAGGGGGTCATCTGCGCCAAGCGGCATATTCATATGACGCCGGAAACCGCGAAACGGATGAACATCAAGGACAAGCAGGTGGTGAAGCTGCAGGTGTTTACAGCCCGGCCGCTGATCTTTGACGATGTAACGGTGCGGGTTTCTGACAAATTTGCGGATTTCGTCCACATTGATTATGACGAAGCCAATGCCTGCGGCTTTCAAAACGGCGACCTGGGGAGGATCTTATGATGCGGGCGCTGCTGATCGGCGATGAGCCGCCCATACCGCTGGGAGTAACGTATGTGCAGCAGCCGCCTTATGATGCGGCGGTGATCGGTTCGCTGACGCTGAATCAGCTGCTGCGGTTTCGGCAGGAGGAAGTACTGGTGCTTCTTTCTGACGG
Source organism: Oscillospiraceae bacterium (assembly GCA_017466215.1). GTDB lineage: Bacteria > Bacillota > Clostridia > Oscillospirales > Oscillospiraceae > Faecousia. The sequence continues at coordinate 18,299 of JAFTUO010000034.1, read as the reverse complement.
GAAGCCGGTGTATCTGTACACCCCGGGGCTGCCGGAAGCAAGCAAGAATCGGGCGCTGGCGGCGGCGCTGGCATCAGCCCAGCGGGAGCTGAAAAACTGGGGCGTGATCTTCACCGACGGCGGCAGAAAGCGGCTGATCACCGCAGAGGAAGCCCGGGAGCTGCGCCGCAGCGGACAAAGACCGGGCCGGGATGCGGTAATGACGCCCCTGGCAAGGGAAATATTGGAGGGATCAGATTGAAAACGGGAATCGTAACCGGCTCGGTATGGGCCACGCGAAAGGCAGATTGCCTGCAGCGGCAGACCTTTCTGACGGTAGATGTTGGCGATGGGCAGATCGTTGCCTCAGATCAGGTGGGCGCAGGCGTCGGCGACCGGGTACTGGTGGTTTTGGGTACGACGGCAGCCCGCTACTGTATGGAAGCGCCCATTGATGCGGCCATTGTGGCAATTTTGGACGCAAAAGAGGGGGCGTAACTATGTCTGCGCACGAAATACTCATCGCGGTGATGGCGGTTTTTGCGCTGCTGGGCGCCATCGACCGGATATTCGGCAATAAAATCGGCATCGGTGCAGAGTTTGAAAATGGCATTCTGGCTATGGGCTCACTGGCGATGGCGATGGTGGGCATCATCGTGCTTGCGCCGGTGCTGGCGGATGTTTTAGAGCCGGTGGTCGTTCCGGTGTACCGGTTTTTGGGAGCTGACCCGGCGATGTTTGCCGGCACGATCCTAGCCTGCGATATGGGCGGCGGCGCGCTGGCAATGGAGATGACCGGGGACAACCAGGCGGCACTTTTGGGCGGCGTACTCACCGGCTCGATGCTGGGGGCGACCATCGTGTTCACCATCCCCGTGGCGCTGGGAATTCTGAAAGAAGAGGACCAGGCGGCTATGGCAAAGGGCATCCTCTGCGGCATTGTTACTATCCCGCTGGGCGTGCTTGTCGGCGGCATTGTGGCAGGCTTTGACTTAGGGATGGTACTGCGGAATTTGATTCCCATCGTGATCATCGCGGCGCTGATCGCTCTGGGTCTGTGGAAAGCAGAAAAGGGGATGATCAAGGGCTTCGGCTGGTTTGGCAAGGGCGTGGTGGCGGTGGTTACCATCGGCCTGGCGGCGTCCATTCTGGAGACCCTGACCGGGGTTTCTGTGATTCCCGGACTTGCGCCCATCAGCGAAGGGTTTGAGACGGTGGGCGCGATCGCCATCGTGCTGGCCGGTGCATTTCCGCTGGTGTTCGCGGTAACGGCCATACTGAAAAAGCCGCTGCTGAAATTGGGTGGGCTTCTGGGCATCAACGACACCGCTGCGGCGGGCTTGGTGGCCAGCCTGGCAAACTCCATCGCCACCTTTGGAATGGTGAAGGATATGGACCGCCGGGGCAAAGTGGTGAACATCGCCTTTGCGGTGTCGGCGGCGTTTGTATTCGGCGATCATCTGGGCTTTACTGCCGGCTTTGCGCCGGAAATGCTGACGTCGGTGATCGTCGGCAAGCTGGCAGGCGGTGTCAGCGCGGTGGCTGTGGCCCTTTTGCTGACGAGAAAGGAAGAAAAATTATGATACTGAAAACCACATTATCGGGCAAGACATACGCCTTTCGGGACATTAAGCAGGTGCTTGCCAAGGCAAATGAGGAAAAGACCGGCGACAAACTGGCCGGTCTTGCGGCGGAGACCGCTCAGGAGCGGGTGGCGGCGAAGGTGGTGCTTTCCGCGCTGACGTTGGGCGATCTGCGGGAAAATCCTGCTGTGCCTTATGAGAAAGACGAAGTTACCCGCATCATTCAAGATGGGGTCAACGAAAAAGTTTACAACAAAATCAGAAACTGGACGGTCAGCGATCTGCGGGAGTGGATCTTGAGCGAAGAGACCACCGGCGACGATATCCGTAAGCTGAGCCGTGGGCTGACCTCAGAAATGGTGGCGGCGGTGTGCAAATTGATGAGCAACCTGGATCTTATCTACGCCGCCAATAAGATCACCGTTACCGCCCATTGCAACACCACCATTGGCCTGCCGGGGACGCTTTCCTGCCGATTGCAGCCAAACCACACCACCGATGACCCGGAGGGCATTACTGCCTCCACTTTGGAGGGCCTCAGCTTCGGCGCAGGCGATGCGGTGATCGGCCTGAATCCGGTTACGGACAGCCCGGAGCAGGTGGGCAAGGTGCTGCGGCGCTTCCAGGAGATTAAGGAGCATTGGGAAATTCCCACCCAGATCTGCGTGCTGGCCCACGTTACGGCACAGATCAAGGCTGTCAAGGATGGCGCGCCCTGCGATCTGATCTTCCAGTCCATTGCCGGGTCAGAAAAGGGCAATGCAGCTTTCGGTTTTAATGCCGCGACTATCCAGGAGGCAAAGGATCTTCTGCTGCGCGACGGCACGGCGGAAGGGCCGAATGTGCTGTATTTTGAGACCGGCCAGGGCTCTGAGCTTTCCTCGGATGCCCACTTTGATACCGACCAGGTTACGATGGAGGCCCGGTGCTACGGCTTTGCCAAGCATTTTTCACCCTTCCTCGTAAATACGGTGGTGGGCTTCATCGGGCCGGAGTATCTGTACGATGCCCGGCAGGTTACGCGCGCGGGTCTTGAGGACCATTTTATGGGCAAGCTCACCGGCATTTCTATGGGCTGCGATTGCTGCTACACCAACCATATGAAGGCGGATCAGAATTCCATTGAAAATCTGGCAGCGCTGCTGACAGTGGCGGGGTGCAACTACTTTATGGGCATCCCCCACGGCGACGATATTATGCTCAACTACCAGACCACCGGCTTCCGGGACACGGTTGCCCTGCGGGAAATTACCGGCAAGACGGCCATTCCGGAGTTTCAGCGGTGGCTGGAGAAGATGGGCTTTATGGAAAACGGCAAGCTGACGAAAAAGGCCGGCGACGGCTCCAGCTTACTGTTCTAAAAGGGGGTGCGCAGGATGAATAAGCAGGAATTAAGCGCGATGATCGCGGATATTTTGGGCTCGCTGAATGTAGAGCCGATGGTCAAGGGCAGCGACTATAAACCCGCGAATCCCGGCCCGCAGCCGGAGAGGACGGGTTTCCACGATGGCGATTTTGTGCCGGATATTACGAAATTGGATCTTAGGGAGCTGTATCTGGTAGAGGATGCCGCGGATGAAAAAAGATATCGAAAAATGAAGCAAAAGACCCCCGCCCGCTTAGGCTCGGGAAGAGCCGGCGCGCGGTACAAGACCTTGACGATGCTTAGGTTTCGGGCGGATCACGCCGCGGCCCAGGATGCGGTGTTTTCCCAGGTCAGCGAGGATTTTGCGGAAAAGAACGGCCTGGTGGCGGTGCAAACCCGGTGCAAGGATAAGGATGAATATCTGACACGCCCCGATAAGGGTCGGTGCTTTGACGAAGAAAATGCAAAAATCATCAAAAATGCCATTGACCGCACGCCGAAGGTGCAGGTGGTCATCGGCGACGGGCTGTCCTCGGCGGCCTGCCAGGCCAATGCGATGGACTGCCTTGCGGCGCTGAAGGATGGCTTGAAAGCCCGGGGCATCGAGTTGGGGAAAACGCTGTTTGTGCGCTATTGCCGGGTTGGTGCAGGTGATGCGGTGGGGGATATTACTGGCTGTGAGCTGGTATGCGCCCTGGTGGGCGAGCGACCGGGGCTGGTTACGGACAAGAGTATGTCCGCCTATATCACCTATAAACCCCATACTGGCGTATCAGAATCGGCAAGAACGGTGGTCAGCAATATCCACGCCCAGGGCACACCGGCGGTGGAAGCCGGCGCCCATATTGCGGAGCTGATCGACACGATCTTAAAGAAAAAAGTGTCCGGCGTGGGGCTGTATGCGGAGGGAAGTCAATGATCCCGGTAAAGGTGCTGGCTTTGCGGTATTTGAATAATGTTTCGACCGCGCTGGCGGCGGAGTTGGGCGCGCCCAGTCTGGGACTGCTGACCACGGACTGCGACGACGCCACCTATATTGCCCTGGATGCGGCGACAAAAGCCGCCGATGTCCGGGTCAGCTACGGCAGAAGCTTCTATGCCGGCGCGGCAAATGCCTCTACCCCCAACGCCGGTGAGGTCATCGGCGTGCTGGCAGGCCCAACCCCCGGCGCTGTTCGCAGCGGTATGGAAGCGGCGTTGAGCGCCCTGGAACGGGTGGGCTTTGAGGAAGCTGGCGGCGTGCCCTATTTGGCCCATACGGTTGCCAGCGTTGGCTCGTTTTTGGCCCAGGAGGCCGGTGTGCCTCTGGGCAGCGCGGTAGCGTATCTCATCGCGCCGCCATTGGAAGCGATGTACGCGATGGACGGGGCGCTGAAAGCCGCAGATGTAAAGTTATGTAAACTATATACCCCGCCCAGCGAGACCAATTTCGGCGGCGGTCTGCTCAGCGGAACGCAGTCTGCCTGCCAGGCGGCCTGCGCGGCATTTGCCGCGGCTGTTGCCGAGGTTGCGGCAGATCCCATCAAAAAGGAGTGAAGATATGGACTTTGACAAGGACTTAGCGGCCCGGCAGGAAGCCAGAATGCTGTGCCGTCAGGCAGAAAAAGCCCAAAAAGAGCTGCAAAAAATGTCCCAATCCCAGCTGGACAGTATCGTAGAGGCCATCGCCCGGGATTTTTCCGCGGCGGCTGAGGTGCTGGCGGAAAAAGCGGTGCAGGAGACCGGCTTCGGGAATACAAAGGACAAAACGACAAAAAATAAATTCGCATCCGAAACCGTGGCGGCGGCCACGAGAGGAATGAAGACCGTGGGAATCTTACGGGAAGACCCCCAGAACCGGCTGTGGGAGATCGGCGTGCCGGTTGGCGTCATTGCCGCCATTGTGCCCAGCACCAACCCCACCTCCACGGTGTGCTACAAGGCCATCATCGCCATCAAAAGCGGCAATGCCATCGTCTTTTCGCCCCACCCAAAAGCGGCAACCTGCACCCTGCAGGCGGCGAAGGTGGTGGCAGCAGCGGCAGAGAAAGCCGGCGCGCCGGCGGGCTGCATCAGTTGTTTGAGTATGGCGGCGATGGCAGGCTGTCAGGAGCTGATGGGCGCAAATGAGGTGCGGCTGATCCTGGCCACCGGCGGCCCGGGAATGGTGAAGGCCGCCTATTCCTCCGGCAAGCCGGCCATCGGCGTGGGCGCGGGCAACGGCCCGGCCTATATCCATCACAGCGCCGATGTGAAAAAGGCGATTTCCTGTATTGCCCGGTCGAAAAGCTTCGATTACGGCACGGTCTGCGCCTCGGAGCAGAGCATCATTGTGGAAAAGAATATGGAAGCTGCGGTCAAGGAGGAGGCCCAGCGCCAGGGCTTCTATTTTATGGACACCCGGGAGGCGGGGCAGCTGGCAAAGCTGCTGTTTCGTCCCAGCGGCGCGCTGAATCCGGACATTGTGGGAAGACCGGCAACGGCTTTGGCAAAAATGGCGGGCTTTTCTGTACCTGACAGCACCAAAATCCTGGTAGCCCGGGAGCAGGAGGCCGGCCCGACCCGGCCCTATTCGATGGAAAAGCTGTGCCCCGTGCTGGCGTTTTTTGTGATGGAAAGCGAGGATGCGGTGCTGCAGAAAGCCATCGAGGTGCTGACCCACGAGGGCAGCGGACACACCTTCGCGATGCACGCAGAGGATAGAGATGTGGTGCAAAAATTTGCGCTGCAGATCCCGGTGTCCCGTTTTCTGGTGAATACCCCGGCGGCATTGGGCGGCATCGGCGCTACGACCAAGCTGTTCCCGGCGCTGACCCTGGGCTGCGGCGCGGTTGGCGGCAGCGCATCGTCCAACAATATTTCGCCCCTGGATCTGATCAACATCCGCCGGGTGGCCTGGGATGCAAACCGGGAGCAGGTGCAAGTGGACAACGATCTGGTGGAGCTGCTGACAGCCCGGATCTTGGAAAAATTGAAATAATAAAGGAGTTTTCAAAATGGATACAAATAGTTTGGGTATGATCGAAACAAAGGGCCTCATCGGCGCAATTGAAGCGGCGGATGCAATGGTCAAGTCTGCTAATGTGCAGCTGGTGGGCAAGGAGCAGGTTGGCGGCGGTCTGGTTACCGTGATGGTCCGGGGCGATGTGGGCGCAGTCAAGGCAGCCACCGACGCCGGCGCTGCAGCTGCGGAAAAGGTGGGGGAGCTGATCTCCGTCCACGTCATCGCCCGTCCCCACTCTGAGGTAGACGCCATTCTGCCCAAGGACCGCAAGTCCGGCCCTGCGGCTAAGGCTTGATGCTCTACACCGAGCAAAATGTCCGGGATAATATCCGCAACCGGGAGGGAAAGCGGGTATTTTACCTGAGATCCACCGATCAGCTGACCTCCGGCGCAAGGGATTTCCTGCGGCGGGAGCGGATCGAGATTTTGCCTGCCGAGCAGGCAAGGCCGGAGCATTATGTACTGGAAAACGGTGCGTATTTGACGGAAAAGCCGGAGCATATGACCCATTTGAATGGGAATGTGCTGGTGCGCAAGACCCATCCGCGGATCGCCTTTCGGGGGAAAATGGATCTGCTGGAAGCGGAGCTGATGTTATGTCAACTGAAAGTGCCGGCTTTTTCCAAAGAATTGGGGGAAATTCTGGCCTGCGCCCGGAATTTGCTGCGCTGCGAGGTGCTGGAGGAGAAGGTGGCCGAGGGCAAGCTCTGCGGTCTTAGTGAGCAGGAGCTGCGCAGGCGCAGCCATATGCCTCAGGACTACTATGGTCAGCCCCATTTTATGCCCCAGGCTACGGATGGGGAGGAGATCCTCTTGCTCAATCGCGCCCGGTGTGTCGCCCGGCAGGCAGAGCTGGCGGCGGTGGCGGCCTTTACCGACGAAAAGGGCAATCCCACCAGAGCCGACCTGCTAAGAATGCTGAACCGGCTCAGCAGTATGATCTATATCCTGATGATTCAGCTAAAGGCGAAAAAAGGCCCCCTTGTGTAAAGGGGGCTGTCGCGCTTCCCAAGCGCGACTGGGGGATTGTCAGCCCTCTCAGTCAAAAATCAGAGATTTTTGCCAGCTCTCCCAAAGGGAGAGCCAAGAAAAAAGGACTGTTGCGTTTTGCAACAGTCCCTTTACGTTTTCAATTACTTTGTGCCGAAGATGCGGTCGCCGGCGTCGCCCAGACCGGGAACGATATAGGCGTGGTCGTTCAGCTTCTCATCCATTGCCGCCAGATAGATGTCCACATCGGGGTGGGCCTCCTGGACGGTCTTGACACCCTCGGGGCAGCCGATGATGTTCATCATAATGATCTGCTTGCAGCCGTGCTGCTTCAAAAAGTCGATAGCTGCAACAGCGCTGCCGCCGGTGGCCAGCATAGGATCGACTACGAAAACCTGACGGTTTTCGATATCCTCAGGCAGCTTGCAGTAGTATTCCACAGGCATATGCGTCTCGGGGTCGCGGTACAGGCCGATATGACCGATCTTTGCAGAGGGGATCAGGTCAACCATTTTGTCCACCATACCCAGACCGGCACGCAGGATGGGCACGATGGCCAGCTTCTTGCCGGCGAGAACGTGGCACGTGGCGGTGCAGATGGGAGTCTCCACCTGAACTTCCTTCAGGGGCAGGCTGCGGGTGGCCTCGTAGCACATCAGGCCGGAGATCTCGCTGATCAGCTCACGGAATTCCTTAACGGGGGTGTTCTTGCTGCGCAGGATGGCCAGCTTGTGCTGGATCAGGGGATGGTCGAGAACATAAACATTGGACATACGTTTCTATCTCCTTTTAATGAAATACAAATGAAAAACGATTTTGTCATTGCGAGGAGCATAGCGAAGCGATTGTAAATCGCTATGATTGCCGGTGGCAATCATTTAATCGTCTATGCGACGTGGCAATCCCCTCGTATTCAGGAGATTCCCACGCCAGTGTGAGCACTGGCTCGGAATGACATACTGATTTATTTGTTTTCCCGCTCCAGGCGCTCCCGCTCGGCTTGGCTCAGCCGCAGGTAGTTGGGGGAGAGGGCGTTTCCGTCGCCGGGCTCGCCAGCGGCAATTTTCTGCAGCGCCGCCAGGCCGACACCCACCGCGCGCTGATGCATTCGATGCTCGGCAGGCAGGACCAGGTTGGGCACGGTGTCCTTAAGTGTATGATAGCACAAAATGCTGCCGTCGCCAACTAGAAAAATCGGTTTTTCTGCATTTTTTAGCTCCGCACCCAGATCCTCCAGGGAAATTGCCCGGTCGTCGGTGGCGCGGGACACGACAGACTGGTTTACATAAAACAGAGCGTTGTAGACCTGGCTTCTGCGGGCGTCCATCACGGGGCAGATGATTCCGTCATATGCGCCCAGGCCCAGGGCCATACTTTCCAGAGTGCTGACGCCGTAGCAGGGGATCTCTTTTCCCCAGGCGAAGCCCTTGGCGGCGGCCACGCCGATGCGCACGCCGGTGAAGCTGCCCGGGCCGCTCGCAACGGCGACGGCCTCCACGTCAGCGGGGGTTTTGCTGCATTGGCTCAGAAGATCCTGGGCCATCACAAGCAGCGTCTGGCTGTGGGTCAGGCCGGTATTTTGGTAGCTTTCGCCCAATAGCTTTTCGCCGTCAAAGAGGGCGACGGATGCGGCTTTTGCCGAGGTCTCAAAGGCTAACAGAAGCAAGGTCGATCCCTCCTTCGATGATGATGCGGCGGCTTTCTTCGCCTAATTTTTCCATACGCACGGTGATGGCGTTTTCCATCGCATCGGCGACATTCTCGCTCCATTCCACGGCGCAGATGCCGCCACGCTCCAAATAGTCCTCCCAGCCGATGTCCCACAGGTCATCGCTGGAGTGGAGGCGGTACATATCAAAGTGGAACAGCGGCAGCCGTCCCGACAGATATTCATTGACGATGGTGTAGGTGGGGCTGGTAACCAGGTCGGTGCAGCCCAAGCCCCGGGCAAGTCCCCGGGTGAAGGCTGTTTTGCCCGCGCCTAAGTCGCCCTCATAGGCGATGATGCTGCCGGCCGGCAGTATGTTTCCCAGAGCTGCACCGAGCTTTTCGGTCTGCTCTGGAGAGTTGGTGATGAATTCCATAGCTATGTCCTTTTCGTATATTGCCTTCCCCTGGGGGAAGGTGCCCCGTAGGGGCGGATGAGGGTCAGTCCCTCAGCCTTTGTGTTACGGCGTTGTCGATTGCCTCGCATACAGCTCGAAATCGCTCAGTAATATCCCGGTTTGTAAAGCGTATTACGCTATAACCTTGCGCCGTTATATATTCTGTTCGTTTTCTATCGTATTCCATATTTGCAGTATCGTAATGCTGCGATCCGTCCAGCTCAACGACAAGACGAGCCTGGTAACAATAAAAATCAACAATATAGCAACCTATGGCATATTGCCGCTTAAACTGGATAGAGTAATTTTTCAGAAAGTCATACCAAAGGTGGCGTTCCTCTTTCGTCATATTTTTGCGCAGGGTTTGCGATAGGTGTAAAATCTTTTGGCTACTCATATTATTACCCTCATCCGACCTCGCTTGCGCGAGGCCACCTTCCCCCAGGGGAAGGCTTTTTTTGGAATTGTCCGCAAAGGGAAGGCGTTATTGCGCGTTTTTGAGTTTTTCGGCCTGGTCGGCGGTGGCCAGGGCGTCGATGATCTCGTCCAGCGCGCCGTCCATAATGGCGTCGATCTTATACAGGGTCAGTCCCACCCGGTGGTCCGTAACACGGCCCTGGGGGAAATTATAGGTGCGGATGCGCTCGTTGCGCATACCTGTGCCGACCTGGCTGCGGCGCATTCCGGTAACCTCAGAATTCAGCTTCTCCTGCTCAATTTCATAGAGCTTGGAGGCCAGCATACGCATACATTTTTCCCGGTTTTGCAGCTGACTGCGCTCCTCCTGGCAGGCCACCACGATGCCCGAGGGCTTGTGGATCAGCCGGACGGCAGAGGAGGTCTTGTTGACGTGCTGGCCGCCGGCGCCGCTGGCCCGGTAGACCTGCATTTCGATATCGCTGGGGTCGATCTGCACGTCCACCTCTTCCATTTCCGGCAAAACCGCAACGGTTGCAGTAGAGGTGTGGACGCGGCCGCCGGATTCGGTCTCCGGTACGCGCTGGACACGGTGCACACCGGATTCGTACTTCATCCGGGAGTATGCGCCCCGGCCGTTAATGACAAAATCCGCTTCCTTGACACCGCCAAGCTCCGTTTCGTTATAGTTCATTAGCTCGATGCTCCAGCCCTTTTGGGCGGCATACATACTGTACATCCGGAATAGGCTGTGGGCGAACAGGGCGCTTTCCTCGCCGCCGACGCCGCCGCGGATCTCCACGATAACGCTTTTTTCGTCGTTGGGATCTTTGGGCAGCAGCAAAATTTGCAGCTGACGATAAAGCTCTTCGCTGCTGGCTTTCGCGCTGACGAAGGTCTGCTGGCAAAATTCCTTCATTTCCGGGTCGCTCATAAGCTCCTGAGCATCTGCCATCTCCTGCAGCGCGGCATTATAGGCGTGGAAGGTCTCCACGATGGGCTCTAAGTCGTTCTTTTCCCGCAGCAGGGCCGCCGCTTTCTTCGGATCGGCGTAAAAATCCGGCTGGTCGGACTTGAAGCACAGCTCTTCATATCGGTTTGCCACGGCGGTGAGTTTGTCAAGCATATCGAAAACCTCTGGGTTTGATCGTTTTTTGCATTATATCATTATTTTTGGGAAAAGTAAAGTTACCATATTGGGGAGGATTTGACGGTATGCGACGGTTATTGAGTATCATTTTGTGCATTTGTATGATGGCGTTTCCCGTGCGGGGAGAAAAAGAAACGAAATACATTGCCCTGACCTTTGACGACGGCCCGTCGGGGAAATACACCCGGCGGCTGCTGGACGGCTTAGAGGAGAGGGATGTCAAGGCCACATTCCTGCTGTGCGGCTATCGGCTTAAGGATTATCCCCGGGACGCAGAGCGGATATTCCGGGCCGGCCACGAGATCGGCCTGCACGGCTACAGCCATGACAATATGGGAAAAATGACCTATTCTCAAGCGATGGACGAAATCAAAAAGACGGCGGCCTTGCTGCCCGAGGGGTGCAAGCCGGTGTTTTTGCGGCCGCCCGGAGGCAGCCGGAACGCGGCGCTGGAGCAGGCGACAAAGGATGCGGGCCTGGCAATCCTGAATTGGTCGGTCGATCCCCGGGATTGGGCCAATCACGATGCCCAGGCGGTGGAGACCTTTGTGATCGAATCGGTGCGCGATGGAGATGTGATATTGCTCCACGATATGTGCGATTGCTCTGTGGATGCGGCGCTGGCCATCATTGATAAGCTGCAGGCGCAGGGCTTTTGCTTCGTTACGGCATCCCAGCTGGCCAAAATCCGGGGCGTTACCCCCGAGCCCGGTAAGGTGTATAGCAGGTTTGCGTGAAAGGGCGAGGCACGCAGAAAAACCTTCTCCCGGGGAGAAGGTGCCCCAGTTTGCAAACTGGGGCGGATGTGGAATGCGGGCAGAAATCTTAGATTAAGCACAATTTTAAGACTTCTGCTATTTTTAACTGCACGCCGTTCCACACCCGTCTTTTTGCTTCGCAAAAATCCACCCTCTCCCCGGGAGAGGGTATTGGGGTGGGAACGTCTTGACTTTATTCGCCAATACTTTTATAATAACAGTACATTACATACAAGGAGACGATCTTATGGAATACCGTATGAAAATTGCGGGACTTGACCGGGATCTGCCCATCTGCCCCGTAAACGACAAGCTGTACATTGCCGGCTTCGTGATCTTTGGTGACCCCGAGCTGACGGTGGCCTGCGCCAAGGAGCTGCTGGCAAGAGCGCCGGAGTACGATTATATCATTACCGCTGAGGCCAAGGGCATTCCTCTGGCCCACGAAATGGCACGCCAGGCCGGCAACGAGCGCTACATTCTGGCCCGCAAGGCTACCAAGCTGTATATGCGGGATGTTTTTGATGTAGCCGTTCACTCCATCACCACCGACCGGGAGCAGCATCTTTACTTAGACGGCGCAGATGCCGAGCGCATCAAGGGCAAGAAGATCCTGATCGTGGACGACGTGATCTCCACCGGCGAGAGCCTCAGCGCGCTGGAAGCCCTGGTTGAAAAGGCCGGCGGCAATATCTGCGGCAGAATGGCCATCCTTGCCGAGGGCGATGCCCAGGATCGGGAGGATCTGATCTATCTGGAGAAGCTGCCGCTGTTCAATCCCGACGGCAGCATTATGGGATAAGAGTATACTTTTATCAGGCGCACTGCTTTTGCGGTGCGCCTGCCATTGGCAGCAGGATTTTTACATCTTTACAATCCTGTTATTTTGCAGTAAAATAACCCAAAAGGAGGTGCAAACCATGGAAAACAAGAATGAAGAGCTGGAGCGGATCGAGCGGGAATTGCTGGCGGAAGAGCCTCAGGATCTGGACAAGCTGATGAAGGAATTCCTGGAAGAGCCGACCCCTGCCTTTGAAGATCCCGACAAACTGGAGATCTCCGATGAGCCCGTGGTATATTGCAACTATTCCAACGACTATGGAAAAGATATGCAAGCCGAAGCCGATGAGGAAGCGGCACTGAAAAAGAAGAAAAAGGACGATAAGACCATCATTACGCTGCTGGCCGTTGCGGCCGGACTTTCCGTTGGAATCATCGGCATACTGGTCTATTGGCTGGTAAAGTATTTCTGATGCATCCGGTAGGACGTTTTGCGCCCACCCCGTCGGGAAGAATGCATCTGGGCAATGTGTTTGCTGGGATGATCGCCTGGCTGTCCGTCAAATCCAGAGGCGGGGAAATGGCCCTGCGGATGGAGGATCTGGATACCCAGCGCACCAGCGACGAGCTGGCGCAGATCCTGCGGGAAGATCTTAGCTGGCTGGGACTTACCTGGGATCGGGAGACCGAGCCCCAGAGCCGGCGCAGCAAGGTCTATGACGGCTATTTTGAAAAATTGCGGGAGATGGGGCTGCTTTACCCCTGCTACTGCACCCGCAGTCAGCTCCACAGCGTCAATGCGCCCCATCTGTCTGACGGAACGTATGTCTACACCGGCACGTGCCGGAATTTGACCGAGGCGCAAAGGGCCGCTTTTGACCGCGATCCTGCCTGGCGGGTCAAAGTGCCGGATAAGATCTGGACGGTTGAAGACCTGATGCAGGGCACATACCGGGAAAACCTAGCTACCGACTGCGGCGATTTCGTGGTCCGGCGGGCGGACGGCGTGTATGTGTATCAGCTGGCGGTTACTGTCGACGACGGCGAAGCCGGCGTTACGGAAGTGGTGCGGGGAAATGACCTTTTAAGCTCCGCGCCCCGGCAGATGTATCTGCAGGAGCTGTTTGGGTTTCCTCATCCCCAGTACGGCCACGTGCCGATGCTGCTGTCCGTTGACGGGCGACGGCTGAGCAAGCGGGACAAGGACTTGGATCTTGGCGTTCTGCGGCAGAAAATGTCGCCCGAGAAGCTTCTGGGCATCCTGGCCCACGCCTGCGGCCTGATCGAAAAGAAGGAAGCGGTGTCGGCAAAGGAATTGGCCACCGAATTTTCCTGGGATAAAATCAAAAAAGATGATATTTATTTAACACTTACATAAAAGGAGATCATTTATTATGGCAAAGAAACCGATCTTGGTAGTTATGGCCGCCGGTATGGGCAGCCGTTACGGCGGACTCAAGCAGATCGACCCCGTCGGCTCTCAGGGCGAGGCGATTCTGGACTTTTCCCTGTTTGATGCCCACGCAGCCGGCTTTGAGACTGCGGTTATCATCATCAAGGAAGCCATCCGCAAGGACTTTATGGACACCGTAGGCAAGCGCCTTGAAAAGTGCCCCATGGAGATCCGCTATGCTTATCAGGAGCTGGACAAGATTCCTGCCGGCTTTACCGTGCCTGCTGAGCGCACCAAGCCCTGGGGTACTTGCCACGCCATTATGTGTGCTAAGGAAGCCATCGACGGCGCACCTTTCGCTGTTATCAATGCCGACGACTACTACGGCAAGTCCGCATTTACCACCATCTATGATGCTCTGGTAAAGGCTACCGACGGCGACAAGCTGGATCTGTGTATGGTGGGCTACCTGCTGGGCAATACCGTTACCGAGAACGGCAGCGTTGCCCGCGGCATCTGCAAGACCGACGAGAACGGCCTGCTGACCACCATCGCTGAGCAGACCCGCATCGAGACCTACGAGGGCGGCATCCACTATACCGAGGATGACGGCGCGACTTGGGTGGATGTGCCGGCGGATACTGTGGTCTCTATGAATATGTGGGGCTACACCCCCGGTATGCTGGATGAGCTGGAAGCTCGCTTCCCTGCATTCCTGGAGAAGGCGCTGGTTACCAATCCTGCCAAGGCTGAGTTCTTCCTGCCTCTGGCTGTGGAGCAGCTGCTGCGAGAAGAGAAGGCTACCGTTAAGGTGCTGGAGTCTCCCGACAAGTGGTACGGCGTTACCTATGCTGCGGATAAGCCCCAGATCGTTGCTGCGCTGAAGGGTATGACCGAAAAGGGTCTGTATCCCGACGGCCTGTGGGGCTAAGAATTTGAGAATAAAAGGGACGGAGTCATCCGTCCCTTTTTGTTGTTTTCCTCTGTTTTCTTGGCTCTTCCTTTGGGAGAGCTGTCGTGCGGACAGCACGACTGAGAGGGCAACCCTCTCCGCCAAAAATCAAAGATTTTTGGCACCTCCCCCAAAGGGGGAGGCAAGTTGGTGCGGTTGTTACTGATACATCTGCAAACCGGGGGCGGAGGGAGTCATTTTGCTGATCTGATACAGCAAGATGGCGGCCTGGCCGCGGGTCAGGGTATCCGTCAGAGGCAGGTCAATGCCGTTTTCGCTCATAGCGGTAACCGCTGCGGCGGCCCAATGGGTCTCGGCATCGTTTTTGCCCACAGCAACCTCGGCAGAGACGGAAACGGCAAGATCCAGCGCGTTCTGCAGCATCACGGCAGCCTCGCCGCCGGTGATATTTTCAAATGCGCCAAATGCGCCGGAGTCCTCTGCCGGCAGGCCGGCAGTCATACCGCTGCGCATTGCCGCCGCCAGGTAGGGCTTCAGCCAGCTGGGAATATCGTCGGTATAGCCGGTGTAGGTGGCAGAGGTGTCTGTGGGGATGCCCAGCACCTTCACCGCCATTGCCAGGAACTGGCCGCGGCTGACGGGGGTGTTCTCGTTAAAGCAATATTCGCCAACCATCTGTTCGCCCACGAACAGGCCGGTATTTTTCATCCATTCCGCGGCAAAGCGGCATTCAGAACCGACGGTATCGGTATACTGCGTGGCGTCGGTGGGCTTCAGGATGCGGATGGTAACGGTGGCTTCCCGGGACACATTACCCCGGGGGTCGGTGGCGGTGAAGACGAAGGAATCCACGCCCACCTTATTCTTCTTGGGGGTGTATTCGAATGTGCCGTCGGCGTTTAAGGAGACGCTGCCCCGCTTGGGCTGCCGGGTCAGAGTGTAGGTCAGCGCTTCTCCCTCGGGGTCGGAGACCTTCAGCGTGCCGGTGATGGGCAGGTTTTTATAGGTCTCCAGGGCGTAGTCCTCTGCCACGGGGGCGCAGTCAGACTTGCCCTTGATGGAAATGGTCATAGTGGCGCTGGGCGCGACCCGGTTTTCATAGATGGGAAGATAGGTTACGATGGCTTCCCGGTCAGTCTCGGTGCGCAATGGCGCAAAGGTCATCTGCGCCAGCTGGTCGGCGGTGAGAATGTCGCCGGGTCGCAGTACCCGGTGGCCCAGCATCGCCGTGCCGGCATCCGCGTCGGGAAGACCGGTGATGCAGATGCCGGTCAAGCGCTCCTCACCGGCAAAATCGTCGCCGCTGAAGCAGTAGGTGGCGTCGCACTCCACCTCCAAAGCGGCAACGCCGCTCGCAGCTGTCAGCACGCAGCAAAGTGCCAGCGCAAGGCAAAGTAAATTTTTCTTTCGCATAGAAATACCTCCTGAAATTTATCTGCGGAGGTAGTGTTTGCCAATGGTGGGAAAATTATTCATTGAAATTTATTGTTTACAATCCGGGCAAGATAGTGTATGATGAAAGCCGAACAGAGTAGGAAACCTCGCGTGAAGTGCTGCCAAAATGGGGAGTTGTTTGGCGGACGAAGGGCATCGCCCGCGATGGGGTATCCGCGCCCGCTGACATATAGGGTCATTTTGTATCAACTCCCCGTGCCATAGGTGCGGGGTTTTTCTTTTGCGGCAGCTAAGCCTCCCTTTGACAAGCAATATGTCATTCCGAGGGCCGTCAGGCCCGTGGGAATCTCCTGACACAGTATCTAATGGTACAATGGAAGTGATGTGGATAGCACCGGGGGATTGCCACGTCGGGCATTCGCCCTCCTCGCAATGACATACTAATGTATTAAAGTTGGTTTACACAAGGGGGCCTTGGTGCGCACCGTCGGTATGGCGGCCGCGTTATTTGGAGGTATATATGAAAAGAAGTAAAAGTTTTATCGCCGTCAGGGCCATCGCCTGCTGCGCAATGCTGGCGGCCATCAGCATCGTGATGGCCCGGTTGCTGAGCTTTTCCACGCCGGACGGCGTGCGCTGGTCGCTGGATAAATTTCCGCTGTTTCTGGCGGGTATGCTGTTCGGCCCGGTGATGGGCGCGCTGACCGGCTTTACGGCCGATTTTTTGGGCAGCCTGATGCAGTACGGCTTTAATCCGCTGCTGTGCCTGCCGGCGATTTTGTACGGTCTGTTCGGCGGCGTGTTCAGCCAGTATTTGCGCAGAAAGTTTACGGCCCTGCGGCTGGGTGTCAGCTATCTGTTCCCCATTGTGTTGGGCTCGATTTTGTACCAGAGCTATATGCTGGCCTATCTTTACTTTGATGGCGGTCTGATGGAGGGCCTTGCCTATTATCTGGGCACACGGACGGTGCAGTTTTCCATTATGCTGGTGGCGGAGGCGGCCATCATCTATACGCTGATGAAGCTGCAGGTGTTTACCCGGCTGGGACTTTGGGACAAAAGAGGGAATGAGCAATGAATGCACAGCAAGCGATCGAATATATCCACAGCGTGTGCTGGAAAGGCAGCATCCCGGGCTTAAGCCGCACATTCGAGCTGCTTCAGAAGATGGGAAATCCCCAGAATGATCTGAAATTTGTCCACATCGCAGGAACAAACGGCAAGGGCAGCACCGCGGCGATGACAGCGTCGATTTTGCGCAAGGCAGGCTACCGCACCGGTCTTTACACCTCGCCCTATATCTATACCTTCCACGAGCGGATGCAGGTGGATGGCTGTATGATCTCTGACGAGGAATTGGTGGCGATCACGGAGTTTGTGAAGCCTTTGGCGGACTCGATGGTGGAGTCGCCTACGGAATTTGAGCTGGTCAGCTGTATTGCCTTTGAATTTTTCAAGCGCCGGGGCTGCGATATCGTGGTGCTGGAGGTTGGAATGGGTGGCGCGCTGGACTCTACCAACGTCATCCCCACGCCGGAGGTGGCGGTGATCACCAATATTGGATTGGATCACACGGATTATCTGGGCAGCACTCTGGAAGAAATCGCGCTGACGAAAGCCGGCATCTTCAAGGAGGGCGGCGACGCGGTCATTTACCGGGGAACGCCCTCGGTGGAGGCGGTGTTTGAAAAGGTCTGCAATGAGAAAAATGTCAAGCTGAAAAAGGCGGATTTTGACAGCATAAAGTCCGTCAGCCACGGACTGGACGGGCAAGTTTTCGACTGCGGCAGCTATAAGGGCCTGTTTACGCCTTTGCTGGGTGCGCATCAGATGAAAAATGCGGCGGTGGTGCTGGCGGTTATCGAGACGTTAACCCAAAAGGGGTTTTCTATTACGCAACAGAACATATACGATGGGTTGGCGGAGGTTTCCTGGCCCGGACGGTTTGACATTGTGGGCAAAAAACCGCTGTTTATCATCGACGGCGGACACAATCCCCAGTGCATCGAGGCGCTGGTGAAAAATATCGCCGATTATCTGGCGGGAAAGCGGGTCATCGCCCTGACCGGCGTGCTGGCGGACAAGGATTACGGCGATATGTACCGGCCGGTGATGCCGCTGGTGGAGCAATTTGTCTGCGTTACACCGCCCAATCCCCGGCGCTTGCCGGCGCAGGAGCTGGCGCAGCATTTGATAAATGCCGGGGCGAAAGCCACCGCCTGCGAAGAAATCGCCGACGGCGTGAAGCTGGCGCTGGAGCTGGCTGGCGAGGACGGCGCGGTGCTGTGCTTTGGGTCGCTGTATACCATCGGGGATATTAAGAAGGCACTGGATGAGAGGGGATAATCTTGGCTCTCCCTTTGGGAGAGCTGTCAAAAATCTTTGATTTTTGACTGAGAGGGTTTGCAAGAATAATACCCTCTCCGTCACGGCGTTCGCCGTGCCACCTCCCCCAGAGGGGGAGGCAAGGGGTGCGACAAAGAGTAT
>JAFTUO010000033.1 GCA_017466215.1 Oscillospiraceae bacterium | reverse complement strand
GGGCGCTCTGATTGATTTTCAGCTGCGCCGCGGTATAGGCGGTGATGCGGCAGCCGTAGCCCACGCCGCCGCAGTCAATGACTGCAAGGCCGGGCTCCAGCACCGCAACCGGTCCGGAAACGTAATATAGCATTTGGAGAGACCTCCTTTTATTCTTGCCTCCCCCTGTGGGGGAGATATATACCTTCTCCCGGGGGAGAAGGTGCCCCAGTTCGCAAACTGGGGCGGATGTGGAATGCGGGCAGAGCACTTAGATCCGTACCAATCAACAGGCTTATACCGTGTCTTAGTGCACGCCATTCCACACCCGTCTTTTTGCTTCGCAAAAATCCACCCTCTCCCCGGGAGAGGGGTATACTCCCTCGGCCAAAGGCTTATTTCTGCGCTAAAGCAATTAAAGATGTACTGGAGCGGGCGTGGCAGAGAGCAATGGCGATGGCGTCAGCCGCGTCGTCGGGCTTGGGATTTTGCTGCAGGTGCAGCAGCCGCTTGGTCATCTCCTGCATCTGGTGCTTGGTGGCGTTACCGTAGCCCACCAGCGCCTGCTTGATCTGCGCCGGCTTGTAGGCGGTAACCTCCAGCCCGGCCTGCCGGATGGCAAGCAATATCACACCCCGGCTCTGGGCGACGCCGATGCCGGTGGTAACATTCTGGCCGAAAAACAGCTCTTCAATGGCCACCGCATCGGGCTTTGCCATCTCCAGAAGCTTCTTCATATCTTCATAAATAATCTCCAGTCGGGCGGAAAAGTCCATTCCGGCAGGGGTGGTGATAGCGCCGCACTGGATCAGGCGGGCGTTGCCGCGCTCAGCTTCGATCAGACCGAAGCCGGTGATGCCGTAGCCCGGGTCAATTCCTAAGATACGCATTATCGGCCACCGCTGGCGATGTGGTAATAATACAGAATAACGCCAAGAACAACGATGCCAACGCCGATCCAGGCCAGCACACGCTGCCATACGGGGCGGGGCTCACAAGGGGTTACGTCCTGCTCCGGCACGGTGTCCTGCAATTCTTTTTCTTCCATAAAATTCACCTCAAAAATTATGATAACACATTTGTTCTCATTTATCTAGTGGGATTTTTCAAAAAGTCCGGCGCAGGATGCAAATATTTCCTTTGCAATATTCGACACAGTCTGCTATAATATGACAAACCCATTGTTGAAAGGATGTTTACCCTTATGAAACGCGCCTTGATTCTCCTGCTGGCAGTTGTTTTGATGCTTATGTGCGGCTGTGCAAAGAAGACCGAAGAAGCCCCCCAGACAGAGCCCACACCTGCTCCCACCGAGCCTACGCCCGCTCCTACCGAGCCGCCTACGCAGCCCCCTACGGAGCCCGAGGAGCCGGAGCTGATCAATCCCCTGACCGGTGAGCCTGTGGAGGCGCTGACCACCAATCGCCCCTATGCTGTTGCGATCAACAACTCCTATGGCGCTATGCCCCAGCACGGTGTTGCGCAGGCAGACATCCTTTATGAGACCCTGATCGAAGGCGAGACCCGCTGCCTGGGTATTTTCTACGATATGGCTTCCCAAACCGAGCCCATCGGCACGATCCGCAGCGCCCGCCGGGACTTTATCCGTGTGGCGATGGCTTACGATGCTATTTTTGTCCACAAGGGCCTGAGCCCCAAGCAGGGCACGCAGTATGACAAGTACAGCGCACAGGTTACCTTTGAGCAAACCGGCTGGGATCACGTTGACGGCAACAACGAGGCATACAGGTATTTCTACATCGGCCGGACCGAGGGTTATGCAGCAGAGCATCGCACCTTTGTCAATCCCGATAAGGTTATGGAAGCTGCCAAGGCTTTGGGCTGCACTATGACCCGGGAGCAGAGCTTGGATGTGGGTCTTCAGTTTGATGAGGAAGCTTTCTTCGTCGGCGAAAGCGCCAAGAAGATCACCGCTTATTTTAATCTGAGCAGTTCCTATGACAACAAGTGGACCAAGTTCACCAGACTGACCTACAACGAAGACACCGGCCTGTATGAAGCTTCCCAGAAGCACGGTGGTTATTCCAGCGTTGGAGCGTATGTTGACGGCAACACCGGCGAAAGCCTGTCCTTCCGGAACGTGCTGATCCTGCACACCCCCATTGAGACGCTGAAGAACAAGAATGGCTGGATGAAGATCGACGTTACCGGTGAGGGCGAAGGCTACTTTGCCTGCAATGGTCAGATGACCAAGATCAAGTGGAGCCGCGCATCCGAAAGCGATCCCTATACATACACGCTGGAAAACGGCACGCCCATCACCCTGGGCGTTGGCAAGACCTACATTGCCATCATCCCCATGACCGGCCACGTTAGCGTGGAGTAAATAAGAATAGAAGCTGCCACCCACCCGGGTGGCAGTTTTTCTTGGCGCGAATGTAGGGGCGAAAGAAAACCTTCTCCCGGGGAGAAGGTGGCGCGGCGTTAGCCGTGCCGGATGTGGAATGCGGGCAGATAAGTAAGGTTACATACAATTTTAAGGCATCCATAGAACGTGGTGCACGCCATTCCACACCCGTCTTTTTGCTTCGCAAAAATCCACCCTCTCCCCGGGAGAGGGTATTATGCCGCCGTGTTTTTCACAAAAGCTTTGACGGATGGGGTTGCTTTTGCTATAATACAGAAAATGAATTTTACCTTTACGGAGGATCTCCTTATGAGAATGCGGAAAATGCGGAATTTAGAGCCCCGGATGGAAAAGTGCGCGGATTATCAAATCAAAGAGCCTGCCGCGCTGAAAGGTAACTGGCGCAGCCTGAAGCCGGACTGCACCGCGCTGTGGGTAGAAGTGGGCTGCGGCAAGGGCAAATTTACTGCCGAAACCGCCGAGGCCAATCCCGATGTGCTGCTGATCGCTGTGGAGCGCTGCCGGGAGGCGATGGTTGTTGCCATGGAAAAGGCCAAGAATATGGGCCTTAAGAACGTGTTCTATATTGATATGGACGTTGCCAACATCGAGGAGATCTTTGCAGGCGAAGAAATCGACCGGCTGTTTATCAATTTCCCCGATCCCTGGCCCAGAAAGAAGAATGCCAAGCGGCGGCTGACCCATCGGGGTTTCCTGGACAAGTATTGCCGGGTGGTGCGCGCCGGCGGCGAGTTCCATTTCAAGACCGACAACGCAGATCTGTTCGCTTTCAGCGAGGAAGAGTTTGCCGCCTGCGGTCTGGAGGTCAAAAACCTGACCCGGAATCTCCACGAGAACGGAATTGTGGGCATTATGACCGGCTATGAAGAAAAGTTCCACGCCCTGGGCACGCCCATCAACCGGTGCGAGGTGGTATGCAAGCCCTTTGTTTTACCAAAAGTTACGAAAGTAGCGAAAGAGGATGTGTAGGGTCACCGCTCCCGCGGTGACCGCGGACACCCGGGGACGGGTGTCCCTACGATAGCCCTTTGGTGCGGAATATCAGTTGAGGAGTAAATTTTGATGACGTATTTTGCCGGACAATGTGATATCGCTGTAATTGGTGCAGGACACGCCGGCATCGAGGCGGCTTTGGCCGCCGCACGTCTGGGGTGCAAGACCATCCTTTTCACCATCAATTTGGACAGCGTGGGCAATATGCCCTGCAATCCTGCCATCGGTGGTACGGGCAAGGGCCACCTGGTGCGGGAATTGGATGCGCTGGGCGGAGAGATGGGTGTGGCTGCCGACAAGGCCTGCATCCAGTACCGGATGCTGAACAAGGGCAAGGGTCCTGCGGTCCATTCGCTGCGCGCCCAGGCTGACCGCCGCAAGTATCAGCAGGTGATGAAGCATACTCTGGAGCTGCAGGAGAATCTGGAGCTGAAGCAGGCCCAGATCACGAAAATTTTGACGGAAAACGGCGCGGTTACCGGCGTTTGCACCCAATTAGGTGCAAAATATGACGCCAAGGCGGTGATCATTGCCACCGGCACGTATCTCGACAGCACCTGTATCACCGGCGAAAGCGTGCTTTCCTCCGGCCCGGACGGAATGCATCCGTCCATCGGTCTGGCGGATAATTTGCGGGAATTGGGCTTGCCCCTGCGCCGGTTTAAGACCGGCACGCCTCCCAGAATCAACCGCCGCAGTGTGGATTTTTCCAAGATGGAGCTGCAGGAGGGCGATGAACGGGCAGAGCCGTTTTCCTTCCGCACCGAGGAGAAGCTGTATAACAGCGCGGTGTGCTATCTGACCTATACAAATGAAAATACCCATAAAATCATCCGGGACAATTTGCACCGCAGCCCGATGTACGACGGCACGATTTCCGGCGTAGGCCCCCGGTATTGCCCCAGCATTGAGACGAAAATCGTCCGCTTCGCGGAAAAGCAGAGGCATCAGCTGTTCATTGAGCCCTGCGGACTGGACACGGAAGAATTGTACATTCAGGGATTTTCCTCTTCACTGCCGGAGGATGTGCAGCTGAAAATGATGCGCACCATTCCCGGTTTGGAGAATGCGGAAATGATGCGCCCGGCATACGCCATTGAATATGAATGTATCGACCCCACGGCGCTGCTGCCGACTTTGGAGACCAAGGCGATCTCCGGCCTTTACGGCGCGGGACAGTTTAACGGCACATCCGGCTATGAGGAGGCTGCTGCCCAGGGCCTGGTGGCGGGCGTCAATGCGGCGCTGAAGCTACAAGGGAAAGAGCCCTTGATTCTGACCCGGGACACCAGCTATATCGGTACGCTGATCGACGATCTGGTGACCAAAGGCACGGAAGAGCCGTACCGCATTATGACCAGCCGGTCGGAATACCGACTGCTGCACCGGCAGGACAATGCGGACCAGCGCTTAACCCACATCGGCGCGAAAGTGGGCCTGGTAAGCCCGGAAAGACTGCGCCAGGTGGAAGAAAAGTATGCTTCCGTCCGGCGGGAAATTCAGCGGCTGGAAAGCAGCGGCGTGCCGGCAAGCGAAAGCTTAAATGCAATGCTGGCAAGCAGAGATTCTGCCCCGGTGGCAAATTCTGCACGGCTGGCGGATCTGCTGCGCAGACCCCAGGTTACCTATGCGGATATTGCGCCCTTTGATGCCCAAAGACCGGAATTGCCCGATAGTGTGACCCAGGCTGTGGAAATTCAGATCAAGTACGCCGGTTACCTGCTGCGGCAGAGCAAGCAGGTGGAGGATTTTAAGAAAGAGGAATCCCGCCTGCTGCCGGAAAATATTGACTACGAGGCTATCGCCGGGCTGCGGTTGGAGGCGCGGCAGAAGCTTTCTGAAATTCGCCCGGTTTCCATCGGCCAGGCAGGCCGAATTTCCGGCGTCAGCCCGGCGGATATCGCTGTGCTGCTGATCTTCCTGGAACAAAACACATAAGTAATCACCTCCGGTGCATAAAATGTCCGGAGGTGATTTTTATGTCCATCGTTAGAACAGATGTACCGATGACGGCGCAGCTTTGCGACGAGACCATTCTGGCCCTGACGGAAAAATATCCCTTTTGCCGGTCGGAGCTTCTGACGTCCACCGCTTTTGATCGACCCATCCGGTCGCTGGTGATCGGCAACGGGCCGCGGCGGGTGCTGTACGCGGCGGCGTTTCACGCCAACGAGTGGATCACCGCAACCGTGATCCTGAAATTTGTGGAGGAGCTGGCGGAGGCGATCCAAAACGGAACGCAGATCGGCGGTGTGGATGGGGCAGGCCTGGCCCAGCAGGTTACCATCTATACTGTGCCGATGGTGAATCCCGACGGGGTGGATCTGGTAACCGGGGCGTTACAGCCGGGGCAGATCCCCTATGAGACCGCAGCGGCGATCTCCCAGGATTTTCCCAACATCCCGTTCCCGGACGGCTGGAAAGCCAATCTGCTGGGAGTGGACTTAAATCTGCAGTATCCTGCCGGGTGGCTGCAGGCACGGGAAATTAAGTTTTCGCAAGGCTTTGACCGACCTGCGCCCCGGGATTTTGTGGGGCGTGCGCCGCTGACCCAGCCGGAGAGCCGGGCCATCGTGGAATATACGGAAGCGGTTGATCCGGCGCTGGTGCTGGCCTATCACACCCAGGGGAAGGTGATCTACTGGCAGTTTGAGGATGTGTTCGTGCCGGGAGCAAGGGAACTGGGGGAAAAGATGGCGCAGGTCAGCGGTTATGCGCTGGAGGATACGCCCTATGAGTCGGCCTTTGCCGGGTACAAGGATTGGTTTATTAAGTTTTTCCGCAAACCGGGATATACCATCGAGGTGGGCGAGGGGATCAATCCGCTGCCGCTGAGCCAATTCGACGAGATCTATCGGGACAACGTACCGATTTTGGTGACGGCGGCACTTGGATAAAAACCTTCTCCCGGGGAGAAGGTGGCGCGGCGCAAGCCGTGCCGGATGTGGAATGCGGGCAGAAATTGTAGATTAAGTATGATGTAAAGGCTTATACAGCATCCAAGTGCACGCCGTTCCACACCCTAAGAGCTTAAGGTGCGCTTGCCCCCGGCAAGCGTTTATCCAAATCGCTTCGCTACTCCCCGGGAGAGGGTATTATTTTCGTCTGATAAAATTTTTAGAAAATTTTTCAAAAAAAGTGTTGACAAATGAAAGTTGGTATGATAAATTATTCTTGTAAATGATAATCATTCGCATTTAGGAGGTGCCTATGGAAGCTACCGCAAAGCATTTCCGCAAACGCGACGCGATCCTGACCTGCCTGCGCAGCACCAAGGTGCATCCCAGCGCAGATTGGATCTACGAAAAGCTGAAAGCGGAATATTCCGACATCTCGCTGGCGACGGTGTACCGAAATCTCGCCCGGTTTAAGGAGCGGGGAGAAATCGTCAGCCTGGGGACGGTAAACGGCATCGAACGATTTGATGGCAATACCAAGCCCCACGTCCACTTTATCTGCACCGATTGCAGCGGCGTGCTGGATCTGCACGGTGTGGCAGTTCCCGAGGAACTGAGCAAGACCGTATCCGGTGCTGGACAGGTCTCGTCCTGCCAGCTCACATTCACAGGAAAATGTAATCAATGTATCAACAAGGAGGAAACAGCGTGAAAAAGTATGTTTGCACAGTCTGCGGTTATGTCTATGAGGGCGATGAGCTGCCCGAAGATTACGAGTGCCCCCTCTGTGGCGTCGGCCCGGACCTTTTTGAAGAAGAAAACTAAAAAACATTTATATAACATATTGGAGGAAATATTATGAAAAAGTTCGTTTGCCCCGTTTGCGGTTATGTCCACGAAGCAGAAGTGATGCCCGAAGGCTTTGTTTGCCCCGTTTGTAAAGTTCCCGGCACCAAGTTCAAGGTCCTGGAAGAGAACAAGCTGGCTGCTGAGCACGAGTACGGCATCTACGCCAAGACCGTCAAGAACAACCCCGACCTCAGCGAAGAGGACAAGAAGTTCATCTTTGAGCAGCTGATGGCCAACTTCACCGGCGAGTGCAGCGAGGTGGGTATGTATCTGTGCATGGCTCGCATTGCACACCGCGAGGGTTATCCCGAGATCGGTCTGTACTGGGAGAAGGCCGCTTACGAAGAGGCTGAGCACGCTGCCAAGTTTGCAGAGCTGCTGGGCGCTGACCTGGAGCCCAATATGAAGGCCACCACCAAGGACAACCTGGCCTGGCGCGTTGACTGCGAGTTCGGCGCTACCGCCGGCAAGTTCGACCTGGCCGCCTGCGCCAAGAAGAACGGCCTGGATGCCATCCACGACACCGTTCACGAGATGGCCCGCGATGAGGCCAGACATGGCAAGGCTCTGAAGGGTCTGCTGGAGCGCTACTTCAAGTAAGATAGACCATAGGGCGGGGGATGACCCCGCCCTTTTTGGAGGTAAGATTATGGAATTGAAAGACGGGTTGATCCCGGTGGTGCGGGCGGAAAAGGATTGCACGGTTTATTGCCCCATTTGCCACAAGGTCTTGGAGGTCAAGGCCGGGCAGGTGATCCCCCGCTGCTGCGGAAAAGTGATGAAAGAAATGTAATGACCGGAAGCAATCGCTTCCGGTTGTTTTTGTATATATCATCAGGTTAAAAAATGTGTCATTCCGAGGGCCGTTAGGCCCGTGGGAATCTCCCGGTACGATCTCCAGAGGTGCTGTGCAGCGATGTGGATAGTACCGGGGGATTGCCACGTCGGGCTTTCGCCCTCCTCGCAATGACATATAAACACTCCGGGTGAGGGTTTTTGTCCTTGCTATTTAATTTTCGATATGATATGATGAACAAAAAATGGAGTACTATGCGCTTTTGTGCCGAAAGGAGGGGAAAAACGTGGACGAACTGAAACGCTACGTCAAAAAGCTGGTCATTCGTACCCTTTTGACCCCTTTGCGGCTGCTGCCGGTCAAGAAAAACCGGGTGTTTCTTATCAACGACCTTTCCCACAAATACGCGGGAAATCCCAAATATATTGCCGAGCAGCTGGCGATTGACTATCCGGGTCAGCTGGAGATCGTGGTGTCGGTGAAGCGGCCGGAGGACTATGACGACCTGCGGCAGCGGGGCTTCCAGGTGGTAAAGTTCAATTCCTGGCAGTATTTTGTAAAAGCGATGACGAGCAAGGTCTTTGTAACCAACAGCGGCGGATATTCTTATCTGCCCCTGCGCAAATCGCAGTACGCCATCAACACCTGGCACGGCGGCGGCGCATACAAAAAATGCGGCACGGATATGTACAGCAACAGCCCCATTTTCCGGGCCGATCTAAAGCTGCAGGCCAGGCAGACCGGTGCATTTTTGTCCACCTGCACCCGATTTACGGAGGAATTTTCCCGGACCTTGATCATCCCGAAGGAGCGGTTTTGGGAGATCGGTATGCCGAGAAATGATATGATGATCCATCCGGATGAAAGCCTTAGGCAGAAAATTCGGGAAAAGCTGGGTCTTGCTGAGGATGAAAAGCTGATCCTCTTTGCGCCGACGTATCGCAAGGTGGATGACAACTATTTCCGGGAATCCATCGCTATCTCCTACGGCGTGGACAGCGGCCGGGTGGTCAAGGCGATGGAGCAGCGCTTCGGCGGCAAGTGGCGCTTCGCGGTGCGGTATCATCCCAATGTGGTCAACCGGCAGGATATGAATAGCGCCGGCGTGATGGATCTGACCGATTATGAGGATATGCAGGAGCTTTTGCTGGCGGCGGATGCGATGGTCAACGATTTCTCCTCGTCTATGTGGGATTTTATGCTGACGGGAAAGCCCAGCTTTATGTTCGCGGCGGATTTGGAGCATTATGTGGCAACAACCGAGGTATACACCCCGGTGTCCCAGTGGCCGTTCCCGCAATCTGTGAACAATGACGAGCTGGAGAAGAATATTCTGACGTTTGATGAAGAAAAATATGCCGCAGACTGTGCGCAGCATTATGCTGCCTCCGGCGGCTGCGAGACCGGCGAAGCCACAAAGCTGGTATGCCGGCGGATCGGGCAGCTGTGCCTGTAAAGAAAGAAAGGAAGAAAGATATGATATTTGGAGCAATTTTGGCAGGCGGCACGGGAACGCGGATGAATATTTCCACGATGCCCAAGCAGTTTTTGCCCCTGGGCGACAAGCCGATCATTATCCACACGGTGGAGCGGTATCTGATGTGCAAGAAAATCGACGCGGTGATCCTGGGCGTTCACGCGGATTGGGTGGAGTATATGCAGGAGCTGCTGGAGCAGTTTGTTCCCGGGGAGCTTTCCCGGGTACACGTGATCACCGGCGGCGCAGACCGGACAGATACGATGCTGCGGCTGCTGAACGCCATCGAAGAAAAATACGGCGTTTCGGAGGACAATATTGTCCTGACCCACGACGGCGTCCGCCCCTTCTTCACCCAGCGTATGCTGGAGGAGAATATCGAGGCGGTCTATCAGTACGGCGCGGTGAATACGGTCTCTCCGGCCATCGACACCATCGTGGTATCTGACGACGGCAAGCTCATCAGCAATGTGCCGGACCGGGCGACGATGTTCCTGGGACAGTGTCCCCAGACCTTCCGGCTCAGCCAGCTGAAAGCGGTATACAACTCTCTGACGGAAGAGGAGCGTATGACGCTGACGGAAGCGACAAAGATCTATATGATGAGAGGCCTGCCGGTGTATCTGGTGCGCGGAGCGGTCTCCAACATCAAGATCACTACGCCTGCGGATTACAAGATGGCCCAGGCCATTGCCGAGGATTTTGAGGACTAAAGAATTATATCGAAAACCAAGCCTCCGGCCATCTGACCGGAGGCTTTTGTATAAAAGCTTATAAAAATGCAAAAAACCTGTGGGGAAAAGGAAAATAGCATTGACAAAAATTGCGGTTTGTGCTATGATTCACGGTGGATGTATACGGGTCTCTTGCGGCTAATCTGTGATTCAAACCGCTGAGGTTGGGATTACAGATTAGCTACACGAGAACAAATACATACCATATTACATAATAAGGAAGGACAAGAAAAATGAAAAAGCTTTTCGCAATCCTGCTGTGCGTCTGCATGATCCTGACTGTCGTTGCTTGCGCACCCGCTACCAACAACAATGGTACCACCGAACCCGAGAAGACCGAAGCTGAGTACAAGCTGGGCATGGGCGTTGTCGTCAATATGGACAGCTCCGCTACCGGCAATGCTCAGGTCGACGCTACTGTCGCTGCTGTCGTTACCGACAAGGACGGCAAGATCACCCACTGCCGCATCGACGTTGCTCAGAACAAGATGGACGTTACCGGCGGTGCTGCTGACGCTGCACAGACCTTCAAGACCAAGATGGAGCTGGGCGACGACTACAACATGGCTAAGTATGGCCAGAGCATGGACTGGAACGGCGACGGCAAGGTTCTGGAGTGGTATGACCAGGCTAAGGCTTTCGAGAACTACGTTGTTGGCAAGACCGCTGCTGAGGTTGCATCTATCGCTACCAAGGAAGTTGAAGGCGCTGGCTACATCATCGCTGCTGACGACGCTCTGCTGAGCGCTGGCTGCACCATCCAGATCACTGACTTCATCGCTGCTGTTGCTAAGGCTTGCAACGATGAGCAGGGCATGACCTTCAAGACCGCTGAAGAGTTCACCCTGGGCGTTGCTGCAAAGACCACCGCTGCTGAGTCCGTTGCTGCTACCGCTGACAAGGACGGCTCTGTCAATATGTACACCGATTTCGCTGCTAACGTTGTTGCTGGCGGCAAGATCATCGCTGCTGTTAACGATGCTATCCAGCCCAAGATCGCTATCAACACCCTGGGCGAGATCGTCAACAAGGATTACAAGGACACCAAGCGCTGCCTGAAGGAAGGCTACAACATGGCTGCTTACGGCCAGAGCATGGACTGGAACGGCGACGGCAAGGTCCTGGAGTGGTACCTGCAGTCCGCTGAGTTCTCCAAGTTCGTTATCGGCAAGACCGCTGCTGAGGTCGAGGCTATGGCTACCAAGGAAGTCGAAGGCGCTGGCTACATCATCTCTGCTGATGATGCTCTGCTGAGTGCTGGCTGCACCATCCAGATCACTGCCATCAAGGCTGTTGTTGCTCAGGCTGCTACCAACGCTCGCTAATTCTATAATTTTCTGGGAGTAAGAAGATTGAAATTATTCAAACTTTTACTTTCCCTGATCGTGATTTTAGGGCTTCTCGCCGTTTTGGCGGGTTGCCCTAAAATTGCCGATAAGGCTGTTTCCGCAGAGCCCAAGGGAATGGTATACTTTGACTTTTTTGACACCGTTTCATACATTTACAGCTACGCAAATGACTCCCAGGAGGACTTTCAAGCCCGGTGCAAGGGTGCGTCGAGTATCCTTTTGGAGTATCACAAGCTGTTTGATATCTACTATGAGCATACCGGTGTCGTAAATTTGCGCACCCTGAATCTCAATGCCGGCGGCGAAGCAATGAAGGTCGATGAAAAGCTGATCGACTTTTTGCTCTACGCCAAGGAGCTTTATGCGCTTACCGGCGGAGAAATGAATATTATGATGGGCTCGGTGCTTTCTATTTGGCATGATTGCCGGGAGCAGGCGGGAAATAATCCTGCGGCTGCACGAATCCCCACGCAGGACGAGCTGAATGAAGCAAGCCTGCATACGGATATCTCCCTTTTGGAGATCGACGAAGAAAACTGCACGGTCCGCATTACGGACCCCAAGGCGTCCATTGATGTCGGCGCGCTGGGCAAGGGCTATGCCACAGAAAAGGCGGCACAGTACCTTCGATCCATTGGCGCGGAAAGCTATGTTCTGAACATTGGCGGCAATATCCGCATCGTGGGCCACAAACCTGACGGCACAGGCTGGGCAACGGGCATTAAAAATCCCGAAAACCCCGAGACATATGTCAAGACGCTTATGCTGGCAGACACTTCCTGCGTTACGTCGGGAAGCTATGAACGTTATTTCACGGTGGACGGACAGCGGTATCATCACGTGATCGACAAGGATACCCTGATGCCCTCGACCTACTTCAGCTCCGTGAGCATTATTACCCCGGACAGCGGCCTGGCTGACGCCCTTTCCACAGCTCTGTTTGCAATGAGCTATGAGGATGGACTGGCGCTGGTGCAAAAGCTGGAGCGTGTGGATGTGATCTGGATCACCCCGGACGGCACCCAGTACACCACCCCGGGAATTGATGCAATGGTCAAAAATTGACCGCAACTGACTTTGAAATTTGCATTAACGCAAAAATGTCATTCCGACCGAGCGTCAGCGAGCGGAGGAATCCTCGCAGTGCGTAGATCCCTCGACTCCATTTCATTCCGCTCGGGATGACAGGGTTAATCGATTATATAAATAATAAAAATATAAAAAGCAAATGGGAGGAAAAGGTTTTGAGAAAAGATATTTCGTCTTTGCACGTGCCTCACAACAAGCACACTGCCGCATGTGTCCCCCAGCGCATTGAAATCCCCGCAGAAGTCATTCTGCCGATGAATATGCACTCCGGTCACGATGCTGAGCCCATCGTCAATGTAGGCGACCACGTTAAGGTCGGCCAGCTGATCGCAAGAGAAGAAGGCAGATTCTCCTCTCCCGTTCACGCAACCGTCTCCGGTACGGTAACCGAGATCGCAACGATGCCTACCGCCAATGGCAAGGGTACTACCTTTATCCGCATTGAGAGCGACGGCAAGATGGAAGTTGCTGAAACCGTAAAGAAGCCCGAGATCACTGACTGCGCCAGCTTCCTGCAGGCTGTCAGAGACGGCGGTATCGTCGGTCTGGGCGGTGCAGCTTTCCCCACCTGGGCAAAGTTCAACGAGGCTACCAACCCCGATTACAAGGTGGATACCGTCCTCATCAACGCCGCAGAGTGCGAGCCCTACATCACCAGCGACCACAGAATGATGCTTGCTCATCCCGAGCTGATCGCTGACGGCATCGAGTACCTGCGTACTTATATGAACGAGTACCTGGGCAACGCCACCTTCAAGATCTGCATTGAGACCAACAAGGCCGATGCCATCGAAGTTCTGGAAAAGACCTTCGCTGACAAGGACTACGTGGTGGTGCATAAGCTCAAGACCATCTATCCCCAGGGCGCAAAGCAGGTTATGCTGTACAATGCAACCGGTCGTGTTGCTGTTTCCGGCCGCCGCTTCCCCTCTTTCGGCGCACTGATCGTCAATGTTTCCTCTCTGGCTCTGATGGCAAACTACCTGAACACCGGTATGCCTCTGGTTGAGAGAATCGTTACTGTGGACGGCCCTGCCGTTGCACAGCCTATGAACCTGATCGCTCCTATCGGTACCCGCATCAGCGAGCTGCTGAAGGTTACCGGCCTGAAGGCTGAGCCCGGCAAGGTCGTTGTCGGCGGCCCGATGAACGGCACCGCTATTTACAGCGTGGACGATCCTATGGTCAAGGTTTCCAACGCAGTCCTGGTATTCGATGAGAAGACCGCTGTCCTGCCCGAGGCTTCCGCTTGTATCAACTGCGGTCGCTGTATGGAAAAGTGCCCCGTCCGCATCAGCGTTGCTGAGGTGGATCGTGCAATGAAGATCAAGAATGCTGACGCAAAGGCTCAGGCTCTGATCGACACCGGCGTCCGCCAGTGTGTGGACTGCGCTTGCTGCTCTTACGTCTGCCCCGCCAGCCGTCCTCTGCTGCAGATCAACTGGGAGGCCAAGGCTTTCCTGAAGAAGTATGCCGCAGAGCAGAAAGAAAAGAAGGAGGCAAATATCAATGGCTAAGCTTCATATCTCCTCCACCCCTCATATCCATCAGAAGGGCTCTTTCACCAGCAAGATCATGCTGGATGTGGCTATCGCACTGCTGCCCGCAACCGTTGTTGGCATCATCTTCTTCGGCCTGCAGGCACTGTGGGTCGTGCTGACCTGCGTGGCCAGCGCCGTGATCGCTGAGGTGATCTTCAACCTCTGCGTCGGTAAGAAGCAGACCGTCGGCGATTTCTCCGCGTTGTTACCGGCCTGCTGCTGGGCCTGAACCTGAGCACCAACGTGCCTCTGTGGCAGTGTGCTGTTGGCTCTGTGTTCGCTATCGTTGTTGTCAAGGGCTTCTTCGGCGGCCTGGGCAAGAATATTGCCAACCCCGCAATTGCAGCCCGTGTATTTATGCTGCTGACCTTTACCACCACTGTTGGCGCAGCAAATATCGACCTGAAGCCCCTGTTCAACCTGAGCGCTGTGGGCCTGCCCGAGATCGTTGCCGGTGCAACGCCCCTGCCCACTCTGAATGCAGGCGTTGCTTCCGCTGCCAATGCACCTTCCGTTATGCAGCTGCTGGTCGGTGTCCACGGCGGCACCATCGGTGAGACCTGCGGCATCGCACTGCTGCTGGGCTATGTTTACCTGGTTGCCCGCAAGGTCATCAAGTGGTATGTTCCCGCTGCTTTCATCGCAACCGTATTCGGCTGCTTCTTCCTGCTGGATGGCTTCAATGCCGTTTATGCTCTGCAGCATGTGCTGGCTGGCGGTGTTCTGCTGGGTGCCATCTTTATGGCAACTGACTATGTTACCACCCCCAACACCGGCGCTGGCCGTGTGATCTTCTGCATCGGCGCAGGTCTGCTGACCTTTGCTATCCGTAAGTACGGTTCCTATCCCGAAGGCGTTTCCATCGCCATCCTGACGATGAACCTGCTGACCCCCTTCATCTCCAGCTGGACCAAGAGAAAGACTTTGGGAGGTGTCAAGTAATGAAACTTCTGAAGACGTTTGTAATTCTTGTACTTATCGTTGCCATCTTCGGTGGCGCGATGTTCGCTCTGAACCTCTACACCGGCCCCATCATTGCAAAGAACAGCGCCGGTGCTGCCAATGACCGCCTGAATTCCGTTATGGCCGGCGGCGCAGCTTATGAGGACATTACCGCGACCCTGAGTGATCTGCCCGCCACCGTTACTGCAGTCCACAAGGAAACCTCCGGTCTGGGCTATGTAATTGAGGCCACCGCTACTTCTGACTATACCGGCGGCGCTCCCATGGATATCCTGATCGGCGTGGATTCCACCGGCGTCATCTGCGGCATTCAGCTGGTTTCTCACTCCGAATCTCTGATCTTCGGCGCTGACTATCCCAGCACCTACATCGGCAAGGATTCCGCACTGGCAGGCGTTGAGCTCTATGCAGGCAGCACCTTCTCCTCCACCGCATTTAAGGATTCCGTTTCCGCTGCGCTGAACGCTCTGGCTGCCAACAATCTGATTGCTGCCGGCGTGAAGGGCGACGATCAGATCCTGACCGAAATGATCCCCACCGTTGCTCCCGGCTTCACCAAGCTGCTGGAGGAAACTGCTTCCGGCAATATCCAGAAGGCATTCCAGGCTGAGAATGGTGCAGGCTTTGCCTACATTATGACTGCAGGCGAGAAGAGCTATCTGGCGGTTGTGAACGCCATGGGCGCTTGCAAGGTATATGACACGGAAGGCAATGATGTTACGGCTGACAATGCAGCCCTGGCAGATGAGGCAAAGACAGATGCTGCTGCAAAGCAGGCTGCTTACCTGGATCCGTTCAAGAGCAAAATCGAAAAGATGATGGAAGGCGCTGCCGACATCACGCCCATTACGCTGGATACCTTCAATTCCGTGGTTTCCGCAGCCAGCTTCACATTTGAGGGCGCAACCTACTACGCATTCTACTCCAGAAGCGTTGGTTTCCACCAGATGGACATCTACTTCATCATTGATGCGAACGGCGCGATTACAAAGATGGATGCAAAGCAGTTCATCTTTGAGGAAGAATACTTCATGGCATTCGGCGGTATGGATGTTACCGCATATAAGGACGGATTTGTTGGCATTACCGGCGACACCTTCACCGGAGAAGAGGTTATTATTGCTACCGCAACGATGACTTCCAACGCAGTGAAGCAGGCCACCGAGGATACCTTCGACGCATTCAACGCTCTGAAAGGAGGCGCACAGTAATGAAAAAGGGTACAAAAACTTCTTACCTGCTGAAGGGCACGCCCTCCATTCTGCTGGTGCTGGGCGCAGGCTTCGTAATGGCCTCCAGCACGGACATCCGTGCGGCTCTGGGTATGGGCGCTGCTGTTCTGATTGCAATGCTGCTGAGCTCCATCGTGATCTCTGCACTGCATAAGATCATCCCCGCTTACGCAAAGCTGCCGGCCTACCTGATGATCATTACCGGCTTCGTTTCTCTGATTTCTATGTTTATGCAGGCCCATTTCCCCAATGTTGTGGAAATGCTGGGCGTGCATCTGGCAACCCTGGCGGTCAGCGCGGTGGTTTACCGCGACGCCGAAGAGGTGGCTGACCACAACGGCGAGGCAACCTCCATCAAGACCGCTCTGGTTACCGGTATTTTCTTCACCGTAGTTATGGTGGTCTGCGCGCTGATCCGTGAGTTCTTTGGCGCTGCTACCTTCTGGGGCAAGCCCATCGCATTTATGCAGGACTACAAGATCTCCGCTATCGCAGGCGCATTCGGCGGCTATCTGGTGCTGGCCATCGTAATGGCGATCATTAACAAGATCACCAAGCTGCACCATCATCTGGACGAAGAGGAGGAGAACTGATTATGGATCTGAAAGTTATTCTTGGCATCGTTCTTGCCGGCATCCTCTCCAACAACTATGCGCTGCTGCACTTCCTGGGCACCGGCGCTGTGCTGGAAAATGAGCGTTCCTCCAGAAGATCTCTGACCCTGGGCCTGGGCACGACCCTGGTTATGGTGATCTCCACCCTGATCACCTGGCCCCTGAACACTTACGTGCTGGCAAAAGTGCCTTATCTGCAGACGATGGTATTCGTTCTGGTTGTTCTGATGGTGGTTGAGATCATCCACGTCATCGCAAAGAACATCCTGGACAACTACTGCAAGTCCGACTTCGTTAAGTTCGCCATCAACGGCGCTGTTCTGGGTCTATGCATCCACAACACCCACGACGAGTTCGTTACTGCCATCGTTACCAGCGCGGCCGTCGGCATCGGCTTTATGCTGACTATGACCGTTTATGCAAAGCTCAAGAGCACTCTGGTTGACGAGGAAGCCGTTCCTCCCACCTTCCGCGGCCTGCCCATTGACCTGCTGACTGCAGGTATGATGGTACTGGCACTTCTGGCTCTGAACTTCAAGTTCTAATGAAGAAAAAGGACTTTATCCTCATCGGCGCGATCGCCGCGGTAATCGCGATCGCAAGCCTGGTGCTGTTCCTGACGAAAAAGGACGGCGACCACGTGATCGTCCGTGTGGATGGCAATGAGGTGGCCAAGTACAGCCTGTCGCAGGACGGCGAGTACGCCCTCAACGGCGGAACGAATATCCTGCGTATCGAAGGCGGCAAGGCGTATCTCGTGTCTGCCGACTGCCCCGATCATCTTTGCGTAAAGCAGGGAACGATCAGCAAAAGCGGCGAGACCATCACCTGCCTTCCCAACCGGCTGACCGTTACGGTGTACAGCGCCGAGGGGAACGAAGTGGAGCTGGTGAGCTAAACCCTTAGAAAGGAGAGATCTTGTGAAAGCGAAGAAAATTGCCTTTTTGGGTTTGGCGATCGCGCTGGCTATGATCTTCTCCTTTGTGGAAAGTCAGATTCCGGCCCTGGTGGCAATGCCCGGCGTAAAGGTGGGCTTGCCCAATCTGGTTATGGTGTTTTTGCTGTACCGGGTGGGCTGGAAAGAGACAGTGATCGTTAGCATTATCCGCATTTTCCTGACGTCGCTGCTGTTCGGCAATTTGCAGGTGCTGACATTCAGTATCGCCGGCGCGGTGCTGAGTCTGACCGGTATGATCCTGCTGAAGAAAACGGGCTGGTTTTCCTGCATTACGGTCAGCATTGTGGGGGGATTGCTCCACAATATCGGCCAGATCGTTGCCGCGTGTCTGTGGACGCAGACGGCGCAGATCGCCTTTTATCTTCCCGTTTTGCTGGTCAGCGGCAGCGTTGCCGGTACGGTGATCGGACTTGCTTCCGGCATCATCGTAAAGCGGTCGGAAAAATGGCGGCTGTAAAGTAGAAGCAAATTTGAAAAATTCAAATAAAATATGGAGGCACAGTATGTACAAAATTTTGGAGAAAAAAGTTTTGAACCCCACGGTCGTACAGCTTCAGATCGAAGCTCCTTTCGTGGCAAGCAAGGCTCGCCCCGGTCAGTTCATCATCCTGCGTGTGGATGAGGACGGTGAGCGTATCCCCCTGACTGTTGCAGGTGTCAACAAGCAGACCGGCGCTGTGAAGATCATCTTCCAGATCGTTGGCTCCACCACCGAGAAGCTGTCCCACAAGAACGAGGGCGACTACATTCAGGACTTCGTCGGTCCTCTGGGTGTTGCTACCCATCTGGACGGCCTGAAGAAGGTCTGCATCGTTGGCGGCGGCGTTGGCTGCGCCATCGCAATGCCCATTGCTGAGGCTCTGCACGAAATGGGCGCTGAGGTTACCAGCATCATCGGCTTCCGTAACAAGGACCTGCTGATCCTGGAGGACGAGTTCAAGGCTTGCTCCGATACCCTGCGCGTTATGACCGACGACGGCTCCTACGGCGAGCACGGCAATGTTACCGTGCCTCTGAAGGAAATGCTGGACAAGGGCGAAAAGTTCGATATGATCATCACCATTGGACCGCTGATCATGATGAAGTTTGTCGTGGCAACTGCCAAGCCCTTCGGCGTTCCCTGCACCGTTTCTATGAACCCCATTATGATCGACGGCACCGGCATGTGCGGTGGCTGCCGCCTGACTCTGAATGTGGACGGCAAGAAGGTTACCAAGTTTGCCTGCGTTGACGGCCCTGACTTCAACGGTTACGAGGTCGACTTTGACGAGGCAATGTCCAGAGGCAGAATGTACTTCGGCTATGAGCGTCATAAGCACGAAGAGACCTGCAACCTGTTTAAGAAGGAGGTACAGTAAAATGGCAAAGGCAAATATGACTCCTACCCGTAATGTAATGCCCACTCAGGATCCCCTGGTGCGCGCACATAACTTCAATGAGGTCGCTCTGGGTTATTCCGAAGAAGTGGCCATTGACGAGGCCAACCGCTGCCTGAACTGCAAGACTATGCCCTGCGTTGACGGCTGCCCCGTTAAGATCCATATCCCCGAGTTCATCAGCAAGATCAAGGAAGGCGACTTCGAGGGCGCTTACCAGATCATCAACAAGTCCTCCTCTCTGCCCGCAGTTTGCGGCCGTGTTTGCCCCCAGGAGACTCAGTGTGAGTCCAAGTGTGTTCGCGGCATCAAGGGCGAATCCGTCGGCATTGGCCGTCTGGAGCGCTTTGTCGCTGACTGGCACAACACCTTCTGCACCGAAGAGCCTGTTCGTCCCGAGAGCAACGGCCACAGAGTGGCAATCGTTGGTTCCGGCCCCTCCGGCCTGACCTGCGCCGGTGACCTGGCAAAGAAGGGCTATGAGGTTACCGTTTTTGAAGCGCTGCACACCGCAGGCGGCGTTCTGGTTTACGGTATCCCCGAGTTCCGTCTGCCCAAGGCTATCGTTGCCAAGGAAGTTGACACCCTGAAGAAGCTGGGCGTCAAGGTCGAGACCAACGTGGTCATCGGCAAGACCCTGACCATCGACGAGCTGTTCGATATGGGCTTTGAGGCTGTGTTCGTTGGCTCCGGTGCCGGTCTGCCCAACTTTATGGGCATCCCCGGTGAGGCTCTGAGCGGCGTTTACTCCGCCAACGAGTTCCTGACCCGCAGCAACCTGATGAAGGCCTACAAGGACAACCCCGACACCCCCATTATGAAGGGCGGCAAGGTTGCAGTCGTCGGCGGCGGCAACGTTGCTATGGACGCTGCAAGAACTGCTCTGCGTCTGGGTGCTGAGAAGGTTTACATCGTTTACCGTCGTTCTATGGAAGAGCTGCCCGCTCGCCGCGAGGAAGTTGAGCATGCAGAAGAGGAAGGCATCGACTTCCAGCTGCTGTGCAACCCCGTTGAGATCCTGGGCTACCGCAATCCTGAGGATCCCCGTGATCCCAAGAACGGCTTCGTTACCGGTATGACCTGCGTGAAGATGGAGCTGGGCGAGCCCGATGAGAAGGGCCGCCGCCGTCCCGTGGTTATCCCCGGCAGCGAGTTTACGCTGGATGTGGATACCATGGTTATGTCCATCGGTACTTCTCCCAACCCCCTGATCAAGTCCACCACCCAGGGCCTGGAAGTCAACCGTTGGGGCGGCATCGTCGTCAATGAGGACGGCCTGACCTCCCGTGATGCGGTTTACGCCGGCGGCGACGCCGTTACCGGCGCTGCTACCGTCATTTCCGCTATGGGCGCGGGCAAGACCGCTGCCAAGGCCATTGACGAGGCTCTGAGCAAGTAATTTTTATAATAAAAAGTCTCCGGACGTTTGTCCGGAGACTTTTTTCCATTTTTTGCGCCTTTTTCCGAAAAGAAACAATCATATTTGCTCCTGATTCGGCAAAAATATGTTTGCGGAAGGAAAATGCTTTCTTCGGAAAGTGTTGGATTTCCGGAGAAAGCCAGGCTTGCTTGCAGAAGCAAATTCCTTTTGGACAGACGAAGATTTATTCACAGAGCAATCTTTGGAAGACGCAGAAATGCTGGGATGCATTTCAAGGATTCCAAAGGAAGCTATGGGGAGAAAGATTGGCTGCTCCGAAAGGAAGGTGTTTCAAGAGTAAGCCCAACAAATAAGGAGAGAAAACGTTATGAAGAGCAACAACCAGATCAATGTGCCTCAGGCTAAGGCTGCTATGGAGCAGTTCAAGATGCAGGCTGCCCAGGAAGTCGGCGTTAACCTGACCAATGGCTACAACGGCCACCTGACCTCTCGTGAAGCCGGCTCCGTCGGCGGCCAGATGGTCAAGAAGATGATCGAGGCTTACGAGCAGGGCCTGCAGTAAACCCCGAAAGGAAGATGACCGGCGGAAAGCCGGTCATCTTTTTTAATATTGTAGGGGCGGCCATTGGCCGTCCGTACTGCAGCAGAATATCGCACAAGCGGACG
This sequence comes from Oscillospiraceae bacterium, assembly GCA_017466215.1. Classification (GTDB taxonomy): domain Bacteria; phylum Bacillota; class Clostridia; order Oscillospirales; family Oscillospiraceae; genus Faecousia. The sequence goes on along the minus strand of JAFTUO010000033.1, from coordinate 2,519 downwards.
AGCAATGCTCGCCCCTACGAAAGGATTGACATCCGGCGCAAAAGCGGTATACTGAAAGAAGAATGATTTATTGAGGCATTAGAGGATTACGTATGATTTTTTTGGAAACAGAGCGGCTGCGGCTGCGGAATGTGAAAGAAAAAGATGCGGACATTATGTTTGATTACCGCAACAATGAGATCTGCGCCCGATATCAACGGGGACAGACCAAGGACTATGACGGCATCGTGCGGCTGGTGGAGCGACGCAAAGCGGATGTAATGAGCGTGGAAGCGCCTTTTTTTGTGGCGGTGGCGCTGAAAGAAACAGACGAAATGGTGGGCGAGATCGTAGTGATGCCTGCAGACGGCACCATCAGTCTGGGTTACACCTTCTCATATAAACAACACCGCCGGGGCTATGCCTTTGAAGCGCTGAGTGCGCTGATCCGGATACTCCACGAGCAGTATCCCGCGTGGGATTTTATAAGCTTTACCGAGTCGGAAAACAAGCCCAGCATGGCACTGCTAAAGAAGCTGGGATACAAGGATCTGGGATATCTTCCTTCGAAAGAATCCCGTGTATTCGGCAAGTGGACAACCCCGGAAACCGAGGCGGAAATTGCCCGGGCAGTACAATAAGGAGGAACTACATATGCGTTACGGTTTTGGTGTTGATTTGGGCGGTACGACGGTGAAGATCGCTTGGTTTGACGAGAATGGAAATATGCTTCAAAAGTGGGAAATTCCCACCGTTACGGAAAACGGCGGCGAGCTGATCCTGCCGGATATTGCGGATTCGGTGCTGAAATTTTTGCTTAAGAACAATATTGACCGCCGGCAGGTCATCGGCATCGGCATCGGCGTGCCCGGCGCGGTGAACAATAAGGGCGAGGTCAACAAGTGCATCAATTTGGGATGGGATTTCGTCTTTGATATTGAGCAGGCGCTGTCTCAGCTGACCGGTCTGCCGGTAAAGGCGGGCAATGATGCCAACGTGGCGGCGCTGGGCGAGGCCTGGAAGGGCGGCGGCAATGGCTGTGAGAATATGGTTCTGGCAACCCTGGGTACGGGTGTTGGTGGCGGAATCATCGTAAATGGCAAGCTGCTGGCTGGTGTACACGGCGCAGGCGGCGAGATCGGCCATCTGGTGGTGAACACGAAGGAGACCGAGCGGTGCAACTGCGGAAAATACGGTTGCGTGGAGCAGTACTGCAGCGCTACTGGCATTGTTCGCCTGGCAAAGCAACGCCTGGAGGCGGGCAAAGCGCCCAGTGCCCTGCGGCACGTTGAGAATTTGACCTGCAAGGATGTGTTTGATGCAGGTAAGAATGGCGATACGCTGGCACTGCAGGTGCTGGAGCAGGTGTATGACTATATGGGTCAGTTCCTTGCCAACGTGTGCTGTGCGGTGGATCCGCAGGTGGTGGTCCTCGGCGGCGGCGTCAGCAAGGCAGGACAATGCCTGCTGGATGGGGCAAAGAAATATTTTGACCGCTACATCTTCCACGCGTCTTCGTCCATCACCTTTGCGCTGGCCACATTGGGCAACGATGCCGGCGCCTACGGCGCGTTCAAATTGGTGCTGGACGCGGTATAAATTCCGGCGAACCTGACCATAATTGCCATCAGGAGGCGATGGCAATGAAAATTCGCGAGGTTATGACCGATGCGGTGGTCAAGATCCACCCGGAGGAATCCGTGGCGGTGGCTGCCAGAACACTGGCACATTATAATATAGGTGTGCTGCCGGTGTGTGGTTACGACGGGAATCTGTGCGGCCTGGTGACGGACCGGGATCTGGTGACCCGGTGTTTGGCTGCCGGGAAATCCCCGGAGGGAACTTGCGTGAAGGAAGTGATGTCCGGCAGCGTCATCACCGCCAGACCGGATATGGACACCGGCGCGGCGGCCCATCTGATGGGCAGAAAGCAGATCCGCCGATTGCCCGTAGTGGAAAACGGGCGGCTGTGCGGAATGGTCAGTTTAGGCGATTTGGCACATCGGGAAGAGTGCAATCCCGACGCGGCGGATGCCCTGGGCGAGATCTGCACCAACGTTTCAAAGCGATAAATTACCTGCCGAAGAAATTCTTCGGCAGAAATTTTTTTGGCAAAAACAGTATATATTGTGGTCAAAATGGGAACGATACACAAGGGATAAAAAGTTGTAAAAAAATGTGAAAAAATCCCCTTGACAAAGGCTTTTTTGGGTGTTATTATAACCCCACTGCGCGATGAACGGCAATCGGGAGCGCAGCAAATAGCACAAAATTTTCTCTGAAAATTTGTAAAAAACATCTTGACAGATGGAAATGATTGTGCTATACTGAAACAGTTGGCGCGAGCTGACGTCTGTACCTTGTAAATTGAATAATGTGAGACAAACTATAACACCTTGGACAATTATAAATGGATTGTTTAAGCGTTTTTGAACGAATAACAGCCAACGAAAATTCTTGAGTAATATTTGCTAGACAAATTTATTCAAAACATTGATTTGGACTCTCTTAGGAGAGTTTAGATACAATTTTTTGAGAGT
>JAFTUO010000032.1 GCA_017466215.1 Oscillospiraceae bacterium | reverse complement strand
TCTACGGCTCCCGCAGTATGGCAGATCTCGTCGATTTTCCCGAGATCATCGACCAATGGTGCAAGGAGGACGGCATCAACGTCCACCTGACCATCGACAATCCCCAGCCGGAATGGGACGGTCACATGGGCTTCGTTCCCAATTACGTCAAGGAGCTGAACTTTGACACCTCCAAGACCGTTCTGATGTGCGGTCCTCCCATTATGATCAAGTTCACGCTGGCCGGCCTGATGGAACTGGGCTTCGAGAAGAATCAGGTCTACACCACCTTCGAGTTGAAGATGAAGTGCGCCCTGGGTAAGTGCGGTCGCTGCAACATCGGCGACAAGTATGTCTGCAAGGACGGCCCTGTGTTCCGTTTGGATCAGATGGATGAGCTGCCCGACGAGTATTAAGGAGAAATAACGATGGAAAAAATGGTTAATGTTTATCTTTACGGCAAGAAGTATTCCGTTCCTGCCAGCCTGACCATTATGGAGGCTATGGAATATGCCGGCTATCAGCTGGTGCGCGGCTGCGGCTGCCGCAACGGCTTCTTCGGCGCTTGCGCCACCATCTACCGCATCGCCGGTGATCGGGAGCTGAAGACCTGCCTTGCCTGCTCCACCAAGGTGGAGGACAATATGTATGTGGCAACGCTGCCCTTCTTCCCCCTGGTAAAGGAAGTCTACGACATCAATAAGGTCAAGCCCACCGAGCAGATTATGATGCAGCTGTACCCCGAGATCTACGCCTGTGTCGGCTGTAACGCCTGCACCCAGGCTTGTACCCAGGGTCTGAACGTAATGCAGTACATCGCCTACGCCCAGCGCGCCGAGTACGAAAAGTGCGCGGAGGAGTCTTTCGACTGCGTTATGTGCGGCGTCTGCTCCAGCCGCTGCCCCGCCGGCATCTCCCATCCCCAGGTGGCGATGCTGGCCCGCCGCTTGAACGGCAAGTACATCGCTCCCCACTGCGATCATCTGGATGAGCGCATCAAGGAGATCAACGAAGGCAAGTATGAGCTTCTTCTGGAAGACCTGATGGGCAAGCCCATTGAGGAAATGCAGGAGCTGTACAACCATCGCGACATCGAAAAGTAAGGAGGCAGCAACTATGTATACAGATGCTTTTATGCAGGAATCTATCAAGAAGGTAGAGGCTGCCCGTGAGGCCAATATGAAGCTGGACCCCCGCCGGATGACCGCCGAGGAAAAGTCCGTCTTGCTGAAGACCTACCATCCCGACTATCGCGAGGATCAGTTTGAAAACCTGGTGATGGGCCCCAACGCCGGCCAGAAAGTTCCCAGAGAGCTTGCCAAACTGCTGCAGGGTCAGTCCCGTCTGCTGAATGTGGATGTAGACCTTTCTAATCCCGACTATGACACCGATGTTCTGATCATCGGTGCAGGCGGCGCAGGCACTTCCGCTGCCATTGAGGCCCACAATAACGGCGCAAAGGTACTGATCGTTACCAAGCTGCGTATGGGCGACGCCAACACCATGATGGCAGAGGGCGGCATCCAGGCCGCTGACAAGCCCGGCGACAGCCCCGCCCAGCATTTCCTGGATGCTTTCGGCGGCGGCCACTTTGCTGCCCAGAAAGACCTGCTGTACAAGCTGGTTACCGAAGCTCCCGAAGCCATCGCCTGGCTCAGCGAGCTGGGTGTGGAATTCGATAAAACCCCCGACGGCACGATGGTTACCACCCACGGCGGCGGCACCTCCCGCAAGAGAATGCACGCAGCCAAGGACTACTCCGGCGCGGAAATTATGCGCACCCTGCGCGACGAGGTTCTGAATCGCCAGATCCCCGTCATCGACTTCACCTCCGCCATCGAGCTGCTGAAGGACGAAGCCGGCCGCTGCTGCGGCGCAGTGCTGAAGAATATGGAGACCGGCGAACTGCTGGTCGCCCGGGCAAAGACCGTGATCCTTGCCACCGGCGGCGCAGGAAGACTGCACTATCAGGGCTTCCCCACCTCCAACCACTACGGCGCTACCGCTGACGGTCTGGTGCTGGCTTACCGTGCCGGCGCAAGACTGCTGTACCCCGACACGCTGCAGTACCATCCCACCGGCGCTGCATTCCCCGCACAGATCTACGGCGCACTGGTTACCGAAAAGGTCCGCTCCGTGGGCGCGATGCTGGTCAATGCCAACGGTGAGGTATTTATGAATCCTCTGGAGACCCGCGACGTTTCCGCTGCCTCCATCATCCGCGAGTGCTCTGACCGTGGTAACGGCGTTCCCACGCCGGAAGGCTACGCAGTCTGGCTGGACACCCCGATGATCGAGCTGAAGCACGGCGAGGGTACGATTGAAAAGAGAATTCCTGCGATGATGCGTATGTTCGGCAAGCACGGCATCGACATCCGTAAGGAGCCCATCCTGATCTACCCCACGCTGCACTACCAGAACGGCGGTCTGAAGATCACCGACGACACCCAGACCGACATCGAGAATCTGTACGCTGCCGGCGAAGTCGTTGGCGGCATCCACGGCCGTAACCGTCTGATGGGTAACAGCCTGCTGGACATCATTGTCTTCGGCCGCAACGCCGGTAAGTACGCTTCCGAGAAGGCCAAGTCTGTCACCCCCGGTAACCCCACCCTGGCTCACGTTGCAGAATTTGAGCAGCTGCGCAAGGATGCCGGCGTTTCCGGCGACACCCTGTCTCCCCAACTGCTTCCTGATTACACCCGTAAGGTCAAGTAAGGAGATGTTTTCCCGTGGATTTTATTTCTAAGATCATCAGCCTGGGTCAGACCCCAACAGTATTCTTGAGTGTGTTTCTGATCTGCTTTATCGGTTACGCCATCGGCGCGATCAAGGTAAAGGGTCTGAATCTGGGCACTGCAGGCGTGTTCCTGTTCGCCCTGCTGTTTGGCTATCTTTGCACGCTGCCGGGTCTGCAGAACATTCCCGTTCTGGGCAAGTTCTATATGGCCGACGCCAGCGACGCCAAGATCTCCAGCTACAAGTTCATTTCCAACATCGGCCTGGTGCTGTTCGTTTCCTCCGTTGGTCTGATCGCAGGACCGAAGTTCTTCCGCAACCTAAAGGTCAACGCCAAGTCCTATGTGCCAATGGGCGCACTGATCATCGTGATGGGCGCTGCCGTCACCGTAGGCTTTGCGCTGATCCCCGGCATTGGCTCTGCTTACGCCACCGGTATTCTCTCCGGCGCGCTGACCTCCACCCCCGCATTTTCCGCTGCACAGGGCGCGGTGGAAGCTGTTGATGCTTCCAAGCTGGGTCTGGTCTCTCTGGGCCACGCGGTTGCATATCCCTTCGGTGTCATCGGCGTTGTTCTGTTCGTGCAGATTATGCCGCGGATTATGAAGGCTGACATCCCCCACGAGCGCACCCTGATCGGCGTTGCCGCCGAGGAGGCTGCCACGGAAAAGAAGGCACGCAAGCTCATTGAGCTGGACGAATTCGGCTTCGCCGCATTCGGTCTGGTGGTAACGCTGGGCGTGCTGCTGGGCTCTATCAAGATCCCTCTGGGCGGCAAGGCATCCTTCTCCCTGGGTATGACTGGCGGCCCTCTGCTGATGGGTCTTATTCTGGCGCACTTTGGCCGGATTGGCAAGATCAGCCTGAAGGTTGACGAGCACGCCCTGAAGAGCTTCCGCGAGTTTGGTCTGATGCTATTCCTGGTTGGCGCAGGCGTTGAAGGCGGCGTGGAGCTGGTGGAGCAGATCGCAAACTCCTCCTACGGCATTATGATCGTGGTCTACGGCTTTATCGCCGGTATGATTATGACCCTGATCCCGATGATCGTTGGCTTCCTGTTTGCGAAGGTCATCTGCAAGCTTCCGCTGCTGAGCAATCTGGGCTCTATCACCGGCGGTATGACCTCCACCCCCGCGCTGGGCACGCTGATCGGTGTAGCCGGCACGGACGATGTGGCTGCCGCCTACGCATCCACCTACCCCATCGCGCTGGTACTGGTGGTGCTGGCCGCCCAGCTGATCAATACCTTTATCCCTGTGTAAACAATACGACAAAAACAGCCCCCTCTGACGAGGGGGCTGTTTTCTATGCCTCCCTTGTGTAAAGGGAGGTGGCTGCCCGAAGGGCAGACGGAGGGATTGTCTATTCGGTATATTGCAATCCCCCAGTCAGAAATCAAAGATTTCTGACAGCCCCCTTTGCACAAGGGGGCCTTTGGGCGTCCTTTTGAAATTAGTCACCAAAGCTAATATTGATGCCGCCGGAGCCGGAATCGCTGGTTTTTACCTTGATGTAGGGCGTCAGGCGCTCGGCCATATTGATGATGGGCATAGACTGGATGTACACCTTGCCCGGGCCGGTTACCCGGGTGTGGAACAGCCCCTCGCTGCCCAGGAATATGTTCTTCGCGCCCCTGACGGTCTCAATATCCATCGTGCAGCTCTCGCTCATCGCGGCGAGATAGCCGGTATCCACAATGATGCTCTGTCCGGCTGCCAGGTCGTACTCCTTGCAATGACCGTCGATCTCCAAAAATACCAGGCCGTCGCCGGTGATCCTCTGCATAATAAAGCCTTCGCCGCCGAAGAAGCCCTTGCTCAGCTTCTTCTGGAGGTACACAGACAGCTCCAGACTCTTTTCCATCGCCAGAAATCCCCGCTTCTGGACAATGATACCGTTGCCCGGCGTTACGTGATAGGGGATGATGCTGCCGGGAAAGCTGGCCGCAAAGGCGATCATACCGCCGTCGCCCTCGGCGGTGTACTCGTTCAGAAAGAGGGATTCGCCGGAGAACATTCTGCCCAGCATTTTCTTCACACCGCCGCCGGTGTTGGTGTCCATTCGCATATTGGGCGACATCCAGCTCATCGCGCCGCCTTCGGTGCAAAGGGTCTGGCCAGCCTCGGGATAACAGATCACTACCGGCAGATTGCCGCCTTCAATTTCATATCGGATCATAATGTTCTCCTTTCTCCTATTAGCCGATCATTTCGGCGATTTTTTTGACGGCGTTTGCCATGTCGGCAACTTTCTCGGCCACATTTTCCGGCGTAGCGCCGATGCAGTAGCGATACGTTTCCAGCGTCAGCCAGCCATTGTAGCCGATCTCTTTCAAAGCCGACACCACGGTATCAAAGTCGATATTCATCGTGAAGGGCAGCTGGTGGTGGTCGCCGTGGCAGTCGTTATCGTGGATATGCAGCGTCTGCATATGATGGCCCAGCGCGCGGATCATCTCCGCCGGGGAGGTGTTCAGCCCCCGCATCGCTGCGTGGCCGATATCCAGACAGGCCACAAAATACGGGTCATTCACCGCCTTCAGATGGGCGAGAAAGCTCTCCGGATCGCTGCAGGCAGCCGGTGCGGCCTGCCCCTGCCCCCAATTCCACATATTCTCCGTGGCAATTTTCACGCCGCAGCTCTTGGCATAAGGCAGCAGCTCCAGGTACATTTCGGCATTTTCCGCTGCGTTTTTGTTGTTGTCGGGGTGGATCACCACGATCTCGCCGCCGGCCTCCGCGGTAAATTCAATGGCCGTCTTCATCAGCGCCCGGATCTCAGGGCAGGATACCGGGTGGGGCGCGTGGGACTGATTGCAGACCAGGCCGTTATCCTCGGCCACCTGCTTGATCTGCCGCACATACTGCAGCGCTTCCTTTGACTGCAGCGGATGGCCCTTGCGCACCACCTGCTTGCCGTCATAGCGGGCCATTTCGAAGAGGGACAGGTCATATCCGTCGAAGCCGGCTTTCGCCACCAATTCAACGGCCTTCAGTTCACCCACGATCTCCGCGACAGACGCAATTTCCGTCGACGTTTTCAGCATATGCACCACCCCTTTCTTTTATTATATTGTAGCACGGTTGACGAATTTTGCAAGAAAAAGGTGCTACTATACCGCCGACCTGTACCGTTGGCTAATAACCCCTCTCCCGGGGAGAGGGTGGATTTTTGCGAAGCAAAAAGACGGGTGTGGAACGGCGTGCATTTGGATGCGGTATAAGCCTTTTGGTTGTGCTTTATCTGGGTTTACTGCCCGCATTCCACATCCGCCCCAGTTTGCGAACTGGGGCACCTTCTCCCCGGGAGAAGGTATTTGCGCGCAAGAAAAATGGCAGGGTATGCGATTGCATACCCTGCCAAGGTTTATTTATGGGGGTCGGTGATTACTTAGCTTCGTTCTTCTTCAGGAGAACAACCGCTGCGAATGCACCAGCCACGCCGATCAGCAGCAGAACGATCAGGCCAACCATCATAAAGTCGTCGCCGGTCTTGCCGGGAGGTGTGGTGTCGCCGTCGCCGTTGCCGTCGTCAGAGCCGCCGGGAACATCGGTGTCGTCGCCGGGCTCGTTGCCGCCGGTGGTGTCGTCGCCGGTGGTGTCGTCGCCGTCAACGCCGGGAACTCTGATGGGAGGAACGATGGGATCCAGGCCTGCGCCGATGTACTCCAGAGCCTTGATAGCATCAACCAGAGCAATGTAAGCCTCGTTGAGCATCTCCTGCGTGCAGTCAAAATCGGACATCACAGCGTAGGCGTTCTCAATAGCATCCTGCAGGGCTGCGAAGCTCTCTGCGGAGTAGTTCTCTTCCTTCGCGCTGAATGCAACCTTCAGACCTTCGTCAATGTAGGAGTAATCCAGACCCTCGGGTCTTACCACGGGAGGCGGTGTGGTGCTGTCCAGAGGCTCCAGGCCGTTGATAGCAGCAACCAGCATGTCGGTAACTTCATCCACGTCTGCCTGAGTCAGCTCATCCTTATCCAGGAGGAGGTTCAGCGCATCAATGGCGTCGTACAGGGGGTACATAGACTCTTCAGTATATGCGTACCAATCCAGAGTCATCAGCATATTGTATGCTGCATTGTAGACAGTCCAGTCGATCTCGCCGGGCTCCAGAGGACGCTCGGGGATGATCGCACCGGAAGTGCCGTCAACCTGCTCCAGACCGTTCAGAGCTTCCCACAGGATCAGGGTGCACTGGTCAACCATTTCCTGAGTAACGCCGCCGTTGGAAGCCAGGATCTCGTTAACGGTAACGACTGCAGTCTGCAGATTGCCCCAGGTCTCCTGCTTGTAATCACGAACATCCAGGGACTCGACAACGTACAGAGCCCAATCCAGCTCGCTGGTATCGGGAGTGGTGTCGATGCCGCTGTGGCCTCTCAGGCTGATGATCTGGGAAGTACCGTAAACAGCGAAGTGGCCGCCGTCGCGGATAGGCTCATCGGTGTCAATGAAGTCGAAGACCAGGTTGCCGTCGACGTACAGGAACAGACGGACGCCGCCATCATCGGTGTTGATAGCACCGGTCTTAATGCTGTGGACCTCACCGGGGGTGAAGAAGTTGTTGGGCAGAGTGCCGTACAGAGAAACGTGGTCTGCCTGCTCGCCGTAGTAAACGGTACGCTGGCCGCCGACGAACTTCTGAACCTCGATGTTATCCAGGTTGAAGTTGATCATATACTCAGTGCTGCCATCGGACCAGGAAACGGTGGGATCCTGGTTGTTCAGGGAGATAGCAGCGATTTCGCTGTTGGTCTCCACATCAATGTTCATATCGAACAGGAAGATGGTGCTCTCGCCGAAGTACTGCGCGGTGTAACCGGAGTAATCATTAAAGTGCAGGACGCCAGCGCCGACAGCAACGGGATCAACGGTCCACTGGCCGGGCTCATAACCATCAATGATGGTGCCCAGGTCAATTTCCTCACCGGGGATCTCGCCGCCGGAGTCGACCTGCTTCTTGACGGAAACGGTCCACTCAACGGTGTTGCCCTTGCCGTCAGACAGGGTGTAAACAACGGGGTTGGTGAAGTCCTGAACGGTGCCGGAAGCAATATCGGAGGTCCAGCCGTCGTACAGGGTGAACATCAGAGCCAGAGCGGTAACATCGGTGTCTTCCTTGACGTTGATGCTAACGGTCTTCTTGATGGAGTCGTACAGGGTTCTGCCGACCTGGCCAGCAATAGCCACGTCCTCCCAGCCCCAATCGGGCTCCATATATCTGGAGTTTTCGCCGGGCCAGAATTCCTGAACCATATCGTGCATAGGAGCAAAGCCTTCCCAGACGCCGTCCTTAACGGACTCGTCCAGCAGACCGGCGTTGTTCATGATCTCCACAGCCTCGGGATAGGTCAGCAATTCAGCCTGATCAGCAACCTTGGTGTTGTCGTAAGCCTGGTTGTTGGTACCGTTGTCACGGGACTTGGTCTCAACATAGAAGTTGTCGTGCCAGACGTTATCGTGAATGGTGGACATCCACTGGTGCATCCAGTAACCGACGTTCTCGCCAACTACGTTGTGGTGGACTTCGATGAATGCAGAGCCCTGGTCCAGATACAGACCGTTCTCGTAAACATCGTCGCCGTCCCAGCTGTTGTAGATGTAGTTGTAAGCGACCTCGGAGCCCTTGGAGGAGCCCAGGTTGTAGATGGAGCCGCCGTCACGGTTGTTCTTACCGGTATCGTGGACGTAGTTGTAGATAACCTTGTTATTGCCAACTTCATCCAGGAATGCCTGGTTGTGAGAGGTGAACTCTTCGGAGTCCCAGCCCCAGCCGGTGGAGATACCGGTGTAAGGACAGAACGCAACTTCGTTGTGCTCGATCACGGTGCCATTGGTGTAGGTTGCAATGATAGCGGGGCTATCACGCATTTCCAGACCAACGCGGGTGAAGTAGTTGTTCTTGATGGTGGTGTTCTTGACCAGCATATAGCTCTGGTAGCCGTGGTGGCCGTAAACCTCACCGACAATGATGCCGCTGTAGCCGATGTCGTGGAAGCGGCTGTTGATGACACTGTTGCCATCGGAGGTCTTGTCGCCGGTGGACTTGATCTTGATAGCGGCAGCGCCCAGGTTGGTGAAGTCACAATCGTCGAAGGTGACAGCTTCACAGCCAACCAGTTGAATGCTTGCGGGGACCTGGATCCACTTGGTGCCATCGTAGTAGCAGTTTGCCTGCTGGTCATCGTAGTCATTCACACTGGTGTGTGTCCAGGTGGTGTGAGAGAAGGTGATGCCTTCAAACTTGATGTTGGAGGCAAAGTCCATCTGGATGATCTGCTCGGCAACGGGCAGGATAGCTTCCTTGCCGTCCATAGTGCCGTCAGCCTTGTAGTAGATCTTGCAGGTGTCGCGGTCGATGTACCACTCGCCAACGCTGTCGATGAACATATAGTCGTTAGCGATCCAGGTGGGCATCAGGCTGGTCTCCAGGTAGATCTCAGTGCCGTCGCCGGACATACCGGTGAAGTGCTGCACATTGTGGTACCACAGGTACAGAGTGTGCATCTCAACATACTCGGGATGCCACAGCTCATCGAAGTTGTACTTCTCGGGAACATAGAAGCCGTTCTCGTTAACGGGGTCGATGTAGCCGTCAGCAGCCTTGTTTGCGTTGTAGACAAAGTCAGTGTTGTCATTGAGCGCAGTAACAGAGGTAATCTCGTATTCCTGAGTGCCGGAAGCGGTCTCACCCTGGGTGAAGAGGTTGTCAGCAACGGGGTTGGTGGGGTCGTTGATGTTCAGCAGAGTCAGCTCAGCGATCTGCATATAGGTAGTAACAGAGGGAGCGCAGTCGTCGATGGAGACGTTGGCCTCGGGGGTCATCTGCTCTGCAACAACGCGGACCTTGTAAACTTCCATTGCGCCGAACTTGTACAGCTCTTCATTGCTGAGGGACCAATCCTTCTCGGTCTCATCAGCGATGGTGATCCAGTTGTCTTCCGTTGCGGAAGTGGTAACCTGGATGACGTAGGTGTAGGGTGCGCAGCGGCCGTCTTCACGAACAACCAGCTCAATGGCGTTGATGTTAACGGGGTTGCCGCCGTTGGAAGCCGAAGCGTCCAGCAGGATCACGGAGCAGTTGGGACCCACGGGAGGAATCCACTGATACTGCTGACCGCGGGTGGAGGAGTAGGTGCTCTCGTCGCCGTCGAACATCTTGCCGCCGTTGTCGGCCTTATGGTCGATGATCTCAAGGCGCTCGGTCTTGTTGTAGTAGCCGTAGCCCAGAACGTTGCTGGAGGACAGGGAAACCTTGTCATACTGAACGGTGGGGGCATCGGTGCTGACCTCGATCTCATAGGGGATCTGGGTCTTCAGCTGAGGATTGAACTCGTTCAGGATGAAGCGAGTGTTGTAAATAGAAGCATTGGTAGCAGCGTCATCGGGATAGGTGCCGTCGGTCATATACAGATCGTAGGCCAGGATGCGGGCTGCGGTTGCATTGATGGTGTCGAACTCAGCGTGGATGGAGTAGTTCTGAGAATTAAATACAACATCATTTTCTGCAGCAACGGTGATCCAGTTTTCGCCGTCATAGAACTGGACCTCATAGCTGCGGGATGCGCCCCAGATATCGCCGTCCATAACAATATCAACGGTGTTCACAGGGGTAGCGGCAGCCAGCTCCAGATAGAAGGCGGGAACCTTAGTGCCGCCGTGAGCGACCAGATCGCCCAGGTTGAACATATCGGAGTAGCCGTAGGAGTTATTCTTCTTGTCGATGATGCAAGCATCTTCGCCAGCGGCTGCCTGATGGTCAACGGGCAGGCCGGACAGATCGTTGACATCAGCGTAGTAGCCCAGGTGAGGAGTTGCACCACTCAGGGAGATGGGGGTGTAAACATCCTTGTAGCCGATCTGGGGACCTTCGTTCTCGTTGACCTCGACCTTAGTGGGAACGACTTCGATCTCCTGCAGCTGCAGGCGGTAGTCGTTGCCAATAGCAGTAACCAGCAGAGGCTGGATCTTGATGTACTGAGCCTTGACGCCCTTAGCAAACAGCAGCAGCTGTGCGCCGAAGTCGGGCTCAGCGATCTCTGCCAGCTCCAGAGCGGTGGTCCACTCCTGACCGTCCTTAGAGGTCAGAATACGGGCAGCCTGCAGGTAAGCAACGACCTTGCCGTTTTCATAGGTGGGGTACATACGAACTGCGCCCACATCCTGAACGGAGCCCAGGTCGATGATGATGTCGCAATCAGCAGCAACGGAGGACATAGAGCTGGGGCCGGAGAAAGCGCTGCCAAATGCGCCGTCAACCAGCTTGTCAGCGGTCTGACCGGGAGCGGTGACGGTAGCACCGGAGATCTTCTCGGTACCATAAACCTTCACTTCAGCGTTGGTAATGTCAAAGTTGGCGGTGATGCGCAGCTGGGTTGCAGCAGCGGCATTGAAAGCGATGTCGTTGGCAGCTGCAAACAGGTAGCTCTTCTTGTTCAGCACGGTGGTCCAGGTCTCGCCGTCAAAAGCTTCGACCTTCAGATCGCCGCGAACATTGTTCATGCCGGAGGCATTCAGAGCGATACCGGCAACAGCGACAGCGTCGGTGCCCAGTTCGATGTTGCAAGCAGAGCCGGCAGACAGAGTTGCGCCGGTAGCGGTGAACACGGGGGTGTCCATATCCAGATGCTGGACCATATTCAGGTTCAGCTTGTCCTCCTTGCCGGTCAGGCCGACCAGGATCTCAGACAGAGCCAGATGGTACTTGTCAGCAGCGCTACGGGAGGGGTTGCCCAGCTCGGTAACGTCCAGCTTGATGTAGCGGGCGCCAACAGCAGGGAACTCGAAAGCCTTTGCGCTTCTGGCGATGGGAGCGACGCAATCGGTCTCAATGACCTGGGTCTTCCAGTGAACGCCATCATCAGAGGTCTGAATGGTGAAGTCCTTGGGGAAGCCGGCTGCATTGCCGTCGCCTGCTCTTTCGGAGCCAGCGTACAGCGTCAGGCCGGAAACCAGCTTGTTCTCGCCCAGATCCAGGATCAGGTACTCATTGTTGTCTGCGCTGGAAACAGCAGGGGACTTATAGCCGCCGGAGGACAGAACCTTCCAGTCAATGGGAGACTGCTCCATATAAGCCATAGTCTGGACAACACCGTCGACATAGAAGGAGCGAGCCAGCTCTGTGCCTTCGGGGACGTCAGTAACATAGATATTCTTTTCAGCATCGTGCAGGGTCCAACCATCCAGGCTGGTGCCGCCGGAGATGATAACGTTATCACCGGATGCAGCGCGGTAGGTGATGGTATGGCCATTCTTGCCGGAATCGGCCTCACCGAAAACGATGGTCTCGGTAGCGTCGTAAGTGCCAGCCTTCAGGATGACAACGACGTCCTTGTCCGCACTCAGGTCAGCAGCCTTGGTCTTGGCGGCCTGAATGGTCTTCAGTGCGGTTGCTTCTGTGGTACCGTTGTTGGTATCGCTACCGTTGACGGGGTCGATCCACAGGTCGGCATCTGTGTCTGCAGCACTGACATGGATGTTGGGCAGAATGAATGCCGCAACCATAACCAGCACCAGCAGGGCGCTAATAACGCGCTTCCACATATGCTTGCTAGATTTCATGTGTTTTCCTCCTTTTTTTAACGGTTGGGATCACCGTTTTTTACGTGCTTTCGTTGCCGCAGAGTCCCATCCCTGCGGTTCTCCGGAACGGTTTGCCGTTGGCCGTGACCCATTGCAAGTGGGCCTTTTGGGGAATTTCTTGCTTAATATGTATAATTCCACAAAGCGGGCTTTTCCGGCTATTGCTCCATTGTCTATTTATACTAACATAAATCCCGTTTTTTGTAAACTGTAATGTGCAATTTTGTTTTACCATTTTCTATACTTTATGTGCATTTTTCAACTGTTTGCCCTTGGCTCTCCCTCTGGGAGAGCTGTCGCGCGGACAGCGCGACTGAGAGGGCCATAACAGATACCCTCTCCGTCAAAAATCAAAGATTTTTGCCATCTCTCCCAAAGGGAGAGGCAAGTTAGAAAGAAAGGGCGCCTTCCTTTCGGAAGGCGCCCTTACCTATTAGACTTTCACCCGGTACAGATCCAGGTGCTCAATATACTGCCGGCGCAGCTCGTAGAACTTGAACATCGAATTCTCCAGATTGATATTCTTGTTCCGCTTCAGCCACAGCGCGCGGTAGTCGGCCATAATGGTCTCGATATCATCCAGCAGCTCCCAGGCCTTTTCCCGATCCGTATGGCCCAGCAGCTTATACTTGCCCAGCATCACGCCGTGCTGTAACAGCCGCATATTCAGCCGGTACTCGTCCTTGATCAGAGCGGCATCGTCGCAGCGCATATCGGTCTGCTCCAGCAGCTTCACATACTTTTCCACGTGCGCGCCGACCTTTTCAAAATACGCGATATCCAACGGCGGCAGATTGCAGAAATCCAGATCGTGGTCCTCGTTGGTCAGCTGATCGTAGTACAGAGTGCGGATCATGCCGTTGCCGTTGTACCAATGCTTGGGGTCAAAGTGGTAGAAATCGCCCAATTCCATCGAAATTTGCGCCATCAGGCCGTTTGCGTCCCGGAACACATACTCGTTCAGGTAGGGAACGATATCGTGCTTGTATTCGCTGTTCCAGCTCTGGACGCCGCCGTAAACGAAGCCGGGGTAGGACACGCAGGTCTCGTCCCAGCCGCCCAGATCCTGCCACTTGGTCTGCAGGTAACCGACAGCGCCGGTGGCCTTGCCATTGGTGGTGCAGGTGTCGGTATTGCCGATCATTACATCGGTCTTGCCGGCAATGGTGCAGAAGGTATTGGTAGAGCCGCAGATGTAATACTGCTTGGCTTTCGTGTACTCCTGGCAGGTCTCCAGGGAGGGGGATTCTATGCCGTAAGCCCACAAAATGGGGACCAGATCCTCGGGAATTTCGCCGAAATACTCCGGATGGCGCTGGATAATATCGCCCCAGAACAGCAGCTTTTTCCCGGGATATTGGGATTTGATGTAGTTATAGATCCGCAGGACATAATCCAGATAGATCCGGGTGGGATTTTTGCCGTCCTTGGCCTTTTCTGTGATCTCAAAGGTCTCGTCGCAGCAGATGTTGATGGTATCCGCGGTGAAATAAGGCAGCAGATCATCAAACAGGCTCTTGGTCAGCTCCCAGGTGCCGGGCAGCTCGGGATCAAGGGTGGAAAAGCCCTTTTCGTAGCCCCAGGGCATCAGATAGCCGTTGGGATCTTTGGGCTTGATTGCCAGATCCCGGTATTCATCCCGCTGGATCCAATGCTTCATATGGCCAAAGGCATTGAGGCAGGGCACCAGCTTGACGAACTTGGTCTTGCAGTAGGCGTCCAGCTCCTGAATGTCGGCAGGCGTCAGCACGTCCTTGTTCTTCCAGACCTTGGGGTGGGATGCATAGGCAAAGGGGAAGCCCTCAAAATACAGCTCCAGATGGTTGATCTTCACGGCGGACAGAATGTCCACGATCCGCTTCAAATTCTCCAGCGTGGGCACGTGGTTTCTGCCCAGATCCATCATCACGCCCCGGTCCTGAAAGTCAGGGAAATCGTGGATATGGCAATGCCGGAGCTGCTCGCCCTGCTGCCGCAGCAGCTGCTGCAGGGTCAGCTCGGCATAGTAAAAGCCCTTGTCGCAGGAGGCCTCCACGGTGATGCCATTTTCGTCGATGTGCAGGGTATACTCCTCTTCGCCCAGAGCGGCGTTCACCACATTGCGGCGGTTTTGCAGAATCTCCCGACTGGAAAAGCCTTCCAGCAGCGTTAAGTTTTTCGGTTGCGGAAACAGTTTCATAGCATTCCCTCCGGTGGATGCAAAAAGTGGGGTTTTCTCCCGAAAATCACAGTTATTTGGGATATTTTTACAGCTTAAGTTTGAAAATATGGGGCTCGCCTAAGCGGGCCCCATATTGGTTTTCAAAAAGGTTTCAGATTACTGATTTTCCAGCCACTCGTCAACCTGGCGCTGCATCTCGTCCAGAATGTCCTGCAGACCTGCGTCGTACAGGAACTCGTTCAGAGCAGCGATGGCAGCCTCGGTGGTGGGCTCGCCCATACCGCACAGGATGGGCTCCAGATACTCGTCGATGTTACCGTTGATGGTGGACATCTGAGCTCTGATGGGTCTGGAGTCGAAGGTGAAGCCCAGCAGGGGAGAAGCTCCAGCGTTCTTGTTGATCTCGATGGTCTCTTCCCAGCAGCCGATCTGAGACTCGTGAACGTGGTAGGACAGGAAGGTGTTGCCAACCAGGAAAGGCTCGTTGCCGGGGTATGCGCCCTCTTCGACCTGGATCAGCTTGTTGTCCTTGTCAACCCAAGTCCAGTCGATGTCTTCCTCGCCGAAGCAGATCAGATTCAGCAGCTCTTCGTTGGTGTTGAGCAGGTTGATGAATGCCAGCGCACGGCCGGGATAGGGGCAGTTCTGAGAAACAGCCATGGTGGTCTGTGCGATGGAGGAGGTGGTCAGAACAGCGTTGCCGATGGGCACGGTCTTGATGGTGGTGTCGTTCTTCTGCTTCTGGGTGGCGATTTCGTCGCCGCCGGGCTTCTTAACGGGCTCCAGAGAAACAGGGTGACGGTCCTCGTCGAAGGGGTTATCCTGGCCGCCGAAAGCAACGCCGTCGGTGAAGTAGCCGGCATTGTACCACTTGGCCATCAGGTCAGCGATGTACTTGAATTCCTCGGTCTCGTACTGGTTAACGACCTTGCAGGTGCCGTCGGTAACGCGGATAACGCCGGGGAACACGGAGCTAACCAGGGCATCAAAGCCCATATAGGAGGTAACATTCTCCATCAGGCCTTCGCCTGCGCCCATAAAGCACTCGGTATAGCCGTTGGCCAGCAGCAGGTCGTAGTAGGGCTCCAGATCCTCATAGGTCTTGACGGATGCCCAGTCAAAGCCCAGTGCCTCAGCCCATTCAATTTCGAACTTGATAGCATTCTGACGGACATAGATCTGCTGCAGGGGAACACCGTACAGATTGCCGTCGATGGTAACAGCCTTCAGGTACTCGGGCTCCAGCAGAGCCATAGTCTCGGCCAGGTAGGTCTCGACGTACTCGTCAGTCAGAGCCTCGAATGCGCCGTTGGAAACAGCACTTGCGAAGCCGTTCCACTGGCTGCCGGAGAAGCAGACGTCCCAGCGCTCGTTAGCGCCGTACTTCAGGGA
Organism: Oscillospiraceae bacterium; assembly: GCA_017466215.1. GTDB lineage: Bacteria > Bacillota > Clostridia > Oscillospirales > Oscillospiraceae > Faecousia. The sequence continues at coordinate 12,884 of JAFTUO010000032.1, read as the reverse complement.
CATCTTCTCGGTGTATTCTCCCAGGGGAATAACTTCGATGTTGATGGTGGTGTTGATCTCGCGCATAGTGATCTCGTTGATAGCGGCAACAATGCGGTCCCACTCGGAGAAGTCAGCGGCGCCGCGGGCGTCGGGGAAGCACCAGGTCAGAGTGACGTGCTCAGCAAACTTCTCTTCCTTGGTCAGGTCTGCACCCAGGGGCTCGTTTGCCTTCTCGTCCTTCTGGTTACAGCCAGCGAAGACGGTCAGGACCATCAGCAGGCACAGGACCAGAGCAAGAATCTTTTTAACATTCTTCATTTTCATTCTCCTTAACATAATTTTATGTCGTTCAACCAGGCGCAGGCATTAAGCCTTGACAGCGCCGATTGCCATACCCTTGACAAAGTACTTCTGGAACCAGGGGAACACGAAGACCATGGGCAGGACGGTGATACAGGCGACCGCCATAGCCATACCTTCACCGGGGACAAGGTCCAGCATTTCGGCAGGGATGTTGGCCGAATCGGCGAACATACTCATTCTGTCCATCAAACGCTGCAGATACAGAGACAGCGTGGTGGCCTTGCCGTAGTCGAAGTACATCATAGGAGCGTAGTATGCGTTCCAATAGCCGATAAAGGCGGAGATAGCGATGGTGCCCAGAGCGGGGGTGGACAGGGGGATCATAATCTTGAAGAAGATCTGATACTCGCTGGCGCCGTCCAGCTTGGCGGATTCCACCAGGCCGTAGGGCAGGCCCTGGAAGAAGGAGCGGATGATGATAACGCTCATTGCGCCGATGGTGCCGGGCACGATCAGGATGATTAGGTTATTCTTCAGGTGCAGCCAGTTAACGTTAACGATGTAGCTGGCAGATGCGCCGCCGCCGAAGAACATAGTGAACAGCAGGATGAAGTTGATGATCCGGCGGGCAGGGAAGGTGGGCCGGCTCACAGCATAGGCATACATTGCGTTCAGAATAACGGTCAGCAGAGTACCCGTAACACAAACGAAGAAGGATGTAGCCAGCGCTTTAGCGATAGGGGAGAAGTTGTTCAAAACCAGGACGTAGGACTCCACCGTGGGATTCTTGGGCCAGATGGAGTAGCCTTCTGCCATTGCTTCCTTCTGAGACAGCAGGGAAACGGACAGCATAGAGATAAACGGATAGACGATCGCCAAGCTGATCACAATGAAGAACAGATGAATGAACAGATTGACAATGTCGATCTTTTTCTTGCCAATTCTCATTAGAACACCGTACCTTTCTCGTCGATCCAGGACGCAAGCTTGTTAACAGCCATCAGGACGATAAATCCGGCGATGGACTGCATCAGACCGATAGCCGTGGACATACCCACGCTGCCGATATCCTCCTGCAGCGCGCGGATGATATATGTATCAATAACGTCCGTTCTTGGCCGCAGGGCAGGCTTGTTGCCGTTGGTCATATAGTAGAACATACCGAAGTCGGAGTTGAACACGCCGCCCAGAGACAGAATGGTAAAGCTGATAACAACGGGGCGGATGTGCGGCCAGGAGATGTTCATCATGATCTGGAAGCGGTTTGCGCCGTCCAGCGTTGCAGCCTCAAACAGCGAGGTGTCTACCGACATTAGGTTGCCGTAGTAGACGATGGTACCGTGACCGACCTTCTTCCAAAGGTAACAGATCATCAATATCCAGGTCCAGTGCTCGGGCTTTGCATACCATCTGACAGGGTCCATACCCCAGTCCTTCAAAAGACCGTTGATAATACCGTTGTTGTGGTCCAGGTTGGCATAGATCGCATAGGATGCGCCGACCCAGGAAACGATAAAGGGCAGGAACACGATGGTCTGATACACACGGATAGCCAAGCGGTTCTTCAGCTCGAACAGCAGCATGCCCATAATGATGGTAACAATGGTATTAACCGCCAGGTACAGCACGTTCAGCGTAACCGTATTGGTCAGCAAGCGCTTCAGCGTCGTTGCTTTACCGGTGAAGAAGAAGGTAAAGTTATCAAAACCTACCCACTGGCTTCCAAAGATACCGTCGATGGCTCTGTACTCCTTAAAGGCCAGCACAAGACCGAACATCGGCAGGTAGCTGAACAGTGCCAGCACGATCAAGCCAGGAACAGACAGAGAGAAGAGCTGCCAGTTGTCTTTTCTCTGGATTTTCCGAATGGAGCTGGCTTGATTTGCAGGCGTTTTTACTAGGGCTTTTGTTTTCACGCGATACACCTCCAATTTGAATACGTATATCATATCACACAATTTTAAAAATTCAAGTAACTTTTTCCTGCACACCTTAATATAAATATTCATAATTTTTATCTAAAGCGATTTGCGCAACCGGTTGTTCTGATTGTGGTTTTATATTTTGCCCAATTTCCAAGGCGTGGGAATTGGACCGCTAAAGGATATTTTGTGCAAATTGCTTAATTTGCAAAATTTTACAAATTTTTCATACCCCAAACCCTCTAGTATGTGATATGCTATAATCACACAAGATATTGGGGTTTTACCCCCTCGGGAGGTCCTTTATGAAGGAACTTTTATCAAAATGGACGAATCTTCCTGCCGCCTACCGGCCCATTCCGTTCTGGTCCTGGAATGACGAGCTGGATCCGGAGCTTCTGCGCAAGCAGATCCGGTGGATGAAACAAAGCGGCATCGGCGGCTTCTTTATGCACGCCCGGGGCGGCCTGAAAACGCCCTACTTAGGCGAGCAGTGGATGCAGTGCATCGAGGCCTGCTGCGACGAGGCCAAAAACTTAAATATGGACGCCTGGGCCTATGACGAGAACGGCTGGCCCAGCGGCTTTGCCGGCGGTCTGCTGCTGGAGGATCTGCAGAACCGGGATATGTACCTGACCCAGGCCCGGGGCGCATTCGATCCCAAGGCCGACGTGTCCTATAAAATCGGCGAAACTGCCCTTATCCGCGCTACCGCAGACGATGGCGGCGAACACCTTAATATATATATGCACCGCTCCGCCTCCACGGTGGACATCCTCAATCCCGAAGTGGTGCGCAAATTCCTGGATGTTACCCACGAAGCCTACAAAAAGCGGCTGGGAAAGGCATTTTCCACCGATCTTAAGGGCTTTTTCACCGATGAGCCCCAGTATTACCGGGCGGACACTCCCTACACCCCGATGCTGGAAAGCTATTTCCGCAAAGAGTACGGCGAGGATGTCCGGGACGGCTTAGGCCTGCTGTTCCTGGAAAAAGAGGGCTACCGCACATTCCGCTACCGCTACTGGCTGGCGATGCAAAAGCTGATGCTGGAAAGCTTCGGCAAGCAGCTGTACACCTGGTGCTGCGACAACGGCATTGCCTTCACCGGCCACTATGTGGAGGAGGTGTCGATGGGCGCGCAGCTGATGTGCTGCGCCGGCGCGATGCCTTTCTATGAATACGAGACCATTCCCGGCATTGACTGGCTGGGCGCGGATACCAATAATGAGCTTTCCCCCCGTCAGCTGGGCAGCGCCGCCCGTCAGCTGGGCAAAAAGCAGACGCTGACCGAGACCTTCGGCTGCTGCGGCTGGAATGTAACCCCCGCCGATCTGCACCGGATCGCCGGCTTCCAGTACGCCTGCGGCGCGAATCTGATGTGCCACCATCTGATTCCTTACTCCGAACACGGTCAGAGAAAACGGGATTATCCTGCACATTTTAACCCGATAAATCCCTGGATTGGCACCCATTTCAAGGATCTTAACGATTATTTCGCCCGTTTGGGCTATCTGCTGGCAGAAAGCGAAGAGCCCGTCAATGTGGCGATGCTGCACCCGATGCGCAGCGCTTACTTTGACTACAAGCGGGGCACGGTGGACATCCCTGAGAGCCATCTTGACCCCAGTCTCCGCAAGGCCTGCCGGACGCTGTCAGCGCGGGGCATCGCCTACCATTTCCTGGACGAAACGCTGCTTGAAAAGCACGGCTTTGTGGACGGCGCGCAGATCGGCTGCGGTGCTTGCGCGTATACATATCTGGTGCTGCCGAAGCTGCTGACGATGGGCGCGCACACGGAAAAGCTGCTGCGTAAATTCGTGGAAAATGGCGGAAAAGTCCTGCTTTTGGAGGATAAACCCGGCTATTTGGAGGGTGAAAAATTCTCCTATGACTACCTAAACAGCAACATCTCCCTGGCAGATATCATTGCTGCACAGCCCTTTGCGGTGGAGAATTTTGACACGGAGCTTTACTGCACGTACCGCATTTATGGCGGCAAGCCTTATCTGTTTGTTCAGAATGCTTCCGCAGAAAAAGCTTACACCCAGGCCTTCCGTTTTGCTGATGGCAACAGCTTCATCGCAATCGACCCCGTCAGCTTTGAAACGAAGCGTCTGCCGCTGACCGTAACGCTGGGCAAGAATGAATCATTGCTTTTGCAGGTCAGCGCCGAGAGCGCCCCGGAAACGGCGGAAAAACCGGTGTTTACCCTGCGTTTTGACGGCGCAAAGGCGGATTTCGACACCAATTTCCTGACCGTCGATACTCTGTGCTGGTCAGAAGACGGCAAAAATTACTCCCAGCCGCTGCTGTGCAACGAGCTGTGCAAGTTGCTCTTGGAGCGGCGCTACGAGGGCAAGCTGTGGCTGCGCTATGGCTTTGAGGTTGCGGAAATTCCCGAAAAAATGCGGATCATCGCAGAAAAGAGCGACGCCTGCCACACCGTCAACGGCCACGCGATCACCTTTGACCGCACCCTGGAGGAGGATCACTGCTTCCAGAGCGCCGATATCTCGGCATTCCTGCGTCAGGGCGAAAATGTCTACGAAACCGTGATGAACTGGCATCAGAGCGAGGCTACCTATTACGCCCTGTTCGGCGAAGGTGTTACAGAGAGCCTTCGCAACTGCATCGCCTACGACAGCGAGATCGAGGCCGTTTACCTTGCCGGTCATTTCGGTGTCTACTCCCATAACGATTGGGAAATCCACGACAAAAAGCACCTGCTGGGCAGCAAATTCTACATCGGCAAAGCGCCGGAGGCGGTTTCTGAAACCGTTACGGATGGCTTGAGCTTCTTCCGGGGCGAACTGACCCTGACGCAGACGGTCGATCTCATTGACCCCAACATCCGGCTGGCGCTGGAGGGGGATTTCCTCACCGCAAAGGTTCAGGTCAACGGTGAGTATGCCGGCGAGATCTGCTTTGAAAACACGGTAGATATCTCGGCATTTGCCAAGCCCGGCGAAAACGAGATCGCCGTAACCTTTGCCCTGGGCAACCGCAATCTCCTTGGCCCGTTCCACGCCGGGGAAGAAGAGAGCTTTGTCTGCCCCACGCTATTTGAAGAGAGCAACATCCCCGCAACGCAAAACGGCGATCCTAAGTACAAATTCCGCCGGTTTTACCCGTAAAAGCAAGAAAAGAGGCTAATTATGTTCAGTTTTCTCAATATCGACGGTCCGTTTTACAAGACGCTGGCCAAGATCTCCAATTATATGATCCTGGGCGTAATGTGGGTGATCTCCTGCGCGCCCATCATCACCATCGCCCCGGCCTGCGCCGCGGTGTACGCCGCCCATCATAAGGTAATTCAGAACGGCAACGGCTACATCTGGAAAACCTACTGGCAGCAGTTCCGCTCGAATTTCAAGCAATCCTTCCTGCTGGGACTGATCATGCTGGTGATCCTGACCATAGCCGGCGGAGATATTTACATTTTGTACCGGATGGGCGCAGAGCAAAAGCCTGCGTTTCTGACGGTGATCCTGGTCATTTCGGCGATCTGCGTTATGTGGATGCAGTACTGGCTGCCCTACATCGTCCACATTGAAGACCGCATTGGAACGGTGCTGAAAAACACGCTGATCATGACCTTTGCCCACCTGCCTCAGTCCATTCTGATCCTGGCGGTGTTCGCGCTGTGCGTGGCCATCAATCTGTTTGTGCCGACGCTGGCGCTGACCATCACGCTGATCCTTTCGCCCATTATTTACAGCCTTTGCACCTATAAGTCCTTCGTCCGGGTATTCACCAACTACTGGGATATGACCGACGGCAACGCCGAGCTTGAGGAAAAGCAGCTGGAAGAGGAAAAAGTATAAGTCTTCGTAGGGGCGGATTAAAAATCCGCCCCTTAAACCTTCTCCCGGGGAGAAGGTGCCCCAGTTCGCAAACTGGGGCGGATGTGGAATGCGGGCAGAAATCTTAGCGTTAGCACAAGCTTAGAGCTTCCATAACCTTTGGTGCACGCCATTCCACACCCGTCACGGCTAACGCCGCGCCACCCTCTCCCCGGGAGAGGGTATTTCTAGCCCTTTTTCTCTTCAAATTTTGTTTTCAAAACCGATTGAATTTATTTTTTATATGTGTTATGATGATGTTACAAATCTTACATACGGAGGAATTACTATGTCTACTGTTTATGATCTGATCGTCATTGGCGGCGGTCCCGGCGGTTATCTGGCTGCTGAGCGCGGCGCCCATGCCGGCCTGAAGACCCTGCTGTTCGAAAAGCGTTCTCTGGGCGGCGTCTGCCTGAACGAGGGCTGCATTCCCTCCAAGGCTCTGTTAAACTCCGCAAAGCACTACGAGCACGCGCTGCACGCCAATAAGTACGGCGTTTCCTGCGACAATGTTGCCATCGACCAGAAGGCCGTTGTTACCCGCAAGGCTAAGGTCGTCCGCACTCTGGTTGCCGGCGTTAAGGCCAAGATGCGCGGCGCAGGCGTTACCGTCGTGATGGAAGAAGCCACAATCACCGGCAAGGACGGCGCAAACTTTGCCGTTTCCGCTGCCGGCACTACCTATCTGGGCAAGAACCTGATCATTGCCACCGGCTCCAGCGCTGCTGTTCCCCCCATCCCCGGTGTCAAGGAGCTGCTGGGCGACTACGTGCTGACCAACCGCGAGGTGCTGGATCTGCAGGAGATCCCCAAGAACTTCACCGTCATCGGCGGCGGCGTTATCGGTCTGGAAATGGCTGCTTACTACGCAGCTGTTGGCTCTAAGGTTACCGTGATCGAAATGCTGGATCACATCGCCGGCGCTACCGATCTGGAGATCAGCTCTATGCTGCAGAAGGAATTGGAAGCCAAGGGCGTTACCTTCCTGCTGAGCACCGCTGTTAAGTCTGTGGAAATGGGCAAGGTCAATGCGGAAAAGGCCAACGGCGAGAAGATCAGCGTTGCTGCTGATAAGGTGCTGCTGTCCATCGGCCGCCGCTCCAACTGTATGGGCATCGGCCTGGAGAACATCGGCGTTGAGATCGACCGCGGCGTTCCCACCGACACCCAGGGCCGCACCAACGTCCCCGGCGTTTACGCCATTGGCGACGTCAACGGCCATCATATGCTGGCCCACACCGCTTACCGCGAGGCTGAGGTTGCCATCAACACCATCCTGGGCAAGCCCGACAATATGCGCTACCACGCCAACCCCTCCGTCATCTACACCCAGCCTGAGATCGGCTCTGTAGGCAAGACCGAGGAAGAGTGCAAGGCCAAGGGCATCGAGTACGAAGTCGCCAAGCTGCCCATGGTCTACTCCGGCCGTTTCGTTGCTGAAAACGAAGGCGCAGACGGTCTGTGCAAGGTGATCGTGGACAAGAAGAAGCGCAATGTTCTGGGCGTGCACCTGATCGGCGCATACTCCGGCGAGATCATCTGGGGCGCTGCTGAAATGATCGAGATGCAGCTGCGCGTCAACGACGCCCGCCAGATCATCTTCCCCCATCCGACAGTCAGCGAGATCATCCGCGAGACCCTGTGGGAGTTCAAGGACTAATTCTTAATAGCAACACCCCGTCGGCAGCGCCGACGGGGTGTTTTTTAGCCTCCCTTGTGCAAAGGGAGGTGGCCGAGCGCCAGCGAGGTCGGAGGGATTGTCAATCCCCCAGTCAAAAATCAGAGATTTTTGACAGCCCCCTTTACACAAGGGGGCCTTTTATCATTCTCCACAAATACTGTTGACAATTCATCCAAACTGCGGGTATAATATTTGGAAAAGTATACCTTTCAGGAGGCAAACTATGAGCAAGAAACCTTACTATATTTCTACCGCCATTGCCTACACTTCTGCCAAGCCCCACATCGGCAACACCTATGAGATCGTGCTGGCCGATGCCATCGCACGGCATAAGCGTCAGCAGGGCTACGACGTGTATTTCCAGACCGGTACCGATGAGCACGGCCTAAAGATCCAGCAGAAGGCAGAGGCCGCCGGCATCAGCCCCCAGGAATATGTGGACAATGTGGCCGGCCAGATCAAGGGCATCTGGGATCTGATGAACACCACTTACGACCGCTTTGTCCGCACCACCGATCCCGAGCACAAGTCCAAGGTGCAGAAAATCTTCCGCCGGATGTATGAAAAGGGCGACATCTACAAGGGCAAGTACAGCGGCAAATACTGCACCCCCTGCGAGTCCTTCTGGACAGAAAGCCAGCTCGTCGACGGAAAGTGCCCCGACTGCGGCAGAGAGTGCGTGGACGCTGAGGAAGAAGCATACTTCTTCAAGATGAGCAAGTATGCCGACCGGCTGATGAAGCACATCGAAGACCATCCCGATTTCATCCAGCCCGAAAGCCGGAAGAACGAGATGATCAACAATTTCCTGAAGCCCGGTCTGCAGGATCTGTGTGTCAGCCGTTCCAGCTTCACCTGGGGCGTTCCCCTGGATTTTGCTCCCGGCCACGTCAGCTATGTTTGGCTGGATGCTCTGAGCAACTATATCACCTTCTGCGGCTACGATCCCGACGGCAATCACGATGAGCATTATAAGAAGTTCTGGCCCGCCGACCTGCATCTGATCGGCAAGGATATCGTCCGTTTCCACACCATTTACTGGCCCATTTTCCTGATGAGTATGGGCGAGGAGCTGCCCAAGCAGGTGTTTGGCCATCCCTGGCTGCTGGTCAAGGGCGACAAGATGTCCAAGAGCCTGGGCAATGTGATCTACGCTGACGATCTGGTGGAGCTGTTTGGCGTGGATGCGGTGCGCTACTTCGTGCTGCACGAGATTCCTTTCGCCGCTGACGGCATTATGACCTACGAGCTGATCATCGAGCGGGTCAATTCCGAGCTTGCCAACATTCTGGGCAACCTGGTCAACCGCACCGTGGCGATGAGCAACAAGTATTTTGGCGGCGAAATCAAGTCCGCTGACTTTACCGACGCCATTGACGAAGATCTGAAGGCTGTCGCGCTGGCAATGCCCGGCAAGGTGGCCGCCAAGATGGACGAGCTGAAGGTTGCCGACGCTATCGACGAGATTTTCGTCCTGCTGCGCCGGGCCAACAAGTATATCGACGAGACCGCCCCCTGGGCGCTGGCCAAGGACGAAGCCAATCACGGCCGTCTGGGCACTGTGCTGTATAATCTGCTGGAGTCCATTCGCTTTGCTGCCATTGCTCTTGAGCCGTTCCTGCCGGATACCTCCAAGCGGATTCTTGCTCAGATCAATGCCGAAAACGGCGGTCTGGAAAGCCTGAATGCCTTTGGCGTACTTCCCGTTGGCGGCAAGGTTGGCGCAGGCGAGATCCTGTTTGCCCGTCTTGATCCCGTGAAGAAGATGGAAGAGATCAATGCCTTCAACGAGGCCAAGGCAAAGGCCGCGCTGCCTCCCCTGGAGATCGAGCCCTACGCAGAAGAAAATGTGGATTTCGACACCTTCTGCAAGTCCGATTTCCGGGCTGTAAAGGTCAAGGATTGCCAGCCGGTAAAGAAGAGCGACAAGCTGCTGTGCTTTACCCTGGACGACGGCACCGGCACGGATCGCCAGATCCTCTCCGGCATCGCCAAGTACTATAAGCCCGAGGAGTTGATCGGCAAGACTCTGGTTGCCATCACCAATCTGCCTCCTCGAAAGATGATGGGCAGAGATTCCTGCGGTATGCTGCTGAGCGCTGTACACACCGAAAAGGGCGAAGAAAAGCTGAATCTGATTATGATCAGCGATTCCATCCCCGCCGGCGCAAAGCTGTGCTAATTTATTGAACAAACACCCCGGAGTGCAACCGCACCCCGGGGCTTTTGTATGTTTTCTCCGCTGTCATTGCGAGGCCTGAAAGGCCGTGGCAATCTCCTGGTACCATCCATCGAAATGCTGTGCAGTATCAGAGATCCTCCCGGGAGATTCCCACGTCGCCCCTTTGGGGCTCCTCGGAATGACAGATCTTTTACCTGTTCGCGGGGGGCTGAAATCTGCGGCTGTACCAAGACCCCGCCGGGAAATGCGAACGCGCGATGCGCGCCCCTACATTTGCATAGATTTGTAAACTTTTCGTGCAGACCTTGCGTTTTTATTTGCATAGTGGTAAAATTACCCTTAGTTTATTCGCATTTTCCGCAAGGAGGAATGTTCCCGATATGATCAGAAAACTTGCCCGGAGTATCCGGGAATATAAATGGGCCGCCATCTTAAGCCCCATCTGTATGATCGGCGAGGTGAGTATGGAGGTGCTGATCCCGCTGGTGATGGCAAATCTGTACGATTACGGCATCAAGCTGCAGGATATGAACGTGGTCATTACCCGCTCCATCCTGCTGATCCTGTGTGCGCTGGCATCCCTGGCTTTCGGCGTGGCATCTGCCAATTTCGCCTCCAAGGCCAGCACCGGTTTTGCCAAAAATCTGCGCCACGATATGTACCACCACGTGCAGAATTTCAGCTTCTCCAATATCGACAAATTCTCCACCTCCTCCATCGTCACCCGGCTGACCTCTGACGTAGCCAACCTGCAGATGTCCTTCCAGATGATGATCCGGATGGCGGTGCGCAGCCCGATGATGATGATCCTGGCGCTGGTCTCGGCAATGGGCATCAGCGTGAAGCTGAGCCTGGTGTACTGCGTGGCTCTGCCGATCCTGATTTTCGCGCTGATTATGCTTGTGCCGCCGGTTTTCCGGATCTTTGACCGGGTTTTCAAAACCTATGACAAGCTCAACAATGTGGTGCAGGAAAATGTCCACGGCATCCGGGTGGTCAAGGCTTTTGTCCGGGAAAACAAGGAGACCGAGAAATTCACCGAAACCTCCGACACCATCTACCGCCTTTTCTGCAAAGCAGAGCGGATCATGGCGCTGAATAACCCCATTATGCAGCTGTGCGTTTACGGCTGTATGATCACCATCTCCTGGGTAGGCGCCCATATGGTCATCGCCTCCGGCAACAACCCGGAGCTGGGTCTGACCGCCGGCCAGCTTTCGTCGTTCTTTACCTATACCACCCAGATCCTGTCGTCGCTGATGATGGTTTCGATGGTGTTCGTGATGCTGACCCTTTCCCGGGCGCCGATGAAGCGGTGCTGCGAGCTGCTCAGCGAAGTTCCCGACCTGACCAGTCCTGAAAACGACGCGGTTACTTCCGTTCCCGACGGCTCTATCGACTTTGAAAACGTCAGCTTCCGCTACAGTGCCAAGGCCAAGCACCGGGCGCTGAAAGAGGTGAATCTGCACATCCCCGCCGGCGCGACGGTGGGCATTTTGGGCAGCACCGGCTCCAGCAAGACCACTCTGGTGCAGCTGATCCCCCGGCTTTACGATGTGTCCGAGGGCGTGCTGAAGGTGGGCGGAATTGATGTGAAAAATTACGATTTGGACACACTCCGGGACAATGTGGCCATGGTTTTGCAGAAAAATGTGCTGTTTTCCGGCTCGATCAAGGAAAACCTGCGCTGGGGCAACGCCGATGCCACCGACGAGGAAATGATCCACGCCTGCCGTCTTTCCTGCGCCCACGATTTCATCGAAGCCTTTCCCGACGGCTACGATACCCACATTGAGCAGGGCGGTACGAATGTGTCCGGCGGCCAGAAGCAGCGGCTTTGCATCGCCCGTGCGCTGCTGAAAAAGCCGAAGATCCTGATCCTGGACGACTCCACCTCCGCGGTGGACACCCGGACGGATGCGATGATCCGGCAGGCGTTCCGGGAGGAGATCCCCGACACCACCAAGCTGATCATCGCCCAGCGGATCTCTTCCGTGCAGGACGCGGATATGATCGTCATTATGGATAACGGTATGGTCAGCGCTGTGGGTACCCACGATGAGCTTCTTGCTTCCTCCTCCATTTACCAGGAAGTTTACTACTCCCAGCAGAAAGGAGGGGAAGAATAATGCCTCCTGTTCGGTTACGCGGCGACGGCCGCAAGGCGAAAGACCCCAAAAAGACCCTCCTGCGGCTGCTGAGCTATATGAAAAAGTACACACTTTCCCTGATTGCGGTTACGGTGTGTATCATCATCACGGCCGTGGCCCAGACCAAGGGCAGCGAAAACATCGGCAATCTGGTGGATGAATTCATCCTGCCGATGGTGGAATCCGGTGAGGCCGATTTCGCGCCGCTGTTTCAGTATCTGGTGCAGCTTGCCCTCATTTTCGGCGCAGGCATTATCGCCTCGTTCCTGCAGCAATTTTTGATGGTTACGGTAGGACAGGGCACCCAGAAAGTCATCCGGGACGAAATGTTCACCAAGATGCAAAAGCTGCCTCTGCGGTACTTTGATTCCAACACCGCCGGCAACATAATGTCGCGCTACACCAGCGACATCGACACGCTGCGGCAGATGATCTCCCAGTCCATCCCCCAGTGCTTTTCTTCCATCGTTACGCTGATCGTTCTGCTGATCGCGATGATCCGCTCTTCCTGGATCTTAACCTGCGTGATGTTCTTCACGGTTTCCGGCATTTTCTTCGTGACGGTGAAAATCGTGGGCAAATCCGGCAAATTCTTCATCGGTCAGCAGCAATCCTTGGGTAAGCTCAACGGCTTCGTGGAGGAAATGATCCACGGCCAGAAGGTGGTAAAGGTCTTCACCCACGAAGAAAAATGCAAGGAAGATTTCGACAAGCTCAACGAAGAGCTTTGCCGCAATGCCTATACCGCCGGCCGGCTGACCAATATGATGGGCCCGGTGAACAACAACTTGGGCTATATCCAGTACGCCATTCTGG
>JAFTUO010000031.1 GCA_017466215.1 Oscillospiraceae bacterium | reverse complement strand
GACTATCTGAACCGTAAGCCCAAGGCTCTGTCCGGCGGTCAGCGTCAGCGTGTTGCTATCGGCCGTGCTATCGTTCGTGACCCCAAGGTCATGCTGATGGACGAGCCTCTGTCCAACCTGGACGCCAAGCTGCGTAACCAGATGCGCGCTGAGATCATCAAGCTCCGCGAGCGTATCGACACCACCTTTATCTATGTTACCCACGACCAGACTGAGGCTATGACTCTGGGCGACCGTATCGTCATTATGAAGGACGGCTTCATCCAGCAGATCGGCACTCCTCAGGAAGTCTTTAACCATCCTTACAACCTGTTCGTTGCCGGCTTCATCGGCGCACCCCAGATGAACTTCCTGGATGCTGAACTGGTTAAGGTCGATGGCAAGTACGCAGTTTCCGTCGGTGGCATCACCATCGAGCTGTCTGAAGACAAGCAGGCCAGACTGGCCGCCAACGGTGTTGCTGAGCAGGCTGTTACTCTGGGCGTTCGTCCCGAGCACATTTCTCTGGACGATAACGGTATCGACGCTGTGGTCGATGTCCACGAACTGATGGGTACTTCCATCCACCTGCACTCCACCGCTCTGGGCACGGATGTTGTTATCGTTCTGTCCACTATGAATATGACCGGCGCTGAGCTGTCTTCACTGACCATGGGTGCAAAGATCAAGTTCTCCTTCCCCGGCAATGTTTGCCACGTCTTCAACAAGGAGACCGGCATCAACCTGGAGGCTTAATTCCATATATTTGCGGACCTGCCAAACGGCAGGTCCGCTTTTTTGTACATTTTGGTACATATGTCGAAAGCAGTCAAAAACCGGGATAAGCCTGCCCTGTTCCCTTGACAAATGGGCAAAAAAAGGTTATTCTTTAAGGGTGTTGTTTTCTGCGCGTATGCGCAAAAAACATTGGATTTTTATATATTGGTAAAGGAGAAAATGCTGTGCGTAAAAGTGGTGTTCTGATGCACATAACCTCGCTCCCCGGCGACTTCGGCGTGGGAACGATGGGTAAGTCTGCCTTTGCATTTGTTGATTTTTTGAAGAAGGCCGGGCAGCGCTGCTGGCAGATCCTGCCGCTGACCCCCACAGGCTATGGAGATTCTCCTTATCAGTCCTGCTCTACCTATGCCGGCAACCATTATCTGATCGACCTGCAGCTGCTCGTTGACCAGGGCCTGCTGAAAGAGGATGAGGTCCGCAGCGTTCATTGGGGCGATCGGGAAGACAAGGTGGATTTTGGCACATTGTATCAAAATCGCACCCAGGTTTTGAGGATCGCTTACAGCCGCTTCCAGGATAATGAGGCGCTGGATGCCTTCTGCAGACAGCACGGCAGCTGGCTGCCGGATTTCGCGCTGTTTATGGCGCTGAAAGGCAAATTCCAGGGCGCACCCTGGTATCAGTGGGAGGATGCCCTGAAATTCCGCCAGCCGGATGCTATCTGGGCAGCCCGGCAGGAGCTGAAAGCGGAGATCCGCTTCTACTGCTTCCAGCAGTACCTGTTCTACAAGCAATGGGATGCCCTGCGCAGCTATGCTCACGAAAATGGCGTGCAGATCATCGGCGATGTGCCCATCTATGTGCCCTATGATTCGGCAGATGTCTGGAGCAGCCCGGAATACTTCCAGCTGGATGAGAATTTGCAGCCTACGGCCGTGGCCGGCTGCCCGCCGGATGCTTTCAGCGAGGACGGCCAGCTCTGGGGTAACCCCCTGTACCGCTGGGACCGGATGGAAGAAGACGGCTTCAGCTGGTGGCTGCGGCGTTTGAAAGCGGCAGGGGAGCTGTACGACGTTGTGCGTATGGATCACTTCCGCGGCCTGGAGGCCTACTGGTCTGTGCCCTACGGTGATACCACCGCCCGGGGCGGCAAATGGATCAAAGGTCCGGAGATGAAGTTTATCAATGCCGTGAAAAACGGCCTGCCGAGCCTTCAAATGATCGCAGAGGATCTGGGCTTCCTGACCCAGGAGGTGCTGGATCTGCGGGATGATTCCGGATTCCCCGGAATGAAGATCCTGGGCTTCGCCTTTGACTCTCGGGAGCCTTCTGAGTATCTGCCCCACACATATCCTGTCAATTCCGTGTGTTACACCGGCACCCACGACAATATGACTACCCGCCAGTGGTTTGAAACGGCATCCCCCGATGCAGTAAGCTATGCCAGAGAGTATATGCACCTGACGGAGGATGAGGGCTTTGTCTGGGGTATGATCCGCACGGCAATGGCCAGCGTATCCGAGCTTTGCATCACACCGATGCAGGATCTGTTGGAGCTGGGCGGCGAGGCCCGTATGAATTTCCCCGGCACACAGACCGATGCCAACTGGACCTGGCGCGCAGATATGCGCTGTATGGACCCTTGTTTGGCAGAAAGACTGTATGCGATGACAAAGCTGTATGGCCGTTTGGAAAACGGGAAATGATCTGAATAAAATCTCTTGTTGAGAATGGAGAAATAATATGAATATTAATTGCCTGAATATCTTACAGTGGACGGAAGCGCAGCTGAAGTACACCTATGACATATCTTTGCAGGAGGCAACCCCTCAGCAGCTCCACGAGGCACTGAGCCAGGCGGTGATGATGGCGATCTCTGACAAGTGGAATCGCGCCAAGCACACCCGTCAGCATCAGCGCAAGGCCTACTATATCTCTGCCGAGTACCTGATCGGCCGGTTGGTGTATTCCAATTTGTACAATCTGGGTATCCTGGACGAGATGAAGCAGGTTTTCGCCGAAAAGGGCGTGGATCTGGCTGTTTTGGAGGATGTAGAGGATGCTGCGCTGGGTAACGGCGGCCTGGGCCGTCTGGCAGCCTGCTTCCTGGACTCTGCCGCCAGCTGCAATATCCCGCTGTCCGGTTACGGTCTGCGGTATCGCTTCGGCCTGTTCAAGCAGAAGTTTGATGAAAACGGCAGCCAGCTGGAAACCGCCGACGACTGGACGAAGTACGGCGATCCCTGGTCTTACCGCCGGTATAACCACACCGTTAAGGTGAAATTCCCCGACCATACCGTCCTGGCTGTTCCCTATGACGTTCCCGTCATCGGCTACGGCACTGACAATATCAATACCCTGCGTCTGTGGCAGTGTGAGGCAGAGGAAGAGCTGGACTTCAATGCATTTAATGACCAGGACTACCTGCGCGCTCTGGCACAGAAGAACAAGGCTGAGGACATCACCCGCGTTCTGTACCCCAACGACTCCACCTGGGAGGGCAAGCGCCTGCGCATCAAGCAGCAGTATGTGCTGTCTTCTGCATCGCTGCAGGATATGCTGCGGGTCTATAAGTCCATCCACGGCACCGATCTGACCCACTTTGCGGATTACTATGCCGTGCAGCTCAACGATACCCACCCGGCAATGTCCATTCCCGAACTGATCCGTCTGCTGATGGCAGAGGGTATGGATTTCAACCAGAGCTTCCAGATCGCCCAGAAGACCTTCTCCTACACCAACCACACCGTTATGGGCGAGGCGCTGGAGAAGTGGAATCTGGATCTGCTGCGCAGCGTTGTGCCGGAAATCGTGGATATCATCCTGCGCATTGATGAAAAGCTGCGCAGTGAGCATCCGGAGCTGTTCATTGTCCGGGATAATACGGCGCACATGGCAAATCTGTCCGTCTATGTGGGCACCTACGTTAACGGCGTTGCGGAGATCCACAGCCAGATCTTGAAGGACGATGTATTCCGTCAGTGGTACGAGGCATTCCCCGAGCGCTTCCAGAACAAGACCAACGGCGTTACTCCCCGCCGCTGGATGGGCCTGTGCAATCCCGAGCTGACCCAGATGATCAAGTACCGCATCGGTGCGGATTTCCTGAAGGATCTGGATCGCCTTTCCAAGCTGAAGACCATGATCGACGACGATATGGTCCGCCAGTTCAACACCATCAAGTTCCAGAAGAAGGAGCAGCTGTGTAAGGTCATCGCCAAGAACGAGGGCGTACAGCTTGACCCCAGCTTCATCTTTGATGTTCAGGTCAAGCGTCTGCACGAGTATAAGCGCCAGCTGATGAACATCATCAGCGTTGTGGATATCTATTTCCGCTTGAAGAACGGCGAGCTGCCGGACTTCCAGCCCACGGCATTTATCTTCGGCGCAAAATCTGCCCCCGGCTATGCCCGGGCAAAGGCCATTATTCGCTACATTAACCGGGTCGCCAAGATGATCAATAACGATCCTGCTGTGGCGGATAAGCTGAAGGTGGTATTTGTCCAGAACTATAACTGCTCCTATGCCGAGCATATCATCCCTGCCGCTGACGTTTCTGAGCAGATCTCTCCTGCCGGTACGGAGGCCTCCGGCACCGGCAATATGAAGCTGATGCTCAACGGCGCGGTTACCCTGGGCACGCTGGACGGCGCCAATGTGGAGATCGCCAAGGAAGCAGGCCACGAGAACGAGTATATCTTCGGCCATACCGTTGACCAGATCAATGCTTGCAAGGACAGTTACTACAGCCGCGGTATCTATGAGCAGGATCACCACCTGCGCCGGGCTCTGGATACGCTGGTAGACGGCACAGTTCCTACGGATGACGATCAGAGAGAGCTGTACCACGCTCTGCTGGACGGCGCACATTGGCACAAGGCTGACCACTACTTCATCCTGTTGGACTATCCCTCCTATATCGAGGCAAAGCTGCAGGTGAACCGGGACTATCGCGACCGGCTGGCCTTTGGCCGCAAGTGCCTGATGAACATTGCCAGCGGCGCGAAGTTCTCTTCCGACCGCACCATCCGTCAGTATGCTGACGAGATCTGGCACATCCATCCCACACAGTACTAATAAGAAACCCGCCTTCTTTTGAAGGCGGGTTTTTGCCAAATAAAGCCTCCCTTGTGTAAAGGGAGGTGGATTCGCCGAAGGCGAAGACGGAGGGATTGTTACGGGACGGGAAACCCGTCCCCTACAATAAAAAATCTCCTGGACGAAAAGTCCAGGAGATTTTGTCGTTTGAAATTAGGCCTTGCCTGCGCAGCCCAGGACGTTGATCAGCTTGTGGCGGACCAGCTCCTTGATGTTGGCGCGAGCGGGCTTCAGGTACTCACGGGGGTCAAACTTGCTGGGCTGCTCGTTGAAGAACTTGCGGATAGTGCCGGTCATTGCAAGACGCAGGTCGGAGTCGATGTTGATCTTGCAGACGCTGAGAGCCGCAGCCTTACGCAGCTGCTCCTCGGGAACGCCGATAGCATTGGGCATCTTGCCGCCGTTGGCATTGACCATAGCGACATATTCCTGAGGAACGGAAGAAGAGCCGTGCAGAACGATGGGGAAGCCGGGCAGACGCTTGGTGACTTCTTCCAGAACGTCGAAGCGCAGTGCGGGGGGCACCAGAATGCCCTGCTCGTTCAGGGTGCACTGCTCGGGGGTGAACTTGTATGCGCCGTGGCTGGTGCCGATGGCGATAGCCAGGGAGTCACAACCGGTGCGGGTAACGAACTCCTCGACCTCTTCGGGACGGGTGTAGGAAGCGGCCTCAGCGGAAACATTGACCTCATCCTCGATGCCGGCCAGGGAGCCCAGCTCAGCCTCGACAACAACGCCGTGATCGTGAGCGTACTCAACGACCTTACGGGTGATCTCGATGTTCTCCTCGAAGGACTTGGAGGAAGCGTCGATCATAACGGAGGTGAAGCCGCCGTCGATGCAGGACTTGCAGGTCTCGAAGCTGTCGCCGTGGTCCAGATGCAGAGCAACGGGGATCTCGGGGCATTCGATAACAGCAGCCTCAACCAGCTTTACCAGGTAGGTGTGGTTTGCGTAAGCGCGAGCGCCCTTGGAAACCTGCAGGATAACAGGGGACTTCTCTTCCTTACAAGCCTCGGTGATCGCCTGAACGATCTCCATGTTGTTGACGTTGAAAGCGCCGATGGCGTAGCCGCCGTCGTAAGCCTTCTTGAACATCTCAGTAGTAGTTACAAGAGCCATTATAGTACAATCCTTTCTTATATGTGGTTGGTTCACATTTTTACCGAATACATTATAGCACAATTTTTTTGTATTTCAATAGAAATATTCGAAAACTGGGATGTATTTGCAAATTTAGTGAAAATAGCTATTTACCTTTCCCGCGGAATAGAGTATAATCTATGGGAAGTAATCAAAAGAAACGATAAGGAGTGCTTATTTTATGAAAATTTCTCCCCTGCAGCTGGCTAGATACCAGTATGCACCCAAGCTGCCCGGAATGCTGAGAAACGGCATTTCCGAGATCTGTGTCCGTGACGGCGCTGCTACCCAGAGCGTTGCCGATCAGGAGAAGATCCAGGCGCTGTTCCCCAATACTTACGGCAAGAACGAGATCACCTTCCAGAAGGGCAAGAACACTGCTGAAGCCAAGAAGCAGGTCGTGGGCGTTATTCTGTCCGGCGGCCAGGCTCCCGGCGGCCACAATGTCATCTGCGGTCTGTACGATGCTCTGAAGGCTACCGATCCCGAGAATGTTCTCTATGGCTTCAAGGGCGGCCCCAGCGGTCTGCTGGAGGATGACTATGTGATCTTCGACGATGCATATATCAACCAGTACCGCAACACCGGCGGCTTCGACATCATCGGCTCCGGCCGTACCAAGCTGGAGACTCAGGAGCAGTT